>CAJTVQ010000009.1 GCA_910579935.1 uncultured Lachnospiraceae bacterium
TAAATCTATACGAAAGGGTTATTTTTTTGCTGCAAAACTTTTTACTCTCAAGTATAATACATGTATATAGGAAAAGCAGGGAGTATCAAACAAAGAAGATTTTTATAGTCTGTGGTCATTGATATTATTCAGTAACTCAAACTTCCCACATCAAAAATGGGATAAGCACCTTGAAAAATCAATGCTTTAGACCCCAAAATATCCTCATGCCGCTGTTTCTTCCCGTTCCAAAGCCTCCTGCATATATTTGGGAAGGCGCTGAATAAAACTAGCGGTAAATTCCTCCAGCTGGGTTTCGGTGATGTGGAAATATTCCATAACCGCATCCATTAATGCGTCTAAGATTATGCGCATGGAGCGGCTGAACGTGATGCCTTCCATTTCATCCAGCAGGCAGAAACACAGCTCACATATTGTCTTATCATCTTCGTTTTCACGCTGGGCTACTGACAGCATCATATAACGTGAAAAGACAATGGAAACATGGGCAGTCATGGCGTCATAGGAGATGCCCCGGTACTCTTTCACAAGGTTCAGGTAAGATTTGCATGCCTTGAAGAAGACCTCTATGTCCCAGCGTTTCCCATAAATGCGGATGATTTCCTCTTCAGAAAGCTCCGTATCCGTACTTATGAGCACCAGCCAGTCTTTACGTCTGCTTTTATTTCGGACATATACAAGTTTTGCCGGGATACTTTCGCCGTCTTTCTCCACTTCCACAAGTACGGAAAGCAGATAACGGGAACGGCCCCTGCGCTTTTTATTGCGGCTGTAAATCTCTTTCACGTTGAGTTTTTCACCCTGGTATGCGTATTTCGTCCTGCCTTTCTTTACCATGGCGATCGTGTCAAGGTGTTCCTGGTTTTTTAACGCGATCATGGTCTTCGGTGCGGAAAACCAGCTGTCAAACAGGACATATCTGGCAGTGACGCCTGCACACCGGGCGGAATGGATCAGTTCCGCCATGACATCTGTAGCTTTGCGGCGCGCCTGCAGGCGTCTCCTTCCGGCAAGGGAGCGTCCGTCACAGGCTTTCCCCTCACAAAGAAGGTTCTTATCCTCTGCGGCCGAAAGCAGGCAGTGGCTGACCGGCACAAAGGAGTTCCCGTCAGACCAGCCAAGGGTGAGCATCCGGAACCCGGAACGGTATTTCATGGAGCAGTGGTCGAAGACCCTTGCAAGCAGCTCCGTCTTTTTCGAGCGGAAGCGGTCAAACAGGCTATCGTCAACAATGAAGACATCCTTGCGCTTTTCGTCCGTCAGGGGTTTCATGAAACCGTTGATGATGCTGGCAGAAAGCAGTGTTGTGAAACGCTGCCAGTTCGTCCGGGCGTTGTTGAGGAAACGGTAGATGGTGTTCTTTGAGAATCCCCCTTCAAATGTGCCGGTCTTCATCTGCATATAAGACGCTCCGGTCAGAAAACATCATGCAGAAGGGGAACCGGAAAATGTCCATGGCCGGGATGCCTTTTTCTTTCCCGGCATTGCATTTAAAAAGCAGCCTGCTGAGGTGGAACCTTTTCATGAATTTTGTGGCAAAATCAGAAACATTGTTCCCATTATCGGTTGTCTGTGGTATACTTGACATGGCATAAATCTCCTTGCTGTGTGATTGTTTTTGGCAATTCAATTATACCATATACAGGCGGTTTGTGCCTTTTTAATGGGTTAAAGTGTTGATTTACCAAGGTTCAACGCACCAACTGGTGTGGGAAGTTTGAGTCAGTAAGTTAAGTATAATAAAAAGTAATTCAACATTTTTTTCACCACATTTTGAGAAAGCCTTGTTACTACATTAAATACAAGGAAAGGGCGATAGGATGGCAGATACTAATTTGGCACAGGCAGTTGAAGCCACAAACGACGCCAGTTCTTATGGCACAAATATAAAGTTCCTGCTTGCAGATAAACAAATACTAGCGCGGATCTTAAAATACGCAGTTCAGGAATTTAAGGATATGCCGATTGGGGATATTATGGCCAGTATCGGAGAGGATATCGAAAGCGGGACGAGACCGCTGGATGCAGAACTGTCAAACATGGGACGCGTAAACGTATCCAACACGGAAGACAATATTCCCGGAGAGGGAAAATTTTTTTTTGATATCCGTTTTACTGCATAGCATAAAGAATCGGAAATGAAATTTTTAATTAATTTAGAGGCGCAGCGATCGTCAGACCCCGGTAAATTAGGATATCACCTGGAGAACAGGATCATATTCTATCTTGCCAGGATGATTTCCGCACAGAAGCAGACCGAATTTTACTACAGTGATTACGATAGATTAAAGAAGGTCCGCAGCATATGGTTATGTTTGGATAACAGTGAGGACGGTGATTTAATGTGAGCAGATTGCAAATAAGATGAAATACTATTTGCAAAATGGATGAATAACGGTCATAATAATTTTGTTGGTCTGGTTGAGGGCGAGTATACATATGGGAAGATTACATCGTTCTTAGAGATATATGTGGAAGGATAAACTGTTCCGTTGGTAGGACAATATTATCAAATTGGAGGGAAAATATGTATTTCAATTTATTATGGAATGAGTTTGCCACACTCCCGGAGGTAGAGGCGGTTGCACTCGGCGGGTCAAGGGCCGGTGCAGACTATGATGAAAAGTCGGATTACGATTTATACATTTACTGTACCAGCATACCATATGAGAGTATGCGGAAGCGCATTTTAGGGAAATGCTGCCAGTATATGGAGATTGGCAACTCATTTTGGGAGCTGGAAGACGACTGCACATTGAAAGATGGGGTGGATATTGATATTTTGTATAGAAATATCGAGGATTTTTCACAGACGATTCGTTCAGTTGTTGAAGAACATACGGCATACAATGGCTATACAACCTGTATGTGGCACAATCTTTTACATAGCCGGATTCTCTATGATAAAAACGGAGAACTGGAAAGCCTGCAAAACAAGTACCGGATTTCTTATCCGGACGAATTACGGGACAATATCATCCATAAAAATCTACGCCTGTTGACTGGAAATCTGCCCTCATATGACATTCAGATCAAAAAGGCTTTTGCCCGTAAGGATATGGTAAGCGTAAATCATAGGACAGCGGCTTTTCTGGAATCGTATTTTGATATTATTTTTGCAATGAACAAGCTGACGCACCCCGGAGAAAAACGGATGGTTCAGAATGCGAAAGAGCAGGCCAAAATTCTTCCTGCCGCTTTTGAAGAAAACCTGGATAAATTACTTCAGAATTTGTTTGTGGATTCAGAAAAGGCAGTGCAAACGCTTGGAGAGATGATCGTTGAATTGGAGAAAGTCATAAAGAGCCGGAACGTGGATTGACAAGTTAAGAAAACAGAGATAAGGTTTTTGGTTTATCTGACAAAAAGAGTTCATCGCTGTTTCCTGCGGCGGTGAAGGCATTTTTTCAGCGACGGATATTGGAAAATGACGCAGGGCCGATTGGACTTGTGGAAAAACGCAGTTTATCGGCCTTTCAGAAGGGCGGTAGGGGGGGATGCCTTTTATCTCATACGGGGCAGGGGCAGATTTGCCTAAATGTGTGAGTTTTAAGACTGATTATAGGTATGTGGTGTGTAACTGCTTCTTCCATTCTTCCGCAGGTAAAGGACAGCGGCACAAAGCAGATAATAGCGTTGGACAATTCAACAATCGTGATTTAGAGGAGGTATGGTACTATGAATATTAGTGATTATAAGGCATATATTACGGCAGAAACCATGATGGGACCAAATAGCGTAAGGATATTAGCAGAACTGCTTAATAAATATCCTTTACATTTGGTTCCTAATGATATGATCCTCGACTTAGGATGTGGGACGGGACTGACAAGTCTGATCATTGCAAAAGAGACCGGAGCGAGGGTTTATGCAAATGATTTATGGGTAAGTGCAGAAGAAAATGGGCAGCGGTTTATTGAATGGGGTGTTGGAGAGCAGATAACGCCTATTTGTGAAGATGCGAACAATCTTCATTTTGAAAAAAAGCAGTTTCGTGCCCTGATCAGTATCGATTCTTATCATTATTTTGCGGGAAGCAAGGGATTTTTTCAGGAAAAGATTTTGCCATTTATGAAAGATAACGGAGTGGTTTTGATTGGAATTCCCGGTCTGAAGGATGAATATACAGGCCGTGCTGAGGAGCTTCTTTCCGATTGGCTTGGAGATGATGCCTATATGTTTAAAAATCCAAAACTTTGGAAAGAACTTATCGGCGACAGCGATCGAATCGAGTCGGTGAAAACATGGGAAATGGATTGTTTCAGCAAAGCATGGGACGATTGGCTTGCGACAAATAAAAAATTTGCTCTCGGCGATAGGCAGCACTTTGAGTCGGTCATTAAACCATATACTTGTTTTGTGGGTATTTATGTCAAGCTGAAAAAAGCATTGTGATACGAACCTCAAGCTCCGGTTTATCCTAACGGAAAATCAACTGTCTTTTTTATATCCATTTATCAAAGAAAGAAGAACAACGTGGATATTCTATTAATGATGTAAAAAAATTAATTAATTTACATTTGGGGTATAAAATGGGAATAGGATAGGAGAACAGGAGGTATGTGAATGGACGAAATGAGACAGTTATACCTTGAAATTTTTCATACACACAATCCAAAGGATTTGCAGGAAATAGCAGAAAAAGCAAAGAAGTATGACAGGCTGTTCGAACAGGAATATCCCGTTAGTCTAAGAAATGCGGGACGGAAAGCCCGTTTTACCAAAAGGGACAGGGAGGCAATGATCGATATGTATCGGGAAGGAACGCCGATACAAGAGGTCGCACACCATTAAAAGAATTTATGTGGAGAACCAAACGGATGATATTCTTCATCGGGCATTTGGTGTAGTGAAGAATCCGGATTGGGTAAGATTTGAAGAATTTTTGGAAAGCAGGTGTTTTCCCCGCGGACGTGCAAATCTGAAAGATGTATTGCGGGATATAGGAGTGGATTCGTATGATCCGCTGCAGATTATTGAAAGGACAAAAGGAAGAATGGCAGAGGATAAACAATGGATTGAGATAATTTATTATGAAAAGCAGAAAGGGAGCGAATGGAAAAAATAAAGTTGGATGATTTTTGTTCTTTCGATTCTGCCGGACATTCTTCAAAGGGTAATCAGTTAAAATGGAAATACGGGAACAAATGGTATAAAGCGGATCATATGGGATATGAAGGATTGGCTGAGGTGGCTGTTTCCGGACTTTTGGTTTATTCTAATGTGGAGAATTATATTGTTTATGAACCGGTACAGATTCAATATAAGGGTAAAGAATATAACGGTTGTGTGAGTGAGAATTTTTTGCGGGAGGATGAGGAAGCGACAGAATATAATGGTTCATATATAGAGAATATACGTTTGCATAAAAAACTTCATAAAATTTTAATGATTAAATCACAAAAACAGTATTCTTTTTCTTGATTCCATGGTAGAATGATGGAACAGGAGTAAAGTTTTTCTTTACTGTTTCCTCAAAGTTTAGAACAATTTTATGAAAGGAGAGAAGGGAAATGAAATCGGTCAAAGTTATGTTTCATTCAATGGAAGAAGCCCAGAGGTTTGTGCTGGCTATTGAAAATTACCCATTCAACGTTGATTTGCAATGCGAAAGGCGGGTGATTGATGCCAAGTCCATACTTGGAATATTGGGTTTCGGACTTTATCAGATGTTGGAATTGCGCGTTCATACAGATGATCGGGCGGCAATGGATGAATTTCATGACAAGATTAGGGGTTTCATTTGTGGGGAGACTATGGAAGTTGCCATTTAAATGGTGGTGACGAGAATAAGGAATGATAAGGGGTATAGCTGCCGGAAAAAAACCGGCAGCTTTTTAAAGATATGGCGCATCTGGATAGAAGCCGGGCTGTTCTATTTTATATGCAACTTGATTTCATTACCGGTGATGCGCAGCAGGATACGGTAAATATCGTGTTCCCATGCCGTCTTCAGACGAGGGTCGGTAATGGGGATTTCTTCTATTTCGATGAGCTCGCCGCCTTTCATGGAGAGGGAACCCAGATTGCCGATCCGGAAAAGGAGTTTATCCGTAATGTCCTGTAAAACAGGTTTTTCATAAGTCATCAGCGACAGAGTTACGGAAGGCGCTTCCGTTATTCCGGTATCCGCTGTATGATCAAAAGAAAAACTGTCATGGATGAGGATTTCCTTACCTTTTAAAAGGCAGGCTTTGCGCCGGTAGAAGGATAAACGGGATTCCTTCGGATAAGCATCGGAAATATCCATATCAATTTCGCAGAGAGTATTGTCCATGCGGCATGTTGTGTTCTTGGCCCGGTAGTCTTCTCCATCCTGCTGCATGAAGCCGTTTATGGCAGGCAGATTGTGGTAGGCTGACTGCATGGTCCATATTTCGTAGCGCTGCGGGGAAAAAGTTTTTTTCGTATAGCTTTCCACTCCCACATCAATGAACAGTGGTTTCCCTTCTTTATATACAGTAAAGCTTCCGGTGTCATTATGGTTGTGGCTGTCTGCGTTATCCCCGGCTTTGACAGCCAGTGCGAGGGAATCATCCCTGGCTAGAAATACGCCGACACTTGGATAAAAAATATCGGGATGTTCTACGGCAGCCGGATGGGACTGAAGATATTCCGTAATTTTTGTAATGGTAAAAGCATTCTGCAGCCGGTAGTAGAGATTGTTTTCGGCTGGCAGGAGCAGGGAATCCATTCCGCCGGAGAAGAAATCCTGCGCGGCAAAGCGCATCATATTTTCGTTTCCGGTACGCTCTGCAAATAAAAATTCCCTGACGCCGGCTCTTCCTGCAATCGGTGAACAGTCTGCGAAGTTTACATAATATTTGTCGTCTATATGAACATTCAGTATATAAGAGGCTATGTTCTGAATCTTTTTTTCTTTGTACAAGGAAGCAAAACGGTTATCGGTTATGGCATTGAGTATTTCCATCACATTAAAAAGGCATAATCCTGCATGACGGTAGTATTGTGCTCCCTCATCGCAGCAGCCGTCTTCTCCGTATTCGGCTAAAAAGAAGTCAGTGCTTTGGCAGGCTTTGCGGAAAACCCCGGATTTCAGGAGTCCGTCTTCTATATCCACCAAAAACAGAGAGAGCAGTACATTCTGCGTACACCATATCGTCCAGTTGTTCATCGGCTCTTTTCCGTTTCCCATCCACCAGAAGTGTTCATAGAGGTAAGGGAGCATGATGCGCTGTTCCAATTCATGCCGGATTCTTTTTGTAATGAACGGACTGACGGAATCCAGTGTGTCTTTCATCAGATAGTGTACCGTGGCCAGAATGGAGCCGGTTTCACAGGCGAAAAGGTCTAAGACCGGAGCGGTTGAATCGGGCAGGGGAAGCTGGGGCGTGTCCCGTATATAGCTGTTGTGTGCCGGAAGCTGCCAGGCGCTTTCTTCACAGACAGAGAAAATCCCATCAATGATACCGTCCAAAAAGCGTCCCCTGTTTTCGACGCATTCCGCTAAAACCATTGCATTTAATGCATGGCGTTTGGAAAAAAGTTTATCTTCATACCGGGTACGGTTCCCCGTACGCAAAAAATCCATGAAATCGGTAGCGGACAGATGGGGATAAGAAAATCCAAGATATTTTTCCCCCAGACTGACAGCTGCTTTTTTCCAGTCTTCGGAAAGGGAATTCCATGCGGTTCTGTCAGTAATGGAAGCATATGGGGTATAAACTGATAAATCCCGGCGGAAGCCGAGTGCTATTTCATAAAACATAATGTTATGATTCCTCCCTCGTAAAAATAAAATCAGAAAAATTTTCTGTTTTTCTGCTGTATGACAGTGGATTGAAAATGAAATATTTTATGATTATCTACATTATTTTACCGGATTACAGATTTTTGTTCATGTAGTCCCTCGGGGAAACCCCGGTAATTTTTTTAAACACACGGCTGAAATAAAAGGCACTTTCAAAGCCGAGGATGTCGGAAATTTCGTAAATTTTATAATCGCCGCCGGACATCATTTCTTTTGCGGCTTCTATTTTGCTGTGGTTGATATAGTCTGTGAATCCCGTATCGTTGTATTTTGAAAAAAGAACACTCAGATAATTGGGACTGATGTTAAATACTTCCGCCACGTTGTTCAGGGTAAGTTTTTCTTTTATATGTTCTTTAATATATTTCTTTACATTGATGACAATATGGTTCTTGTAGTCTTTGTTATGGGCGGCAAAGCTGTCGCACAGCCCGTCGCGCAAAACTTTCAGCCATTCCATGATCTGTTCTACATTTGTCAGTTCATATAAAGAACGGTAGCCGTTATTACGGTTTTCAAATATGTTCGAAACAATCTGTTCTCCGTCGTTTAACAGGGAAAGAGACAGATACAGGACATTGCCTGCGGCGTCCAGCGCCTGAACATAGTGGGTAGACTGGTTTTCAAACAACTCCATGATGGATGTAAATATATCATAAAGGGCTTTTTCGTCATATTCCGCATAGGCTTTGCGGATATCTTCCTTAAACAGTGATATATTAAAAACATTTTTCAGCGGTTCGCTGGCAGGTATGTCCTCAAAAAACAGGAGGGGATTTTCGCGGGTGATCCGTGAAAATGCCTGTTTTGCATCCTGATAGGAAGAGGCTATCAGCATGGGGGCAGTGACGGGTGCTCCGATGGCTGCGTGGATGGTCACGCTGTAATAATTGAACAGCATGGCGGATACCTGCTCGACGGCTTTTTGAATGGTGCCGCGGTAGCCGGCAGCGTCATCCAAAAAGAACAGGATACAGAAATGTTTCGTATCCAGTGACAGCACGTGGCAGGGAAGGTATTTGGAAGCCAGTTCTTTTGTCATCTGCAGACAGTTGGTATAAAGTGTGATCTGTTTTTCCGAATTCATGCAATGGAGCCTGTCGCTGCAGATTTCCATATATCCTACGGCAAAAGCAGGATAGTCGAAGCGGATGTTCAGGTTGCCTGCCTGCAGGGCAAACTGCTGTTCCGATTCAAACAGGTTCAGTATCAGACGGGTAAAAAACTGTTCCTTTAAAAGATAGATATTGCCGTAAGCAGAGTCTGATATTTGGGCGGAAGCCTGTAGTTCGGATACTTTTCCGATGGCACGCTTCAAGGCTTCACCCAGTACCTTCGGTGTCAGTTCCAGCTTCACCAGATAGTCCACTACCTGATAGGTAAGAGCTTCCTTGACAAACTGGAATTCCTCATAACTGGTGAGTATAATGAATACAGGCAGAATCCTTCCTTCCTCCTGACATTTTCTGGCAAGCTCCAAACCGCTCATTACCGGCATTTTAATATCGGTAATCAAGATTTCGGGCGAGTGTTCTTTTATCATTTCATAGGCGGCGGCCCCGTTGGCAGCGGTTCCTATGAGATGGATGTTATATTCCTCCCAGCTAATCATGGATTTGATTCCTGCCTGTATTAAAGGCTCATCGTCTGCGATCAGTAAATTAATCATGTGCCAACCTCCCCTGCCTGAAAAGGCAATAATATGGATACCGTGGTAAATTCTCCTTTTTTGCTGGTGATATGCAGTCCGTAGGAATTTCCGAATTCGTACTGCAGCCGTTTATGGACGTTGCTGACACCGATTTCCTTAAAAAAGGAAGAACCGGCGGAAGAATCATGGTCCAGCAGATGGTCTGCAACTTCCGGCTCCATCCCTATGCCGTCATCCGTAACATCAATATGGACATCCGTATGGGCATCCTGATAAATATGAATGGCAATGGTCCCGGCGCTGCCCTTTGGTTCAATGCCGTGGAAAATCGCATTTTCCACGATCGGCTGTAAGGTGAACTTCAATATACTGCACCCGGTCAGCCGTTCGTCTTCGATATCGAAGGAAAGGGTGATGACGCCTCCGTAACGGTACTGCTGTATGGTAAAGTAATCTTCTATCAGGGATATTTCGTGGGAAATGGGTACCAGACTGGTAGTTCCTTTGGAAATATCCCTTAACAGACGGGAAAGGGCAGTGGTCATTTCGGCGATTCCCGTTGCATTTTGTATGGTTGCCATCCACTTGATGGAATTTAAGGTATTGTAAAGGAAATGGGGATTGATCTGGCTTTGCAGCATCCGGTATTCATAGTCTTTCTTCTGCCGTTCATCTTCTAGGCGCTGGTTCATCAGCGACAGCACGTTTTCAGACAGATCGTTAATGTTTTTGCCGATATCCCCTAATTCGTGTTCCCATTCCGTAGACGGATCTCTGGAGAAGTCTCCGTCGGCAATCCGTCTCATCCGCACCTGCAGCTGTTTTACCGGCACATTTACCGTCTTTGAAAGGTAGTAAAAAAGCAGGATACCAATGACAGCGGAAGCTGTCAGTATAATGAGCGTGACGATAAGGAAAGTGGAGAAGATATCCCGTGAAAGGGTATATTCATCCAGGCATTCCGTTACATATAAATTACGGGTGCCGAGGGGACGCGTAACCATAATATACGTTTTCTGTTCCGCCCGGTTACGGATTTTCTGTATGTCCGTATTGCTGCTTAGGGCATTGCCGGATAAATCCTCTATGATTTCGAATTCATCACTGCAGAGTACAAGCCCCTGCCCCTCGATATACCGGTAAAAATATTCCCCGATGCGGAAATAAAGGCAGTTGTCCGTATCCGAAAGGGAATTCCGTATAGGGTCTGTGATGACGGAAGCGGACATTTCCGTGAAAATATATCCGATCTCACCTGCCTGATAAGGGTGCTCAATGGTATGAAGTATGGGAATCACGGGCACTGTTTTGGTAGTGAAAAAGGGGTCAGACAGAATCGCCGTGGAAATTTCGCCTGTATTTTCATAGAGGGTGTCAAAATATGGAAGGGACAGGATCGCCTCCGAGGAAACGGCAATATTGGAATTCACGGCTTCTACGATCTGAATGATGTCGTTTCTGGATTTCCCGATGATGACCAGCCGGATGATCTGTGAGGATAAGGCGGTGTTTGCGCCGTAAATTTCCGTGACAAAATCAAGGGCTTCTCTTTTGACAAATTTGTTGGCGGTATTTTTTTCAATGGCAAATTTACTTATTTTGTTGCTTCTCTGGCAGGAGTCAATAAATCCCTTTACATTATTGATATTGGAATCAATGGAAGAGCCTAAAAAAGAAAGTCTGATCTCCGAAGTACGTATCATGTTCTGCCTGAGGTTATAAGAGACAATAAAGTAACTGATGGCAGTGATGATAATACTGATCAGTAAGATCATGGAGATGGTGCACAATAAAATCCTGGCGCGGATGGTGTGAAAAAATTTTCTCATAGATTTCTAAGCCCTCCTTTCCGTGATGTCTATTTTAACATAATGTACATTTTTTTGGAAAGGTAAAGAGTGAAAAACGATAAGAAAGAGAAAAAAGACATGTTTTTCAAAAAAAGTATATCTTTTTTTTACGAAAATGCAAAATATGAAATAATTATGAATAAAAAATTAATATTTTTCATGTTCATGGAATAAAAGAAATCATATAATGAATTTGCAGGTCACCCCATACGGGTGACGTAAGCAGACTTATAAGAAAAGGGAGGAAGTTAATCATGAAGAAAAAACTTGTAAGTGTTTTATTAGCGGCTACCATGCTGGCATCCGTATTGGCAGGATGCGGCGGTTCCGGTTCCGAACCGGCGGCAGAAACACCGGCAGCAGAAACGCCGGCAACAGATGCGGCGCCTGCAGAGACGCCGGCTCCGGAAACAAATGATACGGCAGCGGCAGAAACACCGGCAGCGGACGGTGAAGCAGTTACTTTGAAATGGGCAATTTGGGATAAGGACATCACACCTTACTGGCAGGCTTTGAAAGACAATTATGAGGCAGCCAATCCGAATGTAACCATCGAAATGACAGATTTGGGTTCCACGGATTACATGACCGTACTTGCGACAGAATTATCAGGAAGCGGTTCCGACTTTGACGTAGTTACGATCAAGGATGTTCCCGGATATGCGACTTTGGTTTCCAAGAATACTCTGGAGCCCCTTGACAGTTATATTTCGGCAGCAGGCATTGACTTAAGCCAGTACGGCGGCGTAGACAAACAGGTTACGGTAAACGGAAGCCTGTACGAGCTTCCGTTCAGAAATGACTTCTGGGTAGTGTTCTACAACAAAGACATTTTTGATGCGGCAGGCGTTGCTTACCCGACCAATGATATGACGTTTGATGAATACGATGCTTTGGCAAGACAGGTAGCAGATCCTACTTTCGGTGCACAGGTATACGGTACTCATTACCATACATGGAGAAGTGCGGTTCAGTTGTTCGGCGTACTGGACGGACAGCACTCTATCCTGGACGGTACTTATGATTACTTCAAACCTTATTATGAAATGGTACTGGGACAGGAAGATGATTCCATCTGCAGGAATTACGCAGACCTGAGTGCAGAGGGTTTACACTATTCCGCAGCTTTCTCCGGCGGTGACGTAGCAATGCTGAACATGGGTTCCTGGTATATCTCCACTTTGATCGCAAGTCTTCAGAGCGGTGAATACGATTCTTCTCTCTGCGGTAACTGGGGTATTGTAAAATATCCTCATGCAGAAGGAGTGGAAGCAGGATCTACGCTCGGTACGATTACCGGTCTGGCAGTAACCAGCGTTTCCGATAACAAGGATGCGGCATTTGACTTCGTTGAGTGGGTATCCGGTGCGGAAGGTGCAAAAGTTATGGCAGAAACAGGTAACTTCCCGGCGCTTATGAACGATGAAGTAGCAGGCATTATCGCAGGACTGGAAGGATTCCCGACAGATGCAGAAAGCAAGGAAGCATTGAGCGTATCCAACCTGTATCTGGAAGTACCTTATGCAGAGAACGTATCTGAAATTAACGATATCCTTGACACATACCACAAATCCATCATGAACCGTGAGATGACGATTGACGAAGGTATTGCGGCTATGAATGAGGAAGTAGGAAAAGTACTGGGACAGTAAGAAAAGTAAGACACGGAGAATCAAAAAGAAAGGCATAAAAGTCCGTGATGAATTAAAGCATGAAACAGGTGATGGGGCTGGCAGATAAAATCGCCAGCCCCAAAATATCACCCGGGACATAAAAAATCCGAAATGAGTGATCCGGTACCGGTCGGAAAGTCGAAGAAAGGGCAGGAGTGAGAGAATGGATGAAAAAAAAGCGGCTCAGGTAAAAAAACTGGAAGAAGAATCCGCGGAGTTAATGAAATTGATTCGTGCGGAAAATGATATAGAAAAGAAGAAGAAACTGATTGCAAAAAGGGACGGCATACAAAGGAAAGCTACCGCAATCAGGAATAACCGGAAGATCAGCAGGGAAACAAAGCGGGATATCGTAGCTTACTCGTTTATTGCACCGAACTTTATCGGGTTCGCGGTATTCACCCTGGTTCCCATTTTATTTGCTTTTCTTTTGGCTTTCATGGATTGGGACGGAAGTAATGCGGCTACGTTTGTCGGTTTGAAAAATTTTCAAAAGCTGGCAGGGGATACATTTTTCGTGGCGGCGTTAAAAAATACGATCATTTATGTGATCGGTACGGTTCCGCTTACGATGATTGCGTCTTTGGCGCTTGCCATCGTATTGAACCAGAAGATTAAAGCAAGGGGATTCTTCCGTACGGTGGCATTTTTCCCTTATGTGGCTTCGCTGGTGGCGATTACCGCGGTGTGGAGCATGATTTTCCATCCGTCAAAAGGACCGGTGAATTACCTGCTTCTGACTCTTTTTAAAGTACCCCAGAACGAACTGCCCAAGTGGTTCAGCGGCAGTCTGGTGCTTTTCACTTTGATCTTGTTCAGTGTATGGAAATACATGGGATATTATATGGTTATTTATCTTGCAGGCTTGCAGGGAATTTCGGCAGAGCTTTATGAGGCTGGAAGTTTGGACGGCGCTACCACATGGCAGAAATTCCGTTATATTACATGGCCCCAGCTCCGCTCTACTACATTTTTCGTAGTGGTGATGCTGACCATTAACTGTTTTAAAGTATATGACATTGCTGTCATGTTAGCCGGAGGCGGCGACGGCAAACTGAGTACGTCGGCAACCGTTCTTGTTTACTATATTTACCAGAACGCATTTAACTATTGGGATTTGGGATATTCCAGTGCAATTGCGATGGTATTGTTCTTAATGGTTCTCGTGGTTACGCTGATTCAGTTCCGGTACGAGAAGAAATTAGGCGAATAGGAATGACAGGAAAGGAGAAACCGAGATGAGTAGTGCAAATAATAACGAGACAAATAAAAAATTCAAATCGAAAAGAAAAGCAGAGATAGCCGGTAAAGTAGGTGTTTATGCCATATTACTGCTGATAACGGCATGTATGATCGTTCCCTTCCTGTGGATGCTGTCCGCATCCATCAAGTCAAACAGGGAAGTGTTCCTGATGGATCCTTTTGTATGGATTCCAGAACAGCCCAAATGGGACAATTACATTAATATATGGACGAAGATTCCCCTGTTGAAATTCGTGGAGAATACGGTAATCCTGACCATTGTAGTAACATTTTTGCAGCTGCTGACATCCAGCTTTGCGGCATATTCTTTTGCAAAACTGGAGTTTAAGCACAAAAATGCATTATTCCTTGCTTATATTGCAACCATTGCAATGCCCTGGCAGGTGTATATGGTACCGCAGTTCATCATGATGAGGGGGATGGGATTGAATGATAAACTGCTGGCGATGATTTGTTTACAGGCATTTTCCGCATTCGGTGTGTTCCTGATGAAGCAGTTTTATGAGGGCATTCCCAATGACCTGTGCGAAGCGGCAAGAATTGATGGTATGAGCGAATACAGGATATATGCGAAGATTATGCTCCCGCTGTCAAAACCTGCACTGTCCACACTTACTATCTTTACGTTTGTAAGTACATGGAACGACTACTTAGGGCCCTTGATTTACTTAAGGACGGAAACGAAGAAGACGATTCAGCTTGGACTGAAAATGTTTATCGGCCAGTATTCCGCGGAATATGGTCTGATCATGGCAGGCTCGGTGGTATCGCTGATACCGGTTATTATTGTATTCCTGTGTCTGCAGAAATATTTTGTGGAAGGTGTTGCGTCCACTGGTCTGAAGGGGTAAGATGAGTTTGGGGTTGTGGGTTGGAGAATGCGTCCTGCAGAGTTGTCTGCAGGACGCCGGCCATCATTAAAAGGACATGAACCGATAGGATTTGTAGTAGGAGAAGAAGCTATGTTGTTTGAGAATATGCCGGTGATTACCGGAGAGGAAGTGGAGTGTGCGCTGCGTTTTTCGGCAGAGCAGGTGGTGAGGAATCTGCCGGAATTTACTTATAAGTTCCAAAAGGCTTACAGTGAGGACGGGTTTTATCAGCCGATTGAGAATAATTACTGGACGACCGGGTTTTGGACGGGGGAAATATGGCTGGCTTATGAGTATATGAAGGAAGCAGGGGAAGCGGCGGCTGAGCGGCTTAAGGCAGCAGGGGAAATTCAGATAGACAGTTTTTTAAACAGGATTGATAACAAGATAGAAGTAGACCATCATGATATGGGATTTCTCTATTCGCCTTCCTGTGTGGCGGGATATAAGCTGATTGGGAGTCAAAAGGGGAGGGAGGCGGCCATAAAAGCAGCCGACCAGCTGATTACCCGTTATCATCCGGTCGGAGAGTTCATACAGGCATGGGGCCCTATGGATGCGCCGGAGAATTACCGTCTGATCATTGACTGTCTTTTGAATCTGCCGCTGCTATATTGGGCATCTGAGGAAACAGGGGAAGGTAAATACAGGGAAATTGCGGAAAAGCATATTCATACGGCGGTGAAAAATGTCATCCGTGAAGATTATTCCACATGGCACACATTTTTCTTTGATATGAAGACGGGTGCGCCGGATCATGGCGCTACCTGCCAGGGATACCGTGACGGTTCCGCCTGGGCGAGAGGGCAGGCATGGGGTATTTACGGATGTGCGCTGGCTTATAAGTATACGAAAAGAAAAGAATATATTGATAACTTTAAGCATGTGACCCGGTATTTCTTGGAGCATCTGCCGAAGGATATGGTTCCGTTCTGGGATTTGGAGTTTACGGATGGGGATGACCAGCCGAGAGATTCGTCTTCCGCTTCCATCGCGGCGTGCGGTATGCTGGAAATGATAAAATCCATGGAACCGGAAGACGCGGCAGTTTATAAAAAATATGCCATGCAGTTGATAAAGTCGGTTTATGATAATTACGCGGTGAAGGATGAGACGGAGTCCAACGGGCTGGTTCTGCACAGCACATATTCCAATCATTCTCCCTATAATACCTGTAACCATTACGGGGTAGACGAGTGCAATTCTTGGGGAGATTATTTCTATATGGAGGCACTGACCAGGCTGCATAAGGACTGGATGCTGTACTGGTAAGGAATTGTTTATGAGGAAATGAAGCGATGGAAAAAGGAGAAGCAGAGCAATGCGGACGGATTGGGAAGGAAAATTAAACAGTAAAAAAGATTTTCAGGATTTGCTTTTGGAGATCATAAACCCGCTGCTTCCATATTACAGTGAAGGAAAGGCGGAACTGATACTTGGTGTTACGGCAACGAATTATGACCAAAAGGCAATCCGGCTGGAGGCATTTTCCAGACCGTTGTGGGGACTGGTTCCTTTTTGGGCGGGCGGAGGAAGTGCTCCGGCTTTTGAGGAAGTGTACCGGAAAGGTCTGGCAGAAGGCACGGATCCGGAAAGTAAAGAGTATTGGGGCGGTTTCCATGCGTTTGATCAGCGGTTTGTGGAGATGGCGGCGATTTCTTACGGTCTGATACTGGCGCCGGAGAAGGTGTGGGAGCCTTTGACGGAAAAGGAGAAGGATCATCTTGCGGAATGGCTGTATGGGATCAACCAGTATGAGCTTCCGGTCTGCAACTGGATCTTATTTGCGGTATTGGTGAATGTAGCCCTTAAGAAACGGGGCAGGAGATACGATGCCCAAAAACTGGAGACTTATTTAAAAGGTGCAGATACGTTTTATCTTGGAGACGGATGGTATCAGGACGGAGATTCGGGGCAGAAGGATTATTATGTGTCTTTTGCCATCCATTTTTACAGTTTGTTTTATGCAAAAGTAATGGAAGAGGAAGATGCAGAGCGGAGCAGACTGTATAAGGAAAGAGCCGCGCTGTTCGCCAGACAGTTTATTTACTGGTTTGATGAGAATGGGGCGGCGCTTCCGTACGGACGTTCCCTTACATACCGTTTTTCACAGGTGAGTTTTTTCTGTGCCTGTCTGATGGCGGGTGTGGAGCCGTTTTCCGCAGGGGTTATGAAAGGTTTGATCGTACGGCATTTGTGTGACTGGATGAAGAAGCCCGTGTTTGACCGGAACGGAATCCTGACGATTGGATACGGTTATCCGGATTTGGTGATGGGAGAACGGTATAACGGCCCGGGTTCGCCGTATTGGGCGTTAAAAACCTTTGCCGTACTGATGCTGCCGGATGAACATCCTTTTTGGAGTGCGGAAACAGAACCCATGCCGCAGCTTCAGGAACAGCTGGCGCTTCCTTATGCGGATATGCTGATTCGCCGGTATGAGAACCACACAACGGCATATGTGCCGGGGAAGTACAGTCCTGCCGGACATGGGCAGACTCCGGCGAAGTACGGGAAATTTGCCTATGATACGAGATTCGCCTTTAATGTGGCGAAGTCCGCGTGCGAGCTGCATGAGGCAGCGCCGGACAGTATGCTGGCTTTTATGGTAAACGGATATGTATACGTAAGAAGAATCTGTGAGGAGTTTAAGGTGACGGAAACGGATGTGACGTCGAAGTGGATACCTTATGAGGGAATTTCTGTGAAAACCGTTATCGTGCCGACCAGACACGGTCACATCCGTAAGCATGTGATAGAAAGCGACCGGGAATGTGAAGCCTGTGATTGTGGATTTGCAGTGGAAATAGATACGGCTGGAGAGAAACTGGTGCAGGAAGACCGTGCGGCACGGGTGGAAAACGAATATTGCGAATGCCGGGTGACAGCGGTGCAGGGAGAGGGAAAAGGGGAAATCATCATTGCCGACCCTAACACAAACCTGCTGCATCCAATGACGCGGATTCCGGCAATCCGCTATCAGATTCACAAAGGCAGGAATGAAATTATAACGGAAGTCAGAGCAGGATATCATCATAAGTGGTAAGGTGCAGCTTCCCGGAAAACGAAACGAAAGGAGCATGGAAGAATGGCGAAGCTGTTTAGTTATGACAATCCGGTATGGAGATTTATGGGCAGGGTGGCGGATGTGTTTTTTCTGACGATACTTTGGGCGGTGTGCAGTCTGCCCGTCGTTACGGCAGGCGCCTCCACTTCCGCGCTTTATTACGTGTCCCTGAAAATGGTAAAGAACAGGGAGGGGTATCTTGGGAAGTCTTTTTTCAGGGCTTTCAGGGATAATTTTGCGCAGTCCACCGTGGTATGGCTCATAATGCTGGCGGCTGGCGCTTTTCTGGGCATGGACATGTACTTCTTTTATCATATGGAATCGAGGGCGGGAGTATTTGCTTTCTGGCTGTTTCTCGTATTTACCGTATTGTATTTTTTTGTAGCAGTGCTGGTTTTTCCCCTGGAGGCGCGGCTGGATACGAAAGCCGGGAATCTGTTTTTCATGGCATTTATGGTCAGTATCAAAAATTTTTCCTGGGTAATGCTGATGCTTGTTACGGTGGTTTGTATTCTGGCGCTGGGCGTGTTTGTATTTTGGCCGGTATTGCTGGTGGGAGCGGGAACTGTTGCATATCTCCATTCGCTGATTTTGGTGTGGATGATATTTCCCAAGTACGGATGGAATGGGAAGGAAGAACCGGAATAACATTTGAGAGGATAAGGTGGGTATTATGGCGACACTGGCATTGAAAGTTTTGGATAAGAACGGAAAAACGATTTGCGTAAGCAGCGGGGAGGATTACGTGAGTCTTGTGTGCACGGCGGAGTACAGGGAAGGAGACCGCATCGTGCTGGAGACTTCTGAGAAGGATCTGCATGTGTTTTTACAGGTGGATGACGCGCTGGGGGCGGCTTTTTGTTATATTACAGGAAATGTGTCTTATGAAATACCTTTTGGCGAGAAGCGTATCTGTTACTCTCCGAAGGTGTTTTATGGGAACCGGCATTATCTGTATGCACGGGCGGCAAGGCAGGACGAAATAGGGGCTTACCGGAATCTGGCATTAAATGTATGTGACCAGCATGGGGATACGGGATGTTTCCCCCATGCATATGCCAATGTGGAGACAAGGGGCGAGTCGGTTTTTGCCGCGCGCAATGCCATTGACGGTGTGTGCGAAAACCGTTCCCATGGGGAATGGCCTTATGAATCGTGGGGCATCAATATGCAGGATGATGCGGAGATGGTGGTGGATTTCGGAAGGGAAGTGGAGGCAGATAAGGTGGTTCTCTATACCCGCTCGGATTTCCCACATGATAATTGGTGGACACAGGTGAAACTGAGCTTTTCCGATGGGTCGGAGGCTGTGTGGGATTTGGAAAAGAGCAGCCTGCCCCATGTGCTCACATTTGAAAAGAAGAGGATTACATGGGTGAGACTGAGCGATTTGATAAAAGCGGATGACCCGTCGCCGTTTCCGGCGTTGAGCCAGATAGAGGTGTATGGACGGGTGGTGCAGACAGTGTAAGCGGCTTGCGGGATACCGGGGACAGGATTGGGATTTTGATTCTGTCCCCTTGCTTTTTTCCCTGAGATGCTCATCCGTATCGTTGACTTTTTCCTGCCCGTATTATATCATTAACATATTAAGCGGACAAGTACGGTATTTAGGATGTGTATGGAAGCAGTTACTGTCAAAAGACGGCGGTAACGGAAGAAGGAGGCAGTTATGGCTAATGATACGGCAACAGGTAAACAGGCAGCGGCAGGCAGTATATGGAATGCGGATTTAGGAAACGGAAATTACCGTAATCCGATCCTTTATGCGGATTATTCGGATCCGGATGCGATCCGTGTTGGGGACGATTATTTTATGGTGGCGTCCAGTTTCTGCAATGCGCCGGGGCTTCCGCTGCTCCATTCCAGGGATTTGGTGAACTGGAAGGTGGTAAATTATGTGATAGATGAGATACCGGAAGAACGGTATCGGGTTCCGGTACATGGCTGCGGCGTATGGGCGCCGTCCATACGGTATCATGAGGGGACTTATTTTGTCTGCTTCCCCATGCCGGACGAGGGCATTTACATGAGTACTGCCACGGATCCTTTCGGGAAATGGTCAAAACCAGTGAACATCAGGCCCGGAGCAGGCTGGATTGACCCCTGTCCGTTCTGGGACGAGGACGGAAAAGCGTATTTGGTTGCCGGGGTGGCAAAGAGCCGGATCGGTTATAAGAGTGTGCTGCACATGGTGGAAATGCAGCCGGACGGAATGGGGCTGATCGGCGAAGAAGTAAAGATCTTTGACGGGAACGAAAATGATCAGGTGACGATAGAAGGTCCCAAAATGTATAAAAGGAATGGCTGGTATTATGTTTTTGCCCCGGCGGGCGGTGTAAAGACCGGATGGCAGACTGTGTTACGTTCCAAAAACGTATTCGGGCCTTATGAGTATAAAGTGGTGATGCGGCAGGGGGACAGCCCCGTGAACGGACCGCACCAGGGCGCCTGGGTGGATACCGTCACGGGGGAGGATTGGTTCCTCCATTTTCAGGATGTATATGCGGCAGGACGTATCACGCATTTGCAGCCTATGAGCTGGCAGGATGACTGGCCGGTCATAGGCATTGCAAAAGAGGGCAATGATTACGGGGAACCGGTCATGGAATACCGGAAACCGGATGTGGGCAAAGCGGCGGACGTTATCTGCGAGCCGGAAACTTCCGATGATTTTACCGGAAGCGAGTTAGGGCTTCAGTGGCAGTGGAATGCGAATCCCCAAAAAGAATGGTATGCATTGACGGGAAGCGGCATGAAATTAAATGCGGTATATAAGGAAACGGTATACGGGGATATGCCCAACCTGTTTCTGCAGAAGTGGCCGGCTCCCGAATTTCGCTGTGTGACCAAAATGGATCTTTCTAACCTGGCGGACGGGGAAGAAGCGGGCGTGATTTCCATGGGTATGAGTTACGGTCTGCTGACGTTCCGGAAAGAGGGAGAACAGCTGCTTCCGCTGTTTGTTGCCGGAGAACAGAAATATGGGAAAATCCTGCCGGACAGGACGGAGGAGACGGAACAGGAACTCCCGCCGCTTCCGTTTGGCCAGGCAAAGGAACTTTATGTGAGGTATACCGTGAAACGGACGGGTACGCAGGATCTGAACGACAGGGAAAAAGATTTTCCGTTGGAACTTGTGACCATGGAATATGCGGCCGGTGACGGCGGTTATCAAAAGGCGGGGGAAACGAAAGCAGTTCCCGGACGCTGGGTGGGCGTGAAAAACGGGGTTTTCTGTGCTTCCGCGAAAAAAGGGAGTACGGGGTATGCCGTGATGGAACGTGTTACTTATGAAGTGTTATAAACGGCTGATGCCGTATGGACCAGGCCTCCGCTGCCGGCAGCGGAGGCCTGGTTTTATGTATTAAACTGTGCATATTTCTTCGGCGATATCCCCACTGCCTTTGTAAACGCTTTCAGAAAATTGCTGTAATCGTTAAATCCGCATTTTTCACAGGCTTCCGTCACGGAAAGGCCTTCGTTTAAAAGGGCTTTTGCTATGGTGATCCGGCGCGCGGTGATATATTTGTTAATGGTGGTTCCGGTAGTGGACTTAAAAATGCGGCACAGATAAGAGCTGCTTAAGTAAAAATGGGCAGACAGGGTGTCCAGGGTCAGTTCTTCGGAAATGTGCCGGTTAATGTAGGTCAGGATGTCATCTACCTGCGCATGGTTGGTGACGGTGATCTCTGCCTGTACGCTGTGGCTGCTGTGGTAAAAGATCTTGTTTAAGAATACCATCAGCTCGGTAAAGGCGCACTGTTCCGTCAGGTCGCTGCCGAAACCGCTGGTATCCGTTATTTTATGGATCAGATATATGAAGCGTTTGCTCATTTCCGCATCGAAATGGAGTTTATGGGGAATCCCGTCCTCGCGGCAGGTAAAACAATGACTTAAATCAGTGTCGGCAGAAGAAAGTGACTGCAGATAATCGGGGTAGACAGAGATCACGATTCTTTCATGGATGCCTGTATCTACCTGTGTCAGATAGTGACTTTCGTATTGGTTAATGAAAAAAATATCGCCCGGTTCGATATCATAGAAACGGTTGTCGATTAAAAACTGTTTTCCGCCCGATATGGAATAATAGATCTCGTAGCAGTCATGAATGTGCATATCCATAGGCTTATCATCTTTGTACAAATGCGCAACAGCAAAATATTTGTTGTCAATACAATGCTGGGTTGCCAATCTGCACGATGTAAACTCTTTCATAAATTTTCCATTTCCTTTCTGAAAACATATGTAATTTACGGGGTTTGCAGCCATAAAAGCGCTTACATTGGATTGCCGTACACCTATTATATACCGTCTGTTCAGAATTTGCAATATTTATGAAAACATAAAACAAGAATTGGCATAACTGATATGATATGATATCATTAATGAAGGTAATAAAATATTATCTTATCTGAGAAAGGTATGATCAAATGATTCAGAAAGGAAGGGATGGCAAGTGGAACTGAGAACAGCGGCTTCACCAAGGGATGTGAAGCATTATACTACCGAAAGATTAAGGGAAGAATTTTTAATTCAGGGGTTATTTTCGGCGGATGAGATCAAACTGGTATACAGCCATATTGACCGTATCATTACGGGAGCGGCGACACCGGTGTCCAAAGCACTTGTATTAACCGCAGGCGATGAACTGCGTGCGGAGTATTTCCTGCAAAGAAGGGAAATGGGTGTGATCAATATCGGCGGTGCGGGTGTGATTACGATTGACGGAAAGAAATACGATGTAGCTTTTAAAGAAGGGATGTACATCGGAATGGGTGCAAAGGATATCAGCTTCGAGAGCAGGGACGGTTCCGATCCGGCTAAATTCTATATCAACAGCGCGCCGGCACATAAGACATATCCTACCGTTTTAATCAAACCCAACGGCACGCCGGAGGAAGGCGTGGTGATCGTTAAGGATGAAAACAAGGTAGAGCTGGGTTCCTTAGAGGATGCGAATCACAGGGTAATTTGCAAATATATCCTTCCGGGACAGGTAGAGAGCTGCCAGCTGGTAATGGGAATGACGAAATTAGAGCCGGGAAGCGTATGGAATACCATGCCCTGCCATACCCACGACAGACGTATGGAAGTATATCTTTATTTTGAAATGCCGGAGGATGCATTTGTGATGCATTATATGGGAGAACCGGATGAAACAAGGCATATCGTGATGCGGAATGAAGAAGCGGTGATCTCTCCCAGCTGGTCCATCCATTCCGGATGCGGCTCCAGGGCCTATACTTTTATCTGGGGTATGGTCGGGGAAAATCAGGACTTCGACGATATGGACGGCGTGGCAATGAAGGATCTGATGTAAATTTTTTTACGTTTATATGGAATAAGAAGGAAATAAATAACCAAATATATAAAAAGAAAAGGAGAAAGAACAATGAGCGATTTTATGAAGAAGTTTTCACTGGAAGGCAAGGTTGCATGGGTAACGGGAGCATCCTACGGAATCGGGTTTGCGATTGCAAGCGCGTATGCGGAAGCAGGCGCAACCATCGTATTTAACGATATCAAACAGGAGCTGGTTGACAAAGGGCTGGCAGCTTATGAAGAAAAAGGCATCAAGGCTCACGGTTATGTATGCGATGTGACGAATGAAGAGCAGGTACAGGCTACGGTTGCACAGATTGAGAAAGAAGTAGGCGTTGTGGATGTTCTTGTAAACAATGCAGGTATTATTAAACGTATTCCCATGTGTGAGATGACGGCAGCAGAGTTCCGTCAGGTTATCGATGTAGACCTCAACGCACCTTTCATCGTATCCAAGGCAGTTATTCCCAGCATGATCAAGAAAGGGCATGGCAAGATCATAAACATTTGTTCCATGATGAGCGAACTGGGACGCGAAACCGTATCTGCGTATGCGGCTGCAAAGGGTGGTCTGAAGATGCTTACAAGAAACATCGCATCCGAGTACGGCGAGTTCAACATTCAGTGTAACGGCATCGGCCCCGGTTATATTGCAACGCCCCAGACAGCTCCTCTCAGGGAAGTACAGCCGGATGGTTCCAGACATCCTTTTGACCAGTTTATCATTGCGAAGACTCCGGCCGCACGTTGGGGTGAGACAGAAGACCTGCAGGGACCTGCAGTATTCCTTGCTTCCGATGCTTCTGATTTCGTAAACGGACATGTTCTTTATGTAGACGGCGGTATCCTTGCATACATCGGAAAACAGCCGCAGTAATCGCAAACACAGAGTCAGAATGGAAGGAAAGAAGTAACAGAGGAATAGAGACATGAAAATAGCATTAATTAATGAAAACAGCCAGGCAGCAAAAAACGAAATGATATGCGATACACTGAAAAAAGTCGTAGAACCGATGGGGCATGAAGTGTACAATTACGGTATGTACAGTGCGGAAGACGTGCATCCGCTTACCTATGTGCAGAACGGTATCCTTGCCGCGGTACTCTTGAATTCCGGCGCTGCGGATTATGTGGTGACAGGCTGCGGAACGGGAGAAGGCGCCATGCTTGCCTGCAATGCATTTCCGGGAGTGCTCTGCGGTCATATCGTAGATCCTTCGGATGCATATATGTTTGCACAGATCAATGACGGCAATGCCATAGCCCTTCCCTTTGCCAAAGGTTTCGGATGGGGTGCGGAGCTGAACCTGACCTATATCTTTGAAAAGCTGTTTGAAGGGGAAAGCGGACAGGGCTATCCGAAGGAAAGAGCCGTGCCGGAACAGAGAAATAAGAAGATTCTGGATGAAGTGAAAAAAATAACGCATCAGGATATGGAAAGCATCCTGAAAAATCTGGACAGGGAACTGGTAAAGGGCGCGCTGGCAGGGGATAAATTCAAAGAGTATTTCTTTGCCAACTGTAAATGCGATAAAATGGCAGCCTGTGTAAAAGAAATTTTGGAAGAAAATTAAAGATCAGAGAAGGAATCAGAAAGGATGAGACGATGAATCCGATAGTAGAAGAAATCAGTAAAATTGGTATAGTGCCGGTAATCGCACTGGATGATGTAAAGGACGCAAAACCGCTGGCAGAGGCATTGTGCAAGGGTGGGCTTCCCTGTGCGGAAGTTACGTTCCGGACAGATGCAGCGGAGGAATCCATCCGCGTAATGGCACAGGAGTTTCCCGAAATGCTGGTTGGTGCAGGAACCGTTTTGACGACTGAGCAGGTAGACCGTGCGATAGGAGCAGGCGCAAAGTTTATTGTCAGCCCCGGTTTAAACCCGAAAGTAGTATCTTACTGCCTTGAGAAAAACGTTCCGATACTTCCGGGAACGGCTAATCCCAGCGATGTGGAAGCAGCCATTGAATTAGGACTGGAAGTCGTGAAGTTCTTCCCCGCAGAGCAGGCAGGCGGTATCAATATGATTAAGGCAATGAGCGCACCGTATACGAAGATGAAGTTCATGCCTACCGGCGGTGTCAATGCCAATAACCTGAAAGATTATCTTGATTTTAATAAGATTGTTGCATGCGGCGGTAGCTGGATGGTAAAGAAAGACTTAGTATCTGCAGGCAAATTTGATGAAATTGAAGCGCTGACAAGGGAAGCGGTAAATAAGATGCTGGGCTTTGAATTAAGACATATCGGTATCAATGCGCCGGATGCGGATTCTGCAGACAAGACAGCAGGCGCTTTTGAAGCAATCTTCGGAATGACCAGGAAAGAAGGTAATAGTTCCATCTTTGCAGGTACGGCTGTGGAAGTTATGAAGACACCTTATCTTGGGGCAAACGGACATATTGCAATCGGCACGAACTATATCGAAAGAGCCGTTTATCATTTGGAGAGACAAGGTGTGGTATTTGATGAGGATACGGCTAAGAAAGACGATAAGGGCAATCTGAAAGCTATTTACCTCAAAGATGAGATTGGCGGATTCGCGGTTCATCTTGTACAGAAATAATGGTTTTTATAATATTTTCTATTTGGGAGCCGCTGGCATATGAGTCAGCGGTTCTTTTCTGAGTTTGGACGGGGAAATCCCCAGTTTTTTCTTAAAGACATCACAAAAGTAGTTACTGTTGCTAAATCCGGACTGAGCGGCGACTTCCAATATGGGAAGACTGGTTTCCATAAGCAGCTTTTGCGCATGGTTGATTTTTATCATGGTAAGGAAATCGGAGTAGGAGCTTTCCAGATTAGAGGTGAAAAGTCTTGACAGATGTCCTGGGGATACATGAATTTCCTGTGCGGTTTGCAGCAGGGAAGGGTCAGAAGAGAAATTCAGTTCCATGTACCGGATTGCTTCAAAAAGCAGCTGGTGTCTGCTGGGGGATGAAGACAGAGGTTGGAGTTCACTTATCTGTCCGCGCAGTATAGTAATGCATATCCAGGTAAATATGCTTTCTAACATCAGGTTGGAATAGGAATCAAAGTGATTCCACTCTTCTTCCATGTCGGAGAGCAGGGACAGTATCTTTTCGGAAGCAGCCGGGGTAACATGAATGGCTATTTGAGAAAAAAGCCGGTCAAATGCCTGCTGACCGATGGTATCGATCAATTTTTCCACAACACAGTCTTTGAACTTAATACTGAAATTTTCATAATCCTGAGAAGAACCGGGAGCAGTTCTGTGCGGCATATTTTTATGAATGAAAACAATGGTTCCGGGATGAATGAGAGCAGTCTTTTCAGGGGTGATGATAATCCTGTCTCCTGTCAGCATATATCCGAAGCTGTAATAATCTCCGTATATTTCCATATTTGGCATGAAATAGCTTCCACTTTTCAGCCTGCGTTCAATTTTGAAGTGATAACCGGAAGGTAAGGGTGCGGACATGTTTTTTCTCCTTTTTTACGCTTTATGTACAGTATAGCATAAAATCTGAAAAATACATCCAGATTATTATAAAATTAGAGGAAAATACGGATTTTATACTTTATACTGAAATAAAAAAAAGGAAGGAATGGGATGTATGATGAGAAAAACAGAGAAAAAAACGGAAAAAAGTATAAAGATATATGTGGCCATAGCAGCCGTAATCCTGTTGTCTGTTGTGATGCTTGTCGGAATGAATACCTGTGCAAAGGAAAAGGCGCCGGATACCTTAAAAGTAGATGTGGTATGTCAGAAGGACTATTGGAATGTGCTGGACTTAAGTAATATGTCATTTTCTAATGAAGAAGAAGCGGAAGCATTAGCCCAGCAGTATTTGGCAGAGATTGAAGAACTGTTGGAACTGGACGGCTGGTGGAAGGAAATAAATCCGGATGCGGATACGCTGCTGTTAAACTGGCAGATGGCAAATACTCCGGAATCATATGCAATGGGCAATGTGGTGAAATCAGGTGCAAATACAGTGGAAGGCAGCGTGCTCATATCCATAAAAGGGGGCGGAGATGGTGCGCTTGCACATGAATTAGCCCATGTAATTGGTTTTGGGGGAAAGTTTTCCTATGCTTTGGCTGATGGAATTTGCGAATATGTACAGGCGGAAGTAGGAGAAAATTTATATCGCTTCAACCAGGAATGGGATTGGCAGGAAATGTGGGCGGTAATGTTCAGGTACGAGTATGGATACAATGAGGAAGTACAGAAACAGATAGAGGAAATCTGCAGCTATGTAGGGGCTGTTCACGTAGGTTATCCTTATGGACAGACGCGGGAACAGGTAATGTGGTATCAGTTAAATCATTCTTTTGTCCGCTATTTAATCGAACAGTACGGGCTGACTCCCGTGAAGCAGATTGCCCTGCAGGGTGAGGACGAGAATTCCTATGAGGTATATTTAGGAAAGACGTTGGAAGAACTGCGGCAGGATTGGATCGATTACCTGCTGAATCTGGAGACGGATATTACAATAGAAGATATAATACAATATTACATGGAGATACAAGGGAATTAGGCGACTGGATTTCAAGTTTAATTTATTGTTGAATACTGCCTATGGGTTTGATAAAATATAGATGAAATTTCATATAGGCAGGAGAAAAAATATGGCAAGGGTGGTATCAATAGGTGCGCAGGATTTTGAAAGTTTAATATTGAATGATTGCTTTTATGTGGATAAGACGTTGTTTATTAAGGAATGGTGGGAAAGCAGGGATAGCGTTACACTGGTTACCCGTCCGCGGCGTTTTGGAAAAACCCTGAATATGAGTATGCTGGAACGGTTCTGGAATCTTAAGTACAAGGGGAAAGGAGAACTTTTTCAGGGATTGGATATATGGAAAGAAGAAAAGTACAGAACCTTGCAGGGGACTTATCCTGTCATTAGTCTGTCTTTTGCCGGAGTAAAAGAAACAAATTATGCTTTTACAAAACTTGCGATAAATTATATTCTGTTGGATTTGTATTCCCAGCATGATTATCTTAGGGAAAGCGATGTGCTGACTGCGCAGGAGAAGGCATACTTTAGAAATGTATCATCTCAGATGAATGAAGTGGAAGCATCTTTGGCAATCCATAATTTGTGCAAATTCCTGTACCGTTATTATCATAAGAAAGTAATTATTTTGCTTGATGAGTATGATACGCCTATGCAGGAAGCGTATATGAATGGGTTTTGGGATGAAATGGTTTCTTTCATAAGAAATTTATTTAACAATACGTTTAAGACGAATCCATATATGGAGCGGGCGGTTTTGACCGGAATTACAAGGATCAGTAAAGAATCCATGTTTTCAGATCTGAATAATTTGAATGTAGTTACAACTTCATCCAATGCATATGCTTCCTGTTTTGGTTTTACGGAAACGGAAGTTTTTGCGGCTATGGATGAGTATGGAATGACAAATAAAGATGAAGTGAAGTATTGGTACGATGGTTTTTCCATTGGTAAGCTGGCGGATATATATAATCCATGGTCAATTATTAATTTCCTGAAGACAGGAAAATTGAAAACTTACTGGGCAAACACAAGTTCTAACGGACTGGTGGGGACTTTGCTCCGGCAGGGCAGCCGGAATATGAAAATGGAGTTTGAACAATTGCTTTCCGGAGGGACAATTGAAAGCCGGGTCGATGAGGAAATTGTATTTCATCAACTGGGGAAGAATGAAAATGCAGTATGGAGTCTTCTGCTGGCAGGAGGATATCTGAGGATTGCAGAGATGCATGGGAATAATTATAGAATGATGCTGACCAATTATGAAGTAAAACAGATGTTTGAAAATATGGTGCTTGATTGGTTCGGAACAGATCAGTCAAATTATAATGGTTTTGTTTGTGCTTTGTTAAAGGGTGATTTAAAGGCAATGAATGGTTATATGAACCGTGTTTGTGTTTCAATGTTCAGTTCTTTTGACGGTGGAAATCATCCTTCGGAGGAAACCGGACCGGAAAGATTTTATCATGGTTTTGTTTTGGGGCTTTTGGTTGAGCTTTCCGGCAGGTATGTAGTGACTTCCAATCGGGAGAGCGGATTTGGACGGTACGATGTCATGATGGAGCCTTTAAACAAAGAAGATGATGGTATCATTTTAGAATTCAAAATACATGACGCAGAAGAAGAAAAAGACCTGAAAGCAACAGTACAGGCGGCATTGCGACAGATAAGAGAAAAACGGTACGAACAGGTTTTGCTTGACCATGGAATAGGGGAGGAACGTATCAGGAAGTATGGATTTGCTTTTCAGGGGAAAAAAGTATTGATTGGATAGTATAAATAAAAGCTGCAAATTGTTAGATTGTCAGCAGTGTGGAGGTTGTCAGCCATGGCTTTATTTAATAAGAAGAAAGAAAAGAAAATGGAAGCAGATATGCAGGAGGCAAATGTTACCCTGTATAGCAGCGGGAATGATCATTCAAAAATACAGAGTGTGGCAGAAGGTATTTTCCGCGGCAATACGGCAAAGGTGGTTCCGGATACGGACAACCGGTTTCAGGTGCAGTTACAGGATGGGACATTTCTTAATTTTGTAATCGTTACGGAAGCGGAAGAACTGCAAAAGCAGACAAACGGCATGGCGAATTTCTTTGCCCGGGCGCCGCTTGCCAATGAGCAGGTGAAGCAGGAAAGCATACGCCAGATTCTGCTATTTGACTGTATCATCGGAATTGTTTTTCCAGTGGATTCCAATGAAGAACGGACCGGATATATCATGGGCAGGCTGAACGACCTGGCCGGACAACTACGTGCATTTACGCTTTATCCGAATATGCATCTGTTTGCACCGGATGGCAGACTGTTGATTTCCATAGACGGTAAGTCGGATTTTGAGGAATTTTATCCCATTGCCAGCAGTGCAATGTTTGACCGGACAGAGACGGAAGAAGACAGGAAGCGTAAGGAAAGGTCAATAAAAATTCTGAGGGAGAAGGGAATCCCGTACATAGAGCATATGAAAGTGTCTGCTTATGAAACGGAAAGCAGGATTCCGTCCAAGGAGGAGATTGTGCACCGGCTGACGGCTGTCTTTGCAGCATGCATCAAGAGTGAGGTATATACTTGCGGAGAATATGAGGACTGCGAAGGAAAAACAATGGAGATGCTTGGCAGATTAAATGAGCTGTATCAGTATTCCGGTTATTTGTCAGAAGAAGAAAAAGCATATCTGGCAGATGTATCGCCCGATTCTTCCGCCCATAGTAAATTTAACTGGAGATATGAAGGCTGTGCGGTTTTGCTCTGGGCACTGTCTCTGATGGAATTAAAACCGCCGGTGGAGTATTGTGATGTTGCCGGAATAGGCGTTGTTCTTTGGGAAAATGATTTTGGCAGTCTGATGGTTCAGGCAGTCCTGCGGGACAGGGAAGAAATCCTGGATATGCAGGATTTGATTTATCGTTACGACTGGGCATGTGTGGAGGCGAGGATCAGGCGGCAGGAGATTCCTGCGCTGGATAGTGAGATTATTTATGAATGGCATTATGCGTTGAACTGGCTGACTTCGGTGGATGGCATTACGGATTGGGACAGGGTGTCAGCGAGGACATAAGCTGTATCATACATGGATTTTGGAATAAAATTGACAGACAGGTATAGGAGGATACGGGATGAAAATTGTGATTTTGGAAAGGGACAGCGTGGGAAAAGATGTTTCTGTGGAGTGTCTGAAAGATTTGGGGGAAGTAACGGCTTATTCGAATACATCTGCAGGAGAAGCAGCGGAACGGGTGCGGGATGCGGAAATCATTATTGCCAATAAATCCCCGCTGAATGAGGAGACGTTAAAGGATGCGGCAGGGGTAAAGCTGATCTGTGAATTTGCCACGGGGTATGACAACGTGGATTTGGAATACTGCCGCGGCAGGGGGATCAAGGTGGCGAATGTAGTGAATTATTCCACGGCGGCGGTTGCCCAGCACACCTTTGCTTTGTGCTTTTATATTTTAGAAAAACTGCATCATTATGACCATTATGTAAAGTCCGGAGAATATGCGGCGCAGTCCCGTTTTTCCAATTTTGACCTGCCATTTACCGAACTGGACGGAAAGACATGGGGAATTATCGGAATGGGAAATATTGGACGGAAGGTGGCACAGATAGCGGAAGTGTTCGGATGCAGAGTAATATTCTATTCCGCATCGGGAAAGAGCAGTTGTACCGAATACGAGCGGGTGGAGCTGGATACGTTGCTTGGGGAATCGGATTTTCTTTCCATTCATTGTCCGCTGAGCGACAGAACAAGGAATCTGATAGACTTGGATGCTTTGAAAAAAATGAAGAAAACGGCCATATTGATCAATGTGGCAAGAGGGCCGGTGGTAAATGATGAGGCATTGTATACGGCATTGACGGAAGAACTGATCGCAGGAGCGGGACTGGATGTTACGGGGACGGAACCAATGAAGGAATCCAATCCGTTAAGCAGGATCATGGACAGCAACAAACTGATCATTACGCCGCATCTGGCATGGGCGAGTATCGAGGCGCGCAATCGTGTGGTGGAGGAAACATATAAGAATATCGAGGCTTTTTGCCGCGGTGAAAATAGGAATGTGGTAAATTGACAGATGGCAGGGGGGTAATGGAATATGCGGCAAGGGAAGCCGAAAATAGGGATTGGGTTCCAATGAAAGTAATGGATAAAGAGGATGTACGGGGCAGGGATATGGTTACTTTATGTCTGTGGTTCCCTATCCCGCGCATCGGAAAGCATTATATGTTCTGAAGCATGCGCGCCACCAGCTTTGCACAGTCCTGTGCCGCTTTTTTCTCAAAAGCGGGGTAGTCCATTTCGGCGCTGTTGTCCGCTTTGTCGGAGATCGCGCGGATGATGACAAAGGGGATTTCATTCAGGGTAGCGGCATGTGCGATGGCTGCTCCTTCCATTTCTGTGCAGGAGCCGGAAAACAGGCTGATAAGTTTTTCCTTTACGGTCTGGTCACTGATAAACTGGTCGCCGCTCACCACCCGTCCGGTAAAAACATGGATATCGGGGTTGGCTTCCTGACAGGAGGTTTCTGCCAGATTTACCAGGTCAGGATCTGCGGCAAATTCCCTTTTCCCTAACTGGGGAACTTCTCCGGGCTGGTAGCCGAAGATGGTGGCATCCATGTCATGATACAGGGCATCGGTGGATACGACAACGTCACCGATATCAATAGCCGCATTCAGGGAACCTGCTACTCCGGTATTGATGATATGGGTCACATGAAAGAGATCCGCAAGTATCTGTACACAGATACCGGCATTTACCTTGCCCACACCGCTTCGCACGATGACTACTTCCCGATTGTTCAGGATGCCTTCATGAAATTCCATGGAGGCTTTTTTTACAATATTCTTTATCTGCATCTGTGCTTTCAGGGTTTCTACTTCCAGCTCCATAGCTCCTATGATTCCGATTCTTTTCATTTTCAAACGTTACCTTTCTATTTTATAATGGTATGAATTTATGATGGGGAAGTGGTTTTATCCGGGATAGATCAGGCGGCTGTCATCAATGTGGTAAAGTACGTTGTTTAAGAATCTGTCCGCCAGATAATTTGCCATTCCGAGATTCATGTCCAGGTAATTGCCGCAGTCTCTGGCGCTGGCGCCGGGGACTTCGTCCCTGAAATCACGGATGAATTCATATAATTCCACCATCAGGGGTACGATATCTTTCGAAGAATAGTCGCCTGCAAGAAGCAGGTAGAATCCGGTCCGGCAGCCCATGGGTCCGAAATAGATGGTTTTTTCCCCATATTCTTTATGGTTGCGCAGGAAGGTGGCCGCGAGATGTTCGATGGTGTGCATTTCCGCGGTGTTCATCACAGGTTCCTCGTTGGGGGAAGTCATCCGCAGATCAAAAGTGGTAATTACTTCTTTCCCTACGCTGTCCTTGCGCGAGACGTATACACCGGGCTGTAATTTTATGTGGTCAATTGTAAAACTTGTAATTTTTTCCATATTTGCTCTCCTTTATGCTATCTGCTTACCTTCTATTTTACATTGTATGTGATGAATGACAAGTGAAAATTAAGAATTATTAAAAAAAAATTTAGAAATAAGAAGGGGTCACTTTGCTATAATGAAGCTGATATTGAATGGAATTGACTGTGGGTATGGAATTGATTATAGGAGAGGAAGGGAATCTTATGAAAAAGAATGGCAGTGGAGAAAAAAACAGCAAAAAATTTTGGATGGCTGGAATTGGTGCGGTCATTGTATTGGCAGTGGGGATTGCGGCGGTTATGGCAGTGACAGGAGAAAGAGGGGAACCACCGATCACGGCGATGTATGTTCCCTATGGCGAGGGTTTCCACATTTTTGTATCGGAACAGGCAGGGGTGTTTGAGGCAACATTTCCGGAGGAAATTTATGACATGAATGGAAATATGATTTCGGAAGAACAGCTGGTGAAAGGAAATATGGTGGAAATATATGGGAACGGCATCATGCTGGAATCTTATCCGGGACAGTATCCGGGCATTATGAAAATGAAAGTAGTAAAGGAAGGGAGTCCTTCGGATGCGGATGTCTATCAGGAGATTGTAGACGGGATCTATCAGGAGCCGGATCCGGCGGAACCGCCGGCGCTGAATTTGGAATATACCACGGATATGATGAATGCTGTCGTAATCGTAAACAGAGGCGGGTATGAATGGGTGTATATGGATAAGGACGGATCAAGTAATGCGGTAGTAGCGGATTCCGCTCATGTGCTGGACTGGAAAACGGGAGAAGAACTGGTGGATATTACGGTGAGTGAACCTTTGGAACTGACGCTTCATTTTTCCGCAGAGCCGCAGAACGTGGAAGTGATCCGGTATGATGCTTCCCTGTTGGGAAAGTCACAGGAGAGCCTGGAAGGGGAAAAGGTAACCGTGGAGAAAAAAGACGGGAAATGGACGCTTGCCGGCGTAACTGCGGGATATGTATATGATATCACGGGTATTTGGGAAAACGGCAGGGCAAATTACGGATTTATTACTTTGGCGCTGGAATGACGGCCTGTTACTTTCGGAAACGTTCCGTTAAGGAGCCGTTACAAAAATTCTCATAATGGCAGGAAAATTATGTTCTTACCTCTTTCATAGTTTATGATATTGTGATAAAATTAACATATTACAGAGTGGCGAGAGGATGGAAAATGATATTTCCCAGACAGCAGCGACTGTATTTATTAGAGAGGTAATAAATTTAGGAGGTGTATTATGGCAAAAGAAATGATTGCAATGCTTCTTGCCGGCGGACAGGGGTCCCGCCTGTATGCGTTGACAGAGAAACTTGCAAAACCGGCAGTTCCATTTGGCGGAAAATACCGAATTATCGACTTTCCGCTGTCCAACTGTGTAAATTCCGGAATTGATACAGTTGGTATTCTGACACAGTATCAGCCGCTGGTATTGAACGAGTACATAGGAAACGGTCAGCCGTGGGATTTGGACCGCCTTTACGGGGGTGTACATGTTTTGCCGCCTTATCAGAAGGCAAGTGGATCGGACTGGTATAAGGGGACGGCGAATGCGATATACCAGAATATTTCATTCATTGAGCGGTATGACCCTCAGTATGTCATTATTCTTTCCGGTGACCAGATCTGCAAACAGGATTACAGCGATTTCCTGAAGTTCCACAAAGAGAAGGATGCGGAATTCAGTGTGGCTGTTATGGAGGTTCCGTGGGAGGAAGCATCCCGTTTTGGTCTGATGGTAGCGGATGAAAATGACAAGATTACGGAATTCCAGGAGAAGCCGAAGGAGCCGAAATCAAATTTGGCTTCCATGGGTATCTATATTTTTAACTGGGATATTTTAAAGAAATATCTGGAAGAAGATGAAGCGGATTTGAATTCCGAAAATGATTTCGGCAACAACATTATCCCGAATCTTCTCAGGGATCAGCGCAGGATGTATGCATATCACTTCAATGGATACTGGAAAGATGTCGGAACGATCTCATCCCTTTGGGAAGCAAATATGGAGGTTCTCGATCCGGAACACAGCGGAATTAACCTGTTTGATGAAGACTGGAAGATTTACAGCCGTAACAGCGGTATGACCGGACATAAGATCAGCGCGGGCGCTGCAGTGGAAAATTCCATGATCACCGACGGATGCCGGATCAAGGGTACGGTGAAACATTCTATTTTATTTGCGGGCGTGAAAGTAGAAAAAGGTGCGGTGATCGAAGATGCAGTTATCATGGGCGGTACGGTTATTAAGGCAGGCGCCGTGGTAAAACACTGTATCGTGGCTGAGAACGTTACCATCGGTGAGAATGCAGTAGTTGGGGCAATGCCTACCGATGAAGAAAAGGGTGTCGCAACCATTGGTGCGGGTGTGACCATTGGCGACGATGCAAAGATTGGCCCTAATGCCATGGTGAATAATAATGTGGAAGGCGGTGGAGAACAATGGTAAATTCAAATACGAGTGCACTTGGTATTATATTCCCGAACAGCTACGATGCGCTGGTACCGGAACTGGTGAATGTACGTTTGATGGCGTCCATTCCTTTCTGCGCACGTTACCGTCTGATTGATTTTATTTTATCCAGTATGGCGAACTGTGGCATTGACAATGTATCCGTGATGGTAAATAACAATTATCATTCCCTGATGGATCATTTGGATTCAGGCCGCGAATGGGATTTGGTTCGTAAGAACGGCGGACTGCATATTTTCCCTCCGTTTGTGGAAAAGTCTTCCAAGCCGTTTGTAGGGCGCGTCGGTGCTTTGGCAGGTATTTTGAATTTTTTGAGGGATCAGAAAGAAAAATATGTGGTGATAGCGGATGCCAATGTGGTAGTGAATTTTGATTTTAATAAGATGATCAAGGCACATATGGAGAGCGGTGCGGATGTGACCGTTGTTTATAATGAGCAGGAGCTGCCGGAGAGTCTTTTGAAGTCTACATCCAATGATAAGGGATTTTATTATACCTTTAATATTGAAAACGGGCGGGTGACAAGGATGTTTGTGAATGCCAGGGAGGCCGGCGTTCAGAACTTTGCCATGAATATTTTCATGATCGACCGTGAACTGTTGATCGATCTGGTCAATACAGCGTTTGTCCACGGACTGGAATATTTTGAAAGAGATGTGCTTCTGCCCCGCATCAATAAACTGAACGTACAGGCTTATAAGTATGACGGCTATGTAGCGCGTATCAGCGATATGAAAAGCTACTTTGATGAGAACATGAAACTGCTGGATGATTATAATCTGGATGCCCTTTTTGCAGGCTCTCCGATTTATACAAAGATTCGTGACGATAATCCTACAAGGTATATCGATGGGGCAAAGGTACAGAATGTTATGGTGGCTGATGGTTGTATCATCGAAGGAGAAGTGGAGAACAGTATTCTCTTCCGTGGTGTTAAGGTTGCAAAGGGTGCAAAGGTCAAGAATTGTATTCTGATGCAGGATACCGTAGTGGAAGCGGGTGCGGATGCCGAATATCTGATCACGGATAAAAATGTTACGATTTCAGCAGGTAAGGAAATGAAAGGAACGGATTCTTTCCCTGTTTATATTGGGAAGCATCAGACTGTTTAATGACGGTGAACATGGAAGGATATAGGTAGAAATGATAAAAGAGGTGATAAAACGGTGTTTTTTCACCTCTTTTTCCCGCGGGCAGCAGGCCGGATGGGCATGTCTGTGCGGATATTTGGAGGAGATTGCAATGCTGGGAATAAGCAAAATAAAGAATGATTTATTTTATAAACATATTTTCCAACTGGTATTGCCTATTGTTGTGCAAAATCTGTTGAGCGCCGCGGTCAGTTCCGCGGATGTGGTCATGCTGAATTATGTGGGACAGTCCTCCATATCGGCGGTTTCACTGGCGGCACAGTATGCTTCCGTTCTTTTCATGGTGTTTTACGGACTGGGTACAGGTGCAACCATATTGTGTGCCCAGTATTATGGGAAGGGAGATATGCAGGCGATTCAGGCAGTGGAGGGAATCGCCATGCGTTTTTCCCTGCTGATCTCCCTGCTGTTTGCCGGATGTGCTTTGTTAGTTCCGGAGGGAATGATGCGTATTTTTACCAATGATACGGAACTGATTTCCATAGGAGCATCTTACCTCCGGTGCATGAGTGTCTGCTATGTATGCTGGGGAATTACGGAGGTATATCTGGCTGTGCTGCGGAGCATCGGAAGGGTGGTGATCAGTACGGCGATGAATGTACTGGCATTTTCCTTGAATATCCTGCTGAATGCGGTCTTTATTTTCGGGCTTTTCGGTGCGCCGAAGCTGGGGGCCATGGGAGTTGCCATAGCGACTTCTTTGTCCAGGCTGATTGAACTGCTGGCATGTTTTGCAGTGTCTTTTGTAAGCAGGGACATTAAACTGGATTTCCGGTATTTGTTTGCAAGGAATAAGGTATTGTTCGGGGATTTTGTCAGGCTGTCGCTTCCGGCGCTGGGAAACGATATCAGCTGGAGTGTGGCGTTTTCCATGTATTCTGTGATTTTGGGACATCTTGGGACGGATGTGGTGGCGGCCAATTCTTTTGTTATCGTGGTACGGAATTTTGGAACGATTCTCTGTTTCGGAATGGCCAGTGCGGGTGGTATTCTGCTGGGGAATATTATTGGGGAAAATAAACTGGAGGATGCCGAGCAGGGGGCAAAGAAACTGATGAAACTTACGGTGCTTACAGGCGCGATCGGCGGTGTGATCATCCTGGCAGCTACTCCGTTTGTATTGAAATATGCTTCCCTTTCGGAACAGGCGATGCATTATCTGAAGTATATGCTGTTGATCAATACCTATTATGTAATGGGTGCCGCGATAAATACGACCCTGATTGCCGGGGTTTTCCGTGCGGGAGGGGACAGCCGGTTCGGATTTATATGCGATACCATTGATATGTGGGTTTATGCCGTACCTCTTGGTTTTTTGGCAGCGTTTGTTTTGAAACTGCCCGTTATGTGGGTATACTTTCTGCTGTGTACGGATGAGTTTGTGAAATGGCCCTGGGTGATCAGGCATTATCGGAGCAGGAAGTGGCTGAATAATATTACGAGGGATGATTTGTTTGCCGGACAATGAAGGGATGGGATAATTCGGAATCAGTCCGAATTATCCTCATTTCTTCATTCTCATACCGGGCTGAACAAACTTTTATCTACGCCGCAAATGGGACATACCCAGTCATCGGGAATGTCTTCAAAGGCGGTGCCGGGTGCAATGCCGTTTTCGGGATCTCCTGTTTCCGGATCATACGTGTACCCGCAGGGGTCGCATACATATTTCTGCATCTTCCTATACTCCTTTTCCTTATGTGATGGTTTATAGATAATATTTGTTATTTTAACGGTTTTATTCAGAAGTCCGGTATTTTTTACCGGATATGGCGGAAAAAACGCAGTTTTCCGGCAAATGCAACTGCCGGTTGACATATTTCAAAGCGCGATTAGTAGCGGGCAACCGTGTTTTTTGCTATGATAAAAACACCTTAAGGCAGGAACCGATTGGTTTCGTAATTACATTATAACAAGATAACAGAGACGATCGAAAATAACAGAATAGTGAGGTAAGAATATGATCTTGGCAGAAAAAATAACTATGCTCCGCAAAAAGAACGGCTGGTCACAGGAAGATTTGGCAATGAAACTGGATATTTCACGGCAGTCGGTTTCCAAATGGGAAAGTACCGCCTCCATTCCGGATTTGGATAAAGTCATAAAGCTCAGCCAAATATTCGGGGTAAGTACGGATTATTTATTAAAAGATGAAATGGAAGAGACGGAAGGAACGGTGACGGATAGTTTTCATGAGGAAAAGTCTGCAGCACGGAAGGTATCTTTGGAAGAAGCCAATGAGTATATGAACCTGACAGTCAGGGAATCCGTTAAGATTGCGGCAGCGGTATTTGCATGTATTATTTCTCCGGTCTTACTTATTTTATTAGGAGGATATTCCGAATATGGTCCGGTACAGATTTCCGAAAATGCAGCAGGGGGAATCGGTGTGATCGTTCTGCTTTTGATAGTGGCAGGAGCCGTTTCGGTATTTATCGTAAGCGGAATGAAACTCTCGCCTTATGAGTTTTTGGAAAAAGAGTGCATTGCACTGGAATACGGTATCGCGGGTATTGTGGAGAAGAAAAAAGAAAATTTTGAACCGGTTTACAGGAAATGTGTGGTTGCAGGCACTTTATTGTGCATCGTAAGCTGTATTCCGCTTTTCGTAGCTGCGGCTTTTGACGCGCCGGATATGGTTTATCTTTACTGTGTATCGTTTCTTTTATTTATCGTGGCAGTGGGAGTATTTCTGTTTGTCTGGTCGGGGTCGATTTGGGGAAGCTACCAGAAACTTTTGGAAGAAGGGGATTATTCCGTTGAGAAAAAGACGGAGAATAAGAAGAACAGAAGACTTGCACAGGTATACTGGTGCACCGTTACCGCTGTTTATCTGGGTATCAGTCTCTATACAATGAAATGGGGTATTACATGGATCATCTGGGTATGTGCGGGCGTATTTTATGCGGCTGTCTGCGGGATTGCGGCGATGATAAGGAGAGAATAGATACCATATGTCAGAAAACACAAAGAAGCAGTAAAACAACGGGCAGCGGCATTTCTTTATAATGCCGCTGCCTGTCTTTCCCTGGTATTCATAACAGAATCAGGAAATGGTTTGTTCCCATATATACATGATTTAATTGTAGTTCTCAATGCAGGGCTGGAACATATCCTTGCTTACGCCGCACAGGGGACAGCACCAGTCAGCCGGAAGATCTTCAAATGCGGTGCCGGGAGCAATGCCGTGCTCAGGATCTCCTTTTTCAGGGTCATATGTGTATCCACAGGGATTGCAAAAATATTTCTTCATATTCGTTAGTCTCCTTATCTGTAATTTTAACTTGGAATAGATCGTTTAAATGTCTGTGTTTTAGTTAAAATATCTCTTCAATAATCCTTCGAAAGCCTTACCGTGTCTTGCCTCGTCGCGGGCCATCTCATGAACGGTGTCATGGATAGCATCCAGGTTAGCGGCTTTTGCTCTCTTGGCAAGGTCAAATTTACCTGCGGTTGCGCCGTTCTCAGCTTCCACTCTCATCTCAAGGTTCTTCTTTGTGGAGTCGGTTACTACTTCGCCTAACAGCTCTGCAAATTTAGCAGCATGTTCTGCTTCTTCCCATGCAGCTTTTTCCCAGTAAAGACCGATTTCCGGATATCCTTCCCTGTGAGCTACCCTTGCCATGGCAAGATACATACCTACTTCCGTGCATTCGCCGTTAAAGTTAGCCCTTAAATCTGCAAGAATATCTTCGCTGACACCCTGTGCCACACCTACCACATGTTCAGCAGCCCATGTTTTCCCGTCTGCCTGCTCTGTGAATTTCTCAGCGGGTGCATTGCACTGGGGGCACTTCTCCGGTGCGGAATCTCCTTCATGAACATAACCGCATACCTGACATACAAATTTCATAATACATTCTCCTTTTCTTGTATATTTTTATTTGTAATGGTCCGGCGGCGCCGCCGTATGTAGGGATTGCGGGGCCTCGGACCTATACTTATCGGATTTTCTGGCAGGACTTATGCCTGCAGTTTTTTACAGCAGTCACCGCATGTTCCGTAAAAATATGTGACATGACCATCTACTTTTCCGTCAAAATGTCTGCCGGCTGTTTCCGAGATGTAGTCAATGCTCTCCATCTCCAAATCCAGTACGCTGCCGCAATGGGTACAGATGAAATGGTTATGCGGAACCGTATCGGCATCAAAATGATCCACGCCGTCTCCTAAACGAAGTCTCTGTATTTCACCAGTGTCGGAAAGCAGGGTAAGATTGCGGTATACCGTACCAAGACTGATATTGGGATACTGCTGTCTGACATTCATGTAGACAACGTCGGCGGTGGGATGGTCTTTTCTGGTGCAGAGAAAATTTTTGATAAGTTCCCGCTGCCGGCTGTATTTCTGCGCCATACTGCTCCTCCTTCAAAATCAGTAATGATTACTGTTTTTATTATAATGAAAATTTCACAAAAGTCAATACCATTTTACAAAGTTTTAATAAGTTTGCCATAAAACTTATGATATAATCGGATTAGTAGGAAAGGCGAAGGAAAAAGGCATGAAATTTAAGACAAGACTGCTGATCACTTTTTTAACGATCGTATTGCTGCCGCTTGTCCTAACCGCAGTGGCATATTTCAGCATAGGCAGTTATCTGCTGAATGCGGAGAGGGAATTCGGCATGGTAAACTCGGACTATACGATGCTGTCTGACCCGATGCACGGCTTCGAGCAGATATCGGAAGAGATGTTCGAGGAGGTAAAAGAGCAGATCGCATTGGATGCGGGGAAGTTAGAGGATAACGAATATCTGTCAAAGCTGAATAAAAAGATAGAGGATAAGGCTTCGTATATTATTGTGCGGAAGGGGAGCAATATCTATTATGCAGGAAACGATGCGGCAGCCCAGAAGATATTCAGCCGTCTGCCGCGGTACGGATATTCCAGTGAAGGCAGCGGTTCCAGTTATTATTACGACAGCATGTCAAAACTGGTGAAGCAGCTGGATTTCATTTTTCCGGACGGAACGGAAGGTAGCATTTTCATTGTCACGAAAGTAAATTCCCTCATATCGAAACAGCTTTTGGTGGATATGTTTATTGCCATTGTAATCATATTGGTTTTTACCAGTCTGATGCTGACAAGGTGGATCTCCATGGGAGTGTTTCTTCCTGTAAATGAACTGAATACGGCGATGAAGAACATTGCCGGCGGGAATTTGGAATATGTGCTGAATACGGACAATAAAGGGGAAATCGGTGAGCTGTACAGAAATTATGAAGATATGCGGCTCAGACTGAAGGAATCTACGGATGAGAAATTCCAGCATGAAAAGCAGAATCGAGAATTGATCAGTAATATATCCCATGACTTAAAGACGCCGATTACGGCAATCAAAGGTTATGTGGAGGGAATCATGGACGGGGTGGCCGATACGCCTGAGAAAATGGATAAATATATTAAGACCATTTATAATAAGGCGAATGATATGGACCGGCTGATAAACGAACTGACCATTTATTCGGGTATTGACAACAACCGGATTCCCTATCATTTTCACCGCATCAACGTGGCAGATTATTTTGGAGACTGCGTGGAGGAAGTAGGGCTGGACTTGGACTCCAAGAATATTGAACTGAATTATGCCAATCTGGTTTCGCCCGATACGGTAATCATAGCGGATCCTGAGCAGGTGAAACGGGTCATCAATAATATTATCGGAAACAGCATTAAGTATATGGATAAGGAAAAGGGAGTAATCGATATCCGCATCCTGGATGAAGTTGACTCTATCCGGGTGGAGATAGAAGATAACGGAAAAGGCATAGCGGCCAAGGATCTTCCGAATATATTTGAACGGTTTTACCGTACGGATGCGTCCCGCAATTCTTCTAAGGGAGGGAGCGGAATCGGTCTTTCCATTGTAAAAAAAATTGTAGAAGACCACGGCGGTTATATATGGGCTACCAGTAAGGAAGGGGAAGGTACATGCCTGCATTTTGTATTCCGGAAATATTCCGAAATGAAGAATCATGTATAGAAGCGGTTTGCTTAATTGACAGCGGGGGATATTGCATGAAAGCAGACCGGTCAGCAAATATTATAAGAAACAGAGTAGAAAGGTGCAGTGGGATATGAGTAAAATACTGATTATCGAAGACGAAGAGGCAATTGCGGATTTGGAGAAGGATTATCTGGAGCTCAGCGATTTTGAAGTGGAAATCGAGCATACCGGAAATAAGGGACTGCAGAAGGCGCTGGAGAAAGACTTTGATTTGGTGATCTTGGATTTGATGCTGCCGGAAATGGATGGATTTGAGGTGTGCCGGAAAATAAGGGAGGAAAAAAATATTCCGATCCTGATGGTTTCCGCCAAAAAAGATGATATTGATAAAATCAGGGGATTGGGCCTGGGTGCGGATGATTACATGACGAAACCTTTCAGTCCAAGCGAGTTAGTAGCAAGGGTAAAAGCGCATATGGCAAGATATGACAGGCTGGTAGGTTCCAACCAAAAAGTGAATGATGTGGTGGAAATCAGGGGAATCCGCATTGATAAGACGGCAAGACGGGTATATGTGGACGGCGAAGAGAAGACTTTTACCACGAAAGAATTCGATCTGCTTACATTCCTGGCGGAAAATCCGAACCATGTATTTACAAAAGAAGAACTGTTCCGGGAAATATGGGATATGGATTCGATAGGGGATATTGCTACGGTAACGGTGCATATCAAGAAAATCCGGGAAAAGATAGAATACGATACGGCGAAGCCCCAGTATATCGAAACGATATGGGGAGTCGGGTACCGGTTTAAAGTATAAGCGGGGATGGGCATGAAACTGGGAAAAGAAGACATTCTGTATGAAGACGAAGAAATGATCGTATGCCATAAACCGCCAGGCATTGCCACACAGACTTCCCGGCCGGGAGAGGCGGATATGGTGAGCGCCCTGAAAAACTATCTGCGGACGGCGTATGTCGGAGTAGTTCACCGTCTGGACCAGCCGGTGGAAGGGATTTTGGTCTTTGCCAAAACAAAAACGGCAGCAGCACGGCTGAGTGAACAGAACAGAGAGAAGACGATGTGCAAGCACTATCGTGCGGCGGCCGTGCTGCAGAAGAAGACGGAATCCGGTCTGGCACAGGGGGATGGCCTGCAGGAGCCGGGGAAGGAATATGTCTTAGTAGATTATTTGCTGAAAGACGGCAGGGAAAATATTTCAAAGGTGGTGAAACAGGGGACGCCGGGGGCAAAAAGGGCGGAACTGGTATATAAGATCATAAAAATGAAGCAGACAGAAGAACAGCAGAGGGTGCTTTTGGAGATTGTGCTGAAAACAGGCAGGCATCACCAGATACGCGTGCAATTATCCCATGCGGGGCTGCCGCTGCTCGGAGATGCCAAGTATGGAAGTGGGCTGCCGGATGTTTCGGACCGGGAACATTCGATAAAGAATGTGGCGCTGTGCGCCAATCGTTTGGAATTCCGGCATCCGGCAACAGGAAAAAAGATGTCTTTTGAAATAGAACCTTCAGGGACGGCTTTTGGTATTTTTTCCAGTTAATTCCTATATTTCTTTTAAAAATCCTGCAATAATTTGCCGGAAATGATTCATACTATTTCTAAGTGTGAAGGGAATGAGGACTGGCGATGGGAAAAATAACGATGGCAAAGGCAAAAGAATATGTACGGTTAGGAGCGGTAGTGCTGGGAGTATACATAGGATTTAAGTATTTAAGTCCGTTGGCTGCTCCTTTTCTTTTTGCTTTTGCCTTTGTCAGCGTTCTTCATCCGGCGCTGGAAAAGGTTCAGAAAAGGTATCATGTGAAGAAAGGGTTTCTGGCTGCGGGTATTCTGCTGCTGCTATGCATTACGGCTGGCGTGGGGATATGGAGTCTTGGTGTGTTTCTTTTTCAAAAACTGGGAGAACTGTTCAGTCAGATAGATTTATTTGAGGAGAAATTTTACCTGTTTGTGGGAAATTGCTGTGACGGGATGGAGAAGAAATTCGGCATGGACGGAAGATGGGTTGAGAAATTTGTTTTGGAGAGGGTCAATATCTTTATAGAGAATTTTCAGGTACAGGTAGTGCCGAAGATTATGAATGAGTCCGTAAGCTATGTGAAGAATATCGCAGGGGTTATAGGTTTTCTTGCGATCATGATCATTGCCGTGGTTCTGCTTGCCAAGGATTATTGCGAGATTATGGAAAAGCTGCATGACAGGGAAGAGGTCAAATGTATTTTCGAGATAGGAAAGAAGATATTCCGTCATATCGGGACATTTATTCGGGCACAGTTTATGATTCTGTTCATTATCAGTATTCTTTGTTCGGTTACGCTGTTTCTGGCAGGAATAGAAGGCGGAGCAGCAGTGGGGCTGTTTACAGGTTTTATGGACATGCTTCCTTTTATCGGGACAGGAATGGTGCTTATGCCGCTGGCTTTTTGGCAGATTTTAAACGGGTATTATACAAAGGCGGTAATTTGTGTTATTCTATATGTGGTATGCGCCGTGACACGGGAATTTTTGGAACCCAAACTGATAGGGGAGAAGATGGGGATATTTCCGGTGGCGATTCTTTTTTCGGTGTATGCGGGTGTGAAGTTATTCGGTGTATTCGGTATTGTTAAGGGGCCTTTGGCATTGATCACGATTTATGAAATTGTACGGCATGGAAAGGAGCAGGTGAAATATGAAAAGGATGGAGGCATTTTGTGAGGAGACGGTTTCACTGCTTCTGACGGCATATCTGTTCATTGTGTTCTGCATGTTCCCGTTTTATTTGAAGAACGGATATATGGAAATCGGAAAGGACAAATATAATTTTTATAAAATAATCACGATCGGCGGTTTTGGACTGATCATACCTCTGGTTCTGCTGTGTCTGGCAGCGCATATCGTGAATCGGAAAAGAGACAGGAAACGTGCAGCAGGTGAAGCTGCGGACGGGCAGGAAGGAACGGAAGACAGCGTAAGTGCGGAACGTGCAGAAGCGGCTGAAGACAGCGGGGAAGAGGATATGCCGGAGCCATATGCTATCTGGAGGGGAAAACTGTCGGGCACGGACTGGGCGGTGCTCGCTTACGGATTGAGTGTGATTCTCTCTTACATAGGTTCGGAATATAAACATACTGCCCTGGTGGGGGAAAAAGGATGGTATATGGGAGCAGAGATGCAGCTGGTATTTGTGCTTTCCTATTTTTTGGTTTCCCGTTTTTGGGAGTATGGGGAAAAGATATTGTATCCGGTTATGGCGGCATCCGGCGCCGTATTTTTTCTCGGGATACTGAACCGGTTTTCGATATTTCCGTTTTTGATCGAAGGGGCCAACAGCAGTTTTTTGTCCACAATGGGAAACATCAATTGGTATTGCGGTTATTGGGCCGTAATTTTTCCAATCGGTTTTCTTATGTATTGGAAGGCTGACGGGTTATGGATGAGGATTGCGGGACTGCTGTTTTCGACAGTGGGAATTGCTGCCGGTATCAGCCAGGGAAGCAACAGTGCATTTCTGGTATTTGCAGGTTTGTATATTTTCTTATTCTGTATTTCTTTCAGGGATATGGAGTCGATGAAGCGTTTTTTTCAGCTTGTCATTTTATTCTGTGCGGTCTGTCAGGGGCTGCGGCTGTGGAGATGGCTGCGTCCGGCAGCCTTTAACTATTACAGCGGGACGGTGAGCGATTGGATCACGCTTTCATCCATTACGATGGCGGGATTTATTTTTTCCGTAATCGTCTATTTCTTCCTTTGGCTGGCAGAGAGGAAGCTGCATCCGGATATGAGGCGCTTTAAGATGATCCGGCAGATAATGTTATTGATGACCGTAATTGTGATCGGAGTATATATTCTGCTTCTGATCCTGAACAGTCGGGTGAAAGGAGGAATCCGCTCCATGGGAGAGATTTCCGCGTTGGTGTTCAGCCGGCAGTGGGGGAGTTCGCGCGGGGCCACATGGTCTGCGGGACTACGGATTTATCGTAGTATGCCGGGACTGAAGAAATTGATCGGGGTTGGCCCGGACTGTTTTGCCAAATCTTTATATACGATTCCGGATCTGGCAGAATCGGTAAATAAGCAGTTTAATGGCTCCAGGCTGACCAATGCCCACAATGAGTGGCTGAATATGCTGGTGAATATGGGCATCTTCGGGTTCATCAGCTATGGAGGCATCTTTGTCAGTGCAGTGATACGCTTTGTTTATTACGGAGAAAAAGTTTTTAAGGGGAAGGGGAAGTATCTTTGCATTTTTGGATTCAGCGCTTTTGCCTATACCCTGCATAATGTGGTGAGCTTCCAGCAGATTTTAAGTACGCCCTTTATGTTTCTAATGCTGGGGATGGGGGAAGGACTGGTGCGGACGGAAAAATATAAGGAGTTGACAAATACGGATTTTTAACCTAAAATCTAATCACATAAAGAAGGCAACGAAGAAAAGGATTAGTACGGACAGTCAGCGTATCAGAGAGAGCGCCGCCCGGTGTGAGGCGCTTACGTGCGGCATCCCGAACCGGCCTTGGAGTTCTGTATGAACAGTAAAGAGCGTAAGAGAACTTTGCATAAATACAGCGTAGCACCGGCGTTAGCGGTAGGATGAGAGAATGCGGCAGCAGACAGAAACCAAAGGGTATGTCGGGCTGCAGTATTAATTGGGGTGGTAACGCCGGATTTCCGGTCCCTGAACGGGATTGGGAGTCCGGTGTTTTTGTGTGCTTCAAGTCCCGAAGCCAGAATGAGAAAATAAGACAGGAAAAGGAGAAGAAAAATGGCTGAAAAAAAATTAGTGGAAGCGATTACGTCCATGGATACTGATTTTGCCCAGTGGTATACGGATGTAGTGAAAAAAGCGGAATTGATCGATTATTCCAACGTAAAGGGCTGTATGGTGATTAAACCGGCAGGATACGCAATATGGGAGCTGATTCAGCGGCAGCTGGATGATATGTTCAAGGCAACGGGAGTGGAAAATGTATATATGCCCATGTTCATTCCGGAAAGTCTTCTGCAGAAGGAAAAAGACCATGTAGAGGGGTTTGCGCCCGAAGTGGCATGGGTAACGCACGGAGGATTGAATCCCCTGCAGGAAAGAATGTGTGTAAGACCTACTTCCGAAACGCTTTTCTGTGATTTCTATAAGGGAGATATCCAGTCTTACCGGGATTTGCCCAGAGTGTATAACCAGTGGTGCAGTGTGGTGCGCTGGGAAAAGGAAACAAGACCGTTCCTGCGTTCCAGAGAATTTTTGTGGCAGGAGGGGCATACGGCTCATGCAACGGCGGAGGAAGCGCAGGAGAGAACGGAGCAGATGCTCAACGTGTATGCTGATTTTTGTGAGAAAGTACTGGCGATTCCGGTGGTGAAGGGACGCAAAACCGAGAAGGAGAAGTTTGCGGGAGCAGAAGCTACCTATACGATAGAAGCCTTGATGCATGACGGCAAGGCGCTTCAGTCCGGCACCAGCCATAATTTCGGCGACGGGTTTGCAAAGGCATTCGGCATCCAGTTTACAGATAAGGACAATACGCTGAAATATGTACATCAGACTTCATGGGGAATGTCTACGAGAATCATCGGCGCGATCATTATGGTGCATGGCGATGATTCCGGTCTGGTGCTGCCTCCGAAAGTAGCGCCTACACAGGTGATGATCATTCCGATTCAGCAGAAAAAGGAAGGAGTACTGGATAAAGCTTATGAGTTGAAAGACAGGCTTTCACATTTCCGTGTGAAAGTGGATGATTCGGATAAGAGTCCCGGGTGGAAGTTCTCCGAGCAGGAAATGAGGGGGATTCCGATTCGTGTGGAAATAGGTCCCAAGGATATAGAAGCCGGAAAGTGTGTGATCTGCCGCCGGGATAATGGGGAAAAAGTGGAAGCGGCTTTGGCGGATCTGGAGCAGTCAGTCAGTGATATTCTGGATGATATCCAGCTAAGTATGTACCAAAGGGCAAAGGCACATCTGGAGGCCCACACCTATACGGCGAAGACAAAAGATGAATTTGTACAGACGTTTGCTGAGAAAGCCGGATTCGTGAAAGCGATGTGGTGCGGAGAAACGGAATGTGAGGAGAAGATTAAGGAAGACATGGCAGTAACCAGCCGCTGTATGCCTCATGAACAGGAGTGTCTTTCCGATACCTGTGTGTATTGCGGGAAACCTGCAAAGAAAATGGTTTATTGGGGTAAAGCATATTAAATTTACCGCACTGCAGTAAATATTCAGACTCCGGTTGTTGTAGTGTAACCGGAGTCTGTTGAATAATTAGAGTGGTCGGCCTGAGTTCGGGATGAACGATGATGGTCGTCTCTTCTCTCTTTCTTGTGGAGCGGTACGGTAATAATAGCAGTTATAAACGTTCTTTAAGCAGCTGGTATCTTCTTTTGCTTATGGGAAGACGGGTTCCGTTAAAAAGCAGGAGGGAGGTACGCTCAATATTTTTGATATATTTTTCGTTGACAAGATAAGACTGGTGTACGCGGCAAAAGGCAGCTTTTGATGTCGATATCTGGCATTCAATGGTATTCAGGGTTCCGATCATTTTCGTTTCTTCTTCTTTTGTATGTATGATAATGTAACGTCCGCTGCTTTCAAAAAACAATATGTCATTAAAAATTACGCGGCACAGCTTCCGTCTGTATTTGTATTCAAAATAATTTTTGTCTGCGCGCATTTTATCATAAACATTCATAAAGCATTTGCAGAAGAAATTGTGATCTATGGGTTTGGTAATTAACCGGAACATGTGCGCTTCCTCGAGCAATAGTTTCCATAAACTCTCATCTTCCGCCAGATAGATGATCGTAACATGCGGATTATAGTCTTTGGCTTCCTGGGCGATTGCGATAATCTCTTTATAATCATCCTGAATACTTAAATAAATTAAATCATATACCTCATCATTCATATGGGATAAAAAATCAGATTTTTCATTGAAGACATCGATATCTATAAAAATTTTCCGGACACTCTCCAACTGCAGCAGAAGATTTTCCATTTCAGACAATATAAGAATGTCTGAATCGTAAATACCTACTTTTATCATTTGTTCCACCCCTTACATGTTAAACTATAGATTCTATTCCCCAAATAAGCACCTTCATCGGTTGTAGGATACATCATTTAGCAATAGAATTGAAATTGATGTAAAAATTATTCAAATAGATGACGAAAAAATCCAAAAAATGGAAATGAAACAGGTTTTGAATAACGAAAAGTGTAGTGCAGACAGTAAGTCGGCGGGAACAAATAGTAATAATGAAATCTGATTCCCGCCTAAAATGTCTGTATTTATAAATAGAAAATTAAGTTTTAATTAGTATGACAATGCTTATTTCAACATATTTCTGATAGTTGTGTATATTTCCCGGAGCTGCTCGGCAGAAGGAATATACTGGATGCGTATCTTATCCATACAGATTCGGAAACCGCAGGCTTCCAGTTCTTTTTCGACCAGTTCTATGCTTTGGCCTCCCCAGCCGTAGGAACCGAATGCAAAAGCCTCCCTGTTTTTAGGGGAGAGTCCCTTCAGGTAGCAGAGAAATGAGGCTACGGAGGGAAGCATCTGGCTGTTCAAGGTAGGAGAGCCTACGGCGATATATTTGCAGGTAAGGATGTCCGGTACAATATCGGAGTAGTGGTTGCTTTTTAAATCATATAACCTGGTTGGTATGCCGCTGTCACAAAAGGCTTCCGAGATGGTTTTTGCCATGGCGTCGGTGGAATTCCACATGCTGTCATAAACAACAACAGCGCCGGTGGAAGGTTCATTACCGCTCCACAGTGCGTAGGCTTCCATGATATCCCGGATGTTTTTGCGCCAGATGATGCCGTGGCTGGGAGCGATCATATCGATATCCAGGCTGTTTACCGTGTTCCAGGCCGTCTGTGCCTGTCTGCCGTAGCACATGATGATGTTACCATAGTATTTTTTGGCTTCTTCCAATATGACGGGAAGATACGCTTCGTCGTCAAAACGTTCGGTGGAGGCAAAATGCTGTCCGAATGCATCGTTGGAGAAGAGAATTTTTTCTTCGGGACAGTAGGTTACCATATTATCCGGCCAGTGCAGCATGGGAGTGGAGACAAAGTTTAAAGTGCGCCGACCTATGGAGATGGAATCGCCGCTTTTTACCGGAATATATGAATCTGTTCCGAAGTGGGCGGTGAGCCCTTTTACACCTGCCGGTCCGGATGTATAAATGGAAGCGTTGGGGCAGAGTTTCCTGATGGCAGGCAGGGAACCGGAATGATCCAGTTCCACGTGATTTGATATGACAATGTCAATTTTCTCAGGCGCGATGATATCGCTGATGCGGGACAGCATTTCTTCGGCAAAGGGCGCTTTCACGGTATCGATCAAGGTGACTTTTTCGTCCATGATCAGGTAGGCTCCGTAAGTGGTTCCCCTGCCTGTGCGGTAGCCGTGAAAATTACGGACATTCCAGTCGATTGCGCCTACCCAGTAGATGTTTTCTTTCAGTTTTGTTGCTTTCATGATGCTTACCTCTTTTCTGAATGTTTTGGTTTTATTTTTGTCATTGACAACATTATAGCAGATGTCTCCCGTACAGAGCGACTAAATTCTTCAAATAGAGGTATCTTTCTTTGGCGATTGCCGAAGCTTCGGAAAAGAGCTGTTCTGCTTCTTCCGGTTTTGTTCGTTTTAATACATCGTACCGGTTTTCTCCCGCAAGGAATTTCCCGTAATCCAGGATGGGTTCTTTGCTGTCCAGAATAAAAGGATTTTCACCTTTTTCGCGCAGGGACGGATCAAAGCGGAACAAATGCCAGTAACCGGTCTCCACTGCTTTGGCTTCTTCGTGCTGGGAGCTGCCCATTCCGGCGCGGATGCCGTGGCTGATGCAGGGAGCATAGGCGATGATAAGGGAAGGGCCGGGGTAGCTTTCCGCTTCGGTTATTGCTTTAATGGTCTGGTTATGATCCGCGCCCATGGCAATCTGCGCTACATAGACATAACCGTAGCTCATCGCCATGGTGGCCAGATCTTTTTTCTTCGTAGTTTTCCCGCCGGAGGCAAATTTGGCGGTGGAACCAATGGGCGTTGCCTTGGAAGACTGGCCGCCGGTATTGGAATATACTTCCGTATCAAAAATCAGGATATTGATATCTTTTCCGGAAGCAAGTACGTGATCGAGGCCTCCGAATCCGATGTCATAGGCCCACCCGTCACCGCCGAAGATCCATTGGGATTTTTTGGATAAAAAGTCCTTGTTTTCCAATAAACTGAGGTATTGGTCCGGAGGCGGACAGGATTCCAGTGCATGAACCAGCATGTCTGTGGCCGTGCTGTTTTCCCTGCCGTCATGAAAAGTGAGGAGCCATTGTTCCACTGCCTGCTGAAGTGACGGATGGGAAGAATGGTCTGCCGCATGTTCCGCATCGGAAGGATTTTCGCGTAAGTGTGTCAAAAGAGCTTCCGCCTGTTGTTTCAGCTGCTGGCGGAGAGCGTTTTGCGCCAGCAGCATACCATATCCGAATTCTGCCGCATCTTCGAACAGGGAATTGGACCATGCGGGTCCCCGTCCCTGCTCATTGACGGTGTAAGCCGTAGCAGGAGAGGAATTGGCCCAGATGGAAGAACAGCCGGTGGCATTGGCGATATACATCCGGTCACCGAAGAGCTGTGTGACCAGCCTGGCATAGGGTGTTTCCCCGCATCCGGCGCAGGCTCCGTGGAATTCCAAAAGGGGCCGCTTGAACTGGCTGCCCTTGACGGTCGTTTCTTTGAATTTTTCCGCAGTCTCCGGTTTTACGGGAAGGGACTTGCCGTAGTCAAAATATTGCTGCCGCTCTTCATGCTCTTTGACGGGACACATTTCCAAAGCCTTGTTCCCCTGTTTGCCGGGACATACGCCGGCACAGGAACCACAGCCGGTGCAGTCCGTTTCCGAAACCGTAACGGAGAAAGAATATTCCGGCAGTCCTTGCATGGGAAGGGTTCTCATGCCTTCGGGAGCCTTGGAACGTTCCTCTTCGGTCATGACGGCGGGACGGATGACTGCATGAGGGCATACAAAGGAACAGCGGTTGCATTGGATGCAGTTCTCCGGTTTCCACACAGGCACTTCCGTTGCGACATTCCGTCTTTCATGAGCCGAGGAACCGGAGGGGAAAGCGCCGTCCACATAAGGAAGGAAAGCGGATACCGGAAGGGAATTTCCTCTTTGTTCCGTGATGACTTTCTGAAGTTCCTCCACATAGGTAAGGACTTCAGGGCGGTCTGGGAGCAGTTTGGCATCCAGGGCCTCGTATCCGGCATTTTTCCATTCGGGAGGCACGGTGACTTTTACCACATCCTCAATGCCTCGGTCGATGGCTTCATAGTTCATTTTGATGACCTTCTCTCCCTTTTTCCGATAACTGATTCCGGCAGCCTGTTTCATCAGCCGGCGGGCCTCTTCGATGGGGAGAATCCCGGAGAGGCGGAAAAAAGCAGCCTGCAGGATCGTGCTGATTTTATTGTTCAGTCCGATTTCTTTTCCGATGCGGATGGCATCGATGATATAAAATTGGATGTTGTGTTCTGCAATATAGCGTTTTACCTGACCGGGGAGATAGTTTTCCAGTTCTTCCTCTTTAAAATAGCAATTTAATAAGAAGGTTCCCCCGTCCTTTACTTCCTGAACCATATTGTATTTATGAAGGTAGACCGGATTGTGGCAGGCTGTAAAATCCGCACGGTTTATTAAGTAAGCGGAGCGGATTTCAGAATCACCGAAGCGCAGGTGGGATACGGTCAGCCCCCTGGATTTTTTGGAGTCATAGTCAAAATAAGCCTGTACGTATTTATCCGTATGGTTTCCGATGATCTTAACGGAATTTTTGTTGGCGCTGATGGTTCCGTCTCCGCCAAGTCCCCAGAATTTGCAGCAAACCGTATCAGAAGGAGCGGTATGGACGGTTTCCCGAATGGGCAGGGACAGATGGGTAACGTCGTCCGTAATGCCGACGGTGAAAAAGGATTTTGCTCCCTTTCCCATATTTTGGAACACCGCATGGATCTGCTCAGGGGTAGTATCTTTGGAACTGAGTCCGTACCGTCCGGAAAAAACAGGAATATCGTGGTAATCTGTGCCGCGGAGCGCTGCCGCAACATCCAGATAGAGGGGTTCCCCTATGGCTCCCGGTTCTTTGGTGCGGTCCAAAACGGTAATCTGCTTTATGCCTGCCGGAAGAACCTTCAGCAGATGGGGAACGCTGAAGGGACGGTAAAGATGTACTTCCACCAGTCCGGTTTTCATAGTCCTGTCTGTCTGGTTCAGATAGTCTATGGTTTCCTTTATGGTTTGGCAGACGGAGCCCATGGCGATGAGGATATGTTCCGCATCCGGAGCGCCGTAATACTGGAATAGTCCGTATCGGGTTCCGATACGGCGGTTGATTTCTTCCAGATAGTTTTCTACAATCTCCGGAAGTTCGTTATAATAGGGATTGCAGGCTTCTCTGGCCTGAAAGAAAATGTCGGGATTTTGCGCGGACCCCATCATTTTTCCGCGGGCGGGATGCAGGGCGCTGCGGCGGAAAGCGGCGATGGCTTCAGTGTCTGCCATATCTTTTAAATCCTCATAATCCCAGACTTCGATTTTCTGCATTTCATGAGAGGTACGGAAACCGTCAAAGAAATTGATAAACGGTATTCTTCCTTTTATGGCGGATAAATGAGCAGCAGGGGTCAGGTCCATGACTTCCTGTACACTGCCGCTGGCCAGCATGGCTGTTCCGGTCTGCCGGCAGGCATAGATATCGGAGTGGTCACCGAATATGGAAAGGGCGTGGGTGGCTATGGTTCTTGCGGCCACGTTGAATACGCCGGGAAGCAGTTCGCCGGCTATTTTGTACAGATTGGGTATCATGAGCAGCAGTCCCTGGGAAGAGGTAAAAGTAGTAGTCAGCGCTCCGGCGGTCAGCGCTCCGTGAACGGCTCCTGCCGCTCCTGCTTCAGACTGCATTTCGGTTACATGTACGGGCTGGCCGAAAATATTGTTCCGTCCTTCGGCGGACCATTCGTCCGTGTATTCCGCCATCGTAGAGGATGGGGTAATGGGATAGATAGCGGCAGCGTCGCTGTAGGCATAGGATACATGGGCGGCTGCCTGATTGCCGTCCATGGTTTTTTTTGTCCGTTTCATTGTAAGGAACCTCCTTTTGTTGTTTTGTTTTGAACCGCCGTCCGACCGGCAGCTTTTTCTTTATTATTCAATCATGGCGGAAATAATATGTATGAATAAATATTGCTAGTTGTATTTTATTTTCATATAATAATGAAAGAACGGAACGGAACGGAACGGAACGGAACGGAACGGAACGGAACGGAATGGGAGGAAGGTATGGATATTAAGCTGCCAGATAAGGTAAAATATATTATTACGAAAATAGAAGACGCCGGGTATGAGGCATATGCGGTGGGAGGATGCGTGAGGGATTCGGTCATTGGCAGAACGCCCGATGACTGGGATATTACGACTTCGGCAGAACCCCGGCAGGTGAAAGCGCTTTTCAGGCGCACGGTGGATACGGGAATCCGGCACGGAACGGTAACGGTCATGCTGGAAAAGGAAGGATTTGAGGTGACGACATACCGTATCGACGGTGAATACGAGGACGGCAGACATCCGAAAGAGGTTATTTTCACCGGCAGGCTGGAGGAAGATTTGCGGCGCAGGGACTTTACCATCAACGCCATGGCATATAATGAACGGAGTGGATTGGTTGACCTTTTCGGAGGGGCGGAGGATATCAGAAACCGGACTGTCCGGTGTGTGGGTAAGGCGGAAGAGCGTTTTGATGAGGATGCCCTGCGTATGATGCGTGCAGTGCGTTTTTCCGCGCAGCTGGGCTATTCGATCGAGGCGGGGACCGCGGCTGCCATTAAGAAGATGGCCGGGAATCTGAAAAAGATAAGTGCGGAAAGGATCAGGACGGAATTAGTGAAGCTTTTGGTTTCTCCCCATCCGGATCATCTGCGTATTTGTTATGAAACCGGAATAACGAAAATGGTTCTGCCGGAATTTGACCGGTGTATGGAAACCGTACAGAATAATCCCCATCACTGTTATACGGTGGGTGAACATATCCTGCAGTCCATGCGGAAGGTAAGGTGTGACAAGGTTCTGCGCCTTACAATGCTGATGCACGACATCGGCAAGCCGGAGACGAAGACTACGGACGGGGAGGGAACAGACCATTTTCATGGACATGCCGCGGTGAGCGCGGAGATTGTGGAGAATGTATTCCGGCGGCTGAAGTTTGATAACGATACGCTCCGTACAGTGGAAAGGCTGGTATTGTATCATGATTATGATATAAATCCTGCACCGGGGGGTGTACGGAGGGCCGTTCATAAGATCGGCGAGGATATTTTTCCGCTTCTGTTTGAGGTAAAAAGAGCGGATATGCTGGCACAGAGCGAATACCAAAGAGAGGAAAAGGAAAACAGGCTGGAACAGGTAAAGGCGGTTTATGGAGAAGTCATAAGGCAGAGGGACTGCGTTTCCCTCCGTACGCTGGCAGTTACGGGAAAGGATCTGATGGATGCAGGGATGAAGCCCGGAAAGGAGATAGGACAGGTACTGGGCAAACTGTTGGAAGCCGTATTGGAAAATCCGGAAAAAAATACGAAGGAAGAATTGCTAAAGCTGTATGAATACTTTTTATGATTGGTTCATAAGATAGGATAGGTCGATTAGACGGAACCGAAAATAGGGGGTATTTACGTGAATGACAGGGCAGTCAGCGTACTTGAAAATTATGAAATAGAAGTACTGCGTACATGGAAAGGCCGTGGGGCAATATTGTGTGAGTCCGATAAGGGCCTGCTGATCTTGAAAGAGTATACGGGGTCGAAAGATAAGATCATGTTTCAGGACGCACTGCTTCAGAAAATCCGTGAGCAGGGTTTCCTTGCGGTAGAGAGTCTTCTGAAAACCAAAGAGGGGGAGCTCATCGTATATGACCAGGACAGAACGCCGTATATTCTGAAAACTTATTTTGACGGTAAGGAATGTAATCTGCGGGATACCCGGGAGTGTGTGCAGGCTGTGAAGACTTTGGCAAAGCTTCACAAGGCATCCTGTGTGAAAATGGAGGATTTTCCGGAATGGAACCAGAAACCGGAGTTTGGCATTGACAAAGAGTATGAAAAGCATAACCGGGAACTCAGGAAGGTAAGAAAGTTTCTGAAGGAAAAGAGCCAGAAAACCAATTTTGAAATTTTCCTGTTAAAGCACTATGATCATTTCTTTCAGGCGGCCCTGCAGACTGCGGACGAAGTGCATTCTTACATAACCGGAAGAGGGAAAGAAGAAGCGGGAGATACCTGCATTATCTGTCATGGGGATTATCAGTATCATAATATCATTGTGGAAAATTGCAGAGAGGACGTAAACGGCGGAAAGGCTGAGATGTCAATCGTTAATTTTGAGAAGTGCATAAAAGATAATCCGGTGAGAGATTTATATTTATTTATGAGAAAGCTTTTGGAAAAGAGCGGCTGGTCACAGGAACTGGGAACCCTGCTTCTGTCGGCCTATCATGAAGAACGTGCGTTATCCGCAGAAGATTACAGACAACTGTACTATAGGATGTTGTACCCGGAAAAATTTTGGAAGATAGTAAATTTTTACTATAATTCCGGTAAAGCGTGGATACCTGGACGCAATACAGAAAAAATGGAGAAAGTATTGGGGCAGGAACCGGAAAAAATTCAATTTTTGGAAAATTATAAAAGCACTTATATTTTTTAAGTGCTTTTCTTTTTTTTCATATTAGTATATAATAACAAAATACATAAGTTTTTTGGATTCAGATGAGGAGGTTTTCATGCATAGCAGTTTTTTGGGGAAAAAAGGAAAACCGGTACTATTGGCAGTATCCGTACTTTCCATATTGACGGCAGGAATGGTGGCGGCCGGTCTGTTAGCGGGCAGCGACAGCAGGGGATTGGCGTATGAATCCGGTTATGAAAGATATGATTCGGGCTTTGTCATTGCCCAGCCCGGAAGTTATGACTCAGCGGATGTTGCGGTTATAAGGGAAATCGATGAGGAACAGAATACCATCACGTTCATGAATATTGAAACAGGTAAATATTATACGCTGGCCTATGACGGAACTACCGTTACCGCAGATAAATACGGAAACGGTATGGCAATGGCACAGATGAACGACGGCGACATTGTGGACGTTACGTTTCTGAGAAGCAAGAAGAAACTGTCCAGCATGAAGCTGTCCGACAGTGCATGGGTGATGGAAGACGTGCAGAAGTATAATTTTGATATGCTTAGGAAAAGTGCGGAAGTCGGCAGCGGGGTATACAGCCTGAGGAATAATCTGGTCGTATCTTCGGAAGGAAAGGATGCACAGCTGGAGGATATCGTCCGGGGCGATGTGGTTTCGGTCAGCGGTGTAGGAAACAGCGTATACAGTGTGGTAGTGAAAGAAGGACACGGTTATCTGCGTCTGAGCGCTAACGATTATCTGAAAGGCGGATGGATCGAAGTGGGTCAGGAAGTCATTCAGCAGGTTACGGAAGATATGCTTTTAGTAGTGCCGGAAGGCAGTTATAATGTACGTCTGACGGCGGCCGGTATTGACGAGGTCAGGCCGGTAACGATCTACAGGAATCAGGAACTGACACTGAATGTCAGTGATTTGGAGCCGGAGGCTCCGAAAGTCGGAAAAATTGTATTTGCTATCAGTCCCGCCAGTGCAACCGTCCTGATCGACGGGGAGCAGGCAGATATCAAAGGGCCGGTAGAAGTCGAATACGGCGTTCACCAGCTGATCGTAAAAGCGCAGGGGTATGAAACGGTGACCCAGTATATCCGGGTAGGACAAGAACTGGCAAGTATCAGCATTACGCTGGAGAAAGAGGATGAAGCCAATACGGATGGGACGAATCCGAATAACAGTGTCAGCGGCAATTCATCGGAGATTTCCGCCAGTGACTTAAGTTCCTATAGGATATACATACAGTCTCCTGCTGATGTGGAAGTATACTGGGACGGAGTATATAAAGGACTGGCACCGGTAAGTTTTAAGAAGGAAGCAGGTATGCATACGATCACCCTCCGCAGGTCGGGATATATAACAAAGAGTTATACGGTGCAGATTGATGAAGAAGAAAAGGATGTGACCTATTCATTCTCCGACCTTGTAAAAGAAGATGCCACGATAACGGTGAGCGGGAACAGCAGCGTGAGCGGAAACAGTACCGACAATAAGAAAAATAATTATGTCAGCGGCAACCGGGCCGAAAAGGATGAGGATTGACGGATAAAAGAGGCGGCCGGTGCGGAGAGCTTGAAAATAGCCTAAAAAGGCAGATTTTGCTTGACAAAACATTGGAAAGCGTCTATATATATGTATAGACGTTTCAAAAGAGAGACTTCTAAATGAAAATATAAACTCAATTTAACAGGAGGAGTTCAAGATGAACAAAACAGAATTAATTGCAGCTATGGCTGATCAGGCTGGATTATCTAAAAAAGACGCAGAGAAGGCATTAAAAGCTTTTACGGATGTTGTTGCTGAAGAATTAAAGAAAGACGGTAAGGTACAGTTGGTTGGCTTTGGTACTTTTGAAGTTTCCAATAGAGCTGCAAGAGAGGGAAGAAATCCCCAGAGCGGCGAAGTTATGAAGATTGCAGCTTCCAAGGCTCCTAAGTTTAAGGCTGGCAAGGCTTTAAAAGATCTGGTTAATGCATAATAAATCCGGGCAGTTATGAGATTAGATAAGTATTTGAAAGTATCGCGTCTGATCAAGAGGCGCACGGTTGCCAATGAAGCCTGTGATGCAGGGAGGGTGTTTATTAACGATAAACCTGCAAAAGCCTCTGCAAATGTAAAGCAAGGTGATATCATCACGATACAATTTGGAAATAAAGATGTGAAGGTAGAGGTACTGGACATACAGGAAACAGTAAAAAAGGACGAAGCGAAAGAATTGTTCCGGTATATTTAAAATATTCCCCTCATATAATCTATAAAAGATTATATGAGGGATTTTTCATGGAAGATTTAAATGCTGCGAAACAGCGCACCCATAAATTAATGCTTACTAACAGAAGGACATGTACCATCAGCGGGGTATGTGACGTATTATCATTTGATGTGAAGGAGGTAATACTTGAAACGGATCAGGGGATGCTCATGATAAAGGGCGAAGACCTGCATGTAAGCCGTCTGACACTGGATAAGGGAGAAGTGGATATCGACGGAAAGATGGACAGTTTCACATATTCGGAAGCGGCGGGATATGGCAATAAAGGGGAATCCCTGCTGTCAAAATTGTTTAAGTAGGTGAAGGATGAGTCAGGACATTATTAATGAGGTGTATTTTCTTGGCGGTTCTGTGTTTATGGGAATTGTCATTACTTTTGTATACGATTTCATTCTGATAGGGCGGCAGGTAGTGAGGCATGGTCTTTTTGCCGTATCGCTGGAAGATCTGGTTTTCTGGCTGGCATGTGCCGTTTCCGTGTTCTACATGCTTTATGAGGAAAATAACGGTGTCCTGCGGTGGTTCGCAGTAGCGGGAGCCGCAGTTGGAATGTTGTTGTATAAGCGGATCATGGGAAAAAAATTTGTCAGGATCATGTCGGCTGTTTTATTAAAGGAAATACATATTCTCCGGAAAACGGCAGGATTTTTGTTCCGGCCCTTTAGATGGCTGATGAGAAAAATAAGGGTATTGTTCTGCTTTTTCCGCAGAAGGGAAAAGCGTCTGTGCAAATATGTGAAAAAGAAGTTGACGGGGGCTGCAAAAGCACTTAAAATATTATTACATAAGCATTGAGCCGTATAGGGAAAATGGAACGGCATGGACAGGGAAGGAGGCATTATGGCGAGAAGAGCGGCGTACCGCAGGAAGCGGCAGAATGGGTTCGGCATGTTGCTTGTGATGACTGTGATCATTATGATGCTTGTCGTCGTAATGGTCAAGAGCATTGAATTGAAGCAGAAGCTGGCAGGATATCAGGCAAGGGAAGCGCAGCTGATGGAAGAAATTGAAAAGGAAGAGCAGCGTGCGGAAGAAATAAAGGAATATGAAAAGTATACACAGACCAAGCAGTACATAGAAGAAGTGGCTAAGGATAAGCTGGGGCTGGTACATGAAGGTGAGATTATTTTTAAGGATGAGGACTGAGATGCAGATAACGGTAGTTCCGGTGTCTGCATTTTTTGTCGCACAAAAAAAATTTTTTTCGTAGTGGTTTTGACAAATGCGGAAGGGCGTCTCGTGTATAATAGTTCCTTACAGAAATCATTGCGAAAGTGGGGTTGGGTTAAAAGATGAAAAAGCAGCTTACGAACGGAGAGGCAACTTTTGACAGCATACTGCCGGAATATGGAAAGAAAAAATTGTTGATGTACGCAGATTCCTTTCGGGACCTGGCAAATACATTTACCGATATACAGCAGCAGGAAAAAGCGGAAGTCATTGCGGAGGACAGGCAGGAATATTTGTGGAAAAGAAGACTTTTGGAAAACCGGGACCTGATGGCGGAACATTTGAACGAAGTGGCGCAGATCATGACGCAGGTGGCGGAAGAATCCTGCCGTTTTATACATATGGGAGACCGTAAGATAAAACAACTGTCCCATGCGATGAAGGAAGCCGGTATTCTGATGAAAGAAGTTTTTCTTTTGGAAAAGGAGGACGGGCACAGGGAAGTGAATCTTGTAATGCGTGCGGCAAAAGGAACGGGACCGGAAGTGGAAGAGGTAGGAAATTTCCTTTCGGTTTTTCTAAATATGAGGTTTATGCCGGTAAGGACAAGCCCTGTTTTTGTCGGGAAAGAATGGGGAAGCTATCAATATGTGGAGGAGCCGCGGTTCCATGTTCTGACAGGGGTGGCGAAAGCGGTAAAGGAGACGGAAAGTATTTCCGGTGACAATTATTCTTTTATGGAAGTAAGGGAAGGCGGGCTGGCTGCCGTTTTATCGGACGGTATGGGATCCGGAGAGAAGGCATGCCGGGACAGTGAATTTGTTGTGGATTTTGTCGAAAAATTTTTGGAAGTGGGATTTTCCAAGGAGACAGCCGTGCAGATGATCAACGGCGCCCTGATCGCAGGCGGTGAATCACAGAACATGTCAACACTGGATATCTGCCAGATGGATCTTTATACCGGTGTATGTGAATTTATTAAGATAGGTTCGGCTCCCTCTTATATAAAACGTGAAAATTTAATTGAGCAGGTATCCGCCAGAAATCTGCCGCTGGGGGTTTTCTATGAAATGGATATGGAGGTTACAAGGCGCAGGCTTGTGGACGGTGACTATATTATCATGCTGTCGGACGGGATACTGGATGCACTTTCGCAGGGAATTGGCGAGGAAATGCTTCCTGAAATACTGGGCAGGATCAACCTGAAAAATCCATCGGAAATAGCCAGTCATATTTTAAATTTCTGCCTTGGCCAGAGCAAAGGGAAGGTAAGGGATGATATGACGGTGATGGTCATAGGGATATGGGATGAAAACTGATTCCCTTAAGGATTTGACTTTTGAGGGAAAATTAACTAATATGAAGATATGGATAAAAAAGAAACGGATAAGAGGGAATGGACCAAAGAATCTTTCGGAAGGTAAAGGCATATATGGAAAGATATCATATGTTAGCGCCGGGAGATACCGTTGTGGCAGGGGTATCGGGAGGCGCTGATTCCGTATGCCTGTTTTTAATGTTATGCGAATTGGCAGAGGAAATGCAGCTCTGCCTTACGGCAGTACATGTCAATCACGGAATCCGGAAAGGGGAAGCGGAAGCGGATGCGGAATATGTGGAGCATTTGTGCAGGGAGAGGAAGATTCCTTTTGTACTGGTACGGGAGGATGTGAGGACATATGCAGAAAGGGAACACCTTTCTGAAGAAGAGGCTGGCCGGAAGGTAAGATATCAGGCTTTTGAAAAGGTTCTGGATCAATATGGTTCATCGGATGGAAAGATCGCGGTTGCGCATAATGCGAATGACAGGGCGGAAACTATGCTGTTCCATCTGTTCCGGGGAACCGGACTGGCCGGGGCGTCGGGGATCAAACCGGTGAGAGGGCGTATTATCCGTCCGCTTCTGTGCCTGAGTCGGGAAGAGATAGAAGCTTATCTGAAGGAAAAGCAGGTATCTTTTTGTATAGACAGAACAAACATGGAGGATACTTATACAAGAAACCGCATACGCAACCATATATTCCCATATGTGGAAAAACAAGTATGCCGCCAGGCCGTGGAACATATGTGCGAAACGGCGGATATACTGGCGGAGGCGGAAAACTATATACGGAAACAGGCAGAAGAGGCATACCGGAGATGTGCGGCTGCACAGGATGATGCAGTAGAGCTGCATATTAACCGTTTATTGGAGGAAGAGCCGTTTATCCGCAGGCAGGTTCTGCTGTTTGGCCTGGAACAGGTGACAGAAGGAAGGCGGGACCTTACTTCCGTCCATGTAAAGGAAATCGAGAAGCTGTTGGATAAGGACGGCAGCAAACAGATTTCCCTGCCTTACGGGCTGGTAGCGCGCAGGGAACCGTTAAAGGGATACAGCAGCCTCATTTTGTGCCGGGAGCGGAACACGGAACCGGCCGGGCAGCCGGCAGCCCTGAGAATTTCAATACCGGGGCGGATGGAGATACCGGGGTTGGGAAAGGTGGAATTGACACTGTTAGAAAGAGGGGAATTGCCGCCGGGAAGTGAAATGGCAGATTTTTTTTCAGGAAAATCCCAATTTATTCCACAAAAATCATGTACGAAATGGTTTGACTATGATAGAATAACTAAGTCTTTAGTTTTTCGTATCAGGGAAAAAGGAGACTATCTTACCATCAATGGAAAACTGTCTCGAAAAAAGCTGAAGGATTATATGATAGAAGAGAAGATTCCAAAGAACCGGAGGGAAAAAATATATGTTTTGGCAGATGGCAGCCACATTCTGTGGGTGCCGGGATACCGCATCAGTGAGTATTATAAGATAACAGAGAATACGGAACATATTTTGCAGGTACAGTTAAGAGGAGGACTTTAGATGTCAGAGAGAATCAGAGTGCTGCTGTCGGAGCAGGAAGTAAATCGGCGGATTCAGGAAATCGGCGGGCAGATAAGCAGGGATTATGAAGGAAAACAAGTGCATCTCGTATGTGTTTTGAAGGGCGGAAGTTTTTTCATGTGTGAATTGGCAAAAAGGATAACCGTACCGGTATCCCTTGATTTTATGTCGGTATCCAGCTATGGAAGCGAAACCAAGTCCAGCGGAGTGGTAAAAATCGTAAAGGATTTGGATGAACCGCTGAAAGATAAGGATGTCATCGTAGTGGAGGACATCGTGGATTCAGGAAGGACGCTGAGTTATCTGTTGACGATGCTGCAGGACAGGGGGCCGAAGAGTCTCAGGCTCTGTACGCTTTTGGATAAGCCGGAGCGGAGGGTGACAGACGTTCAGGTGGATTATACCGGATTCCGGATTCCGGATGAATTTGTAGTCGGATACGGCCTGGATTACGACCAGAAATACAGGAATCTGCCCTATATCGGCGTAGTGGAATTTGATTAATGAGGTGAAAGATAAATTGAATAATAATAAAAAGAATTTTAACGCATATTTTTTGGTGATTCTTGGCCTGATGTTTCTTGCAGCGTGGATGTTCCGCGGTCTGACCGGTCAGGAAACGGATTATACGAGAGGCGAACTGGTGGAGAATCTGGAAGCAGGGGACGTGATCGAGGCAGTTATCCAGCCGAACAAGGAAACTCCTACCGGAGTTGTCCGGGTATTTTTGAAGAGCGGACAGGAGAGGACACTGTATGCCACGGATATCAAAGAAATGGAAGCGGAACTGAGAGCTTACGGACTGGACCCGCAGGTGCGGGATATTCCGAGGGAAAACTGGTTTATGACGAGTATTTTTCCGATTCTTCTCGTACTGGTAGTCGGTGTGTTCTTCTTTGTCATGATGAATGCCCAGAATTCCGGAGGCGGAGGCGGCAATGCAAAAATGATGAATTTCGGCAAGAGCCGCGCGAGACTTACCCTGGATAATAAGGTGACTCTGAAGGATGTAGCGGGTCTGCAGGAGGAAAAGGAAGAACTGGAAGAAATCATCAATTTTCTGAAAGAACCCGGAAAATTTACGCGGGTAGGCGCCAGAATACCGAAGGGTGTCCTGTTAGAGGGCGCGCCTGGTACCGGTAAGACGCTGCTGGCCAAAGCGATTGCGGGAGAGGCGAGCGTGCCGTTTTTCAGTATATCCGGTTCTGATTTTGTGGAAATGTTTGTCGGTGTGGGAGCTTCCAGGGTAAGGGATCTGTTTGCGGATGCCAAGAAGCATTCCCCCTGCATTGTGTTCATAGATGAAATCGATGCCGTGGCAAGGCGGCGGGGTACCGGTATGGGCGGCGGACATGATGAAAGAGAGCAGACTTTGAATCAGCTGTTGGTAGAAATGGACGGTTTTGGGGCCAATGAAGGCATTATTGTCCTGGCGGCCACCAATCGTGTGGATATACTGGATCCTGCGATTCTCCGTCCGGGACGGTTCGATCGGAAGATCACGGTCAGCGCGCCGGATGTAAGGGGAAGACGGGAGATCCTTGGCGTACATTCCAAGAATAAGCCGCTTGCAGAGGATGTAAATCTGGAGCAGATAGCCCAGACTACCGCAGGTTTTACCGGAGCGGACCTGGAGAACCTGATGAATGAGGCTGCTATCAATGCGGCAATGGATAACAGAGCCTTTGTAAAGCAGGAAGACATTAAAAAATCGTTTATTAAGGTAGGAATCGGTACAGAGAAAAAGAGCCGTATCATTTCCGACAAGGAGAAAAAGATTACGGCTTACCATGAGGCCGGCCATGCTATACTGTTCCATGTGCTGCCGGATGTAGGGCCGGTCTATACCGTATCCATCATTCCTACCGGCCTGGGGGCAGCGGGATATACCATGCCTTTGCCGGAAAAGGATGAAATGTTTATGACCAGGGGCAGAATGCTGCAGGATATCATGGTATCGTTAGGCGGGCGTATTGCGGAAGAAATTATTTTCGATGACATTACCACGGGCGCTTCCAGTGATATTAAAAAAGCTACGAAGGTAGCCCGCAGGATGGTGACCCGGTACGGAATGTCGGATCATATCGGCGTGATCAATTATGATGACGATGATGACGAAGTGTTTATCGGACGCGACCTTGCCCATGCAAAAAGCCATAGTGAGTTAATCTCGGGAGAAATCGACAAAGAGGTGAAAGAAATCATCGGAGACTGCTATGCAAAAGCAAAAGCGATCATTGCAGAACATGAGGATATTCTGCATAAGTGTGCGGGGCTGCTTTTAGAGAAAGAGAAGATTACGCGGGAGGAATTTGAAGGCTTATTTGTGACAAAGAATGAAGAGCCGGAAGATTTCTTTAAGAAATCCTGACCCTCGTAGCGATGCCGGAATGCAGAATTGTGCAAAATATATAAAAAATGGAATTCATTTTTGTAATATTTGTGAATCGTTGGTATTTACCTTACATGCGTGGTATGCTATTATACTACTTGTAACCCCCCCCCAATACATTATATAGTTTTTTGCTATACCCCATAAGAAAGAAATACCTTCTCTAAAAAAGACAGCAGAACGGTGGCTGTCTTTTTTACTGCGCAGAATTGTGTATTTTGCAGGGCTTGAATATGTGTATGGTATGGTATAAAATAAGGGATAGAAAATATAGGGAGAAAATTGCATGGAGACAAACAGATTTCTTGGAATCGAACAGGACCGCCAGTATTATATTTCGGCAATGCGTCCTGTTTTTGACAGAAGAGCATTGTTCAGTGACCTGACGGGGGATTATGTGATTCCGCCGGAACCGAATGCGTACGGGGTGATTACGGTCAAATTCCGTACGAAGAAAGATAATGTAGACAGAGTGTACTTTGTCTGTGATAATGAGAAACATATGATGTTTAAGACAGAATCCGATGATTCCTTTGATTACTATGCCCATACCGTTCAGCTGGAGAATCAGGAAATCAGTTATTATTTTGAGATACAGGCAGGCAAGATCATATGCTATTATAATTTAAGCGGCGTGCAGAAAGGTGTTGACAGGCATTACGATTTTCGGCTGATTCCGGGGTATAAGACACCGGATTGGGCGAAAGGGGCAGTCATGTATCAGATTTACGTGGATCGTTTTTATAACGGGGATACGGAAAACGATGTTCTGACGAATGAGTACAGGTATATCGGTGACAATACAGTGAAAGTGGAAGACTGGAATAAGTATCCGGCGGCTATGGGGGTGCGGGAGTTTTACGGAGGGGACCTTCAGGGTGTGCTGGATAAGATGGATTATCTGCAGGATTTGGGGATTGATGTGATTTATTTTAATCCGTTGTTTGTTTCTCCCTCCAATCATAAGTATGATATACAGGATTATGATTATATTGACCCTCACATAGGGAAGATCGTGGAAGACGGGGGAGAGCTGCTGCAGCATGGGCAGGAGAACCGTTTTGCATCCAGATATATCAAACGTGTAACCAATAAGGCAAACCTGGAAGCAAGTAATGAATTATTTGCGCAGGTGGTGGCAGAGGCGCACAGGCGGGGAATAAAAGTGATTCTTGACGGTGTGTTTAACCACTGCGGTTCTTTTAATAAGTGGATAGACAAGGAAAGGATTTACGAACATACGGAGGGGTATGAAAAGGGAGCCTATGTGGACAGGAACAGTCCGTATCACAATTATTTCGCATTCCATAATGAGGGAGCGTGGCCGTATAACGGAACTTATGACGGATGGTGGGGGCATGATACGCTGCCGAAGCTGAATTATGAGGCTTCGAGGGAATTGTTTGAATATGTGATGTATATTGCGCGGAAGTGGGTTTCCCCACCTTACAATGCGGATGGCTGGAGACTGGATGTGGCGGCGGATTTAGGACATTCTCCGGAGTATAACCATTATTTTTGGAAAGAATTTTATAAGACGGTAAAACAGGCGAATCCCAATGCAATTGTGTTAGCGGAACACTATGGGAATCCAAGGGACTGGCTGCATGGGAACGAATGGGATTCGATCATGAATTATGACGCTTTTATGGAACCGGTGACATGGTTCCTGACAGGTATGCAGAAGCATAGCGATGATTTCCGGCAGGATATGCTGGGCAATGCGGAGAGTTTCTGGGGGGCCATGGCATATAACGGAGCGAACATGACGATGCCTTCCTTATATACCGCGATGAATGAGCTGTCAAACCATGACCATTCCCGTTTCCTGACAAGAACGAATCATATAGTGGGAAGGACGAATTCGCTCGGACCGGAGATGGCGGACCGCAATGTGAACAAGGCAGTTCTGCGGGAGGCGGTTCTGATCCAGATGACCTGGCCGGGCGCTCCGACCATTTATTACGGGGATGAGGCAGGATTGACAGGATTTACAGACCCGGATAACCGAAGGACTTATCCGTGGGGAAAAGAAGATAAGGAACTGATTGAGTTTCATAGGAAAATGATAGCCATTCACAAGGGGAACCGGGAATTTCTGACAGGTTCGCTGAAATATGTGGAAGCTGATTACAATATAATCGGGTACGGTCGTTTTAACAGGCAGGAGCAGTCGCTGATTTTAGTGAATAATAACCATCATGATGTGACGAAGGAGATTTCGGTATGGCATCTCGGAACACCGAAGGAGGGAAGCATGAAGCGGCTGATGCTGACTACCGCGAGCGGTTTCGATACGGAGGAGATGGAATATCCGATCATTAAGGGGAAAGTAAAAGTGACCCTGCCGCCGACGTCAGCAATTGTCCTGAAGCATTATAAAAAGAAGGGTAAAAATTTCCTGCAATTTAGATAACTGAGGTTTCCGCTTCCCATACCGATAACATTTTGAGGCAGAAAAAAGTTCCCTATATCATTAACCGGTATGGGGAGCTTTTTTATTGATCCGCGGCATCCGGAAAATAAAAAACCGTGTGATTAATCATAGAAGTGCCGGATAAAGTATGTTATACTATTTTACGTAACCAGTCAGGGAAGAGAAAGATGCGGGAAAATATTTTAGCGGAGAATACGGGAGACGGGAAGATGAAGTTTAATTTCAGACAGGATATTAAGAGGATCATTGTTATATGTATTGCGGCATGTCTTATGGCGCTGAACATCAAATCGTTTGTCAGGACAGGCGGGTTATATCCGGGCGGCGCTACGGGACTGACGATACTTCTTCAGACGATATTTGAAAGGTATTTGGGGATTGCAGTTCCTTATACGGCGATCAACCTGTTGTTAAATGCGGTTCCCGTATACATTGGTTTCCGCTTTATCGGTAAGAAGTTTACCCTGTTTTCCTGTCTGGTGATTGTGCTGACCAGTTTCCTGACAGATATTATACCTGCAAGGGTGATCACTTATGATATATTGCTGATCAGTATCTTCGGCGGAATTATAAACGGGCTGGGGATCAGCATGTGCCTGCTGATGAGTGCAACTACCGGAGGTACGGATTTTATTTCCATTTATCTTTCTGAAAAGAAAGGAATGGATTCGTGGAATATGATATTGGGAATTAATATTGTCATATTGTCAATCGCCGGATTTTTGTTTGGCTGGGATAAAGCGTTGTATTCTATTATTTTCCAGTACGCTTCCACACAGGTATTGCATATTTTGTATAAAAGATATCAGAAACAGACATTTTTTATCGTTACGGACAAGCCGGAAGAAATATGCGATGCGATATATGCCGTAAGCAACCATGGGGCGACGATATTGGAAGGAAAAGGGTCTTATGAGCATTGCGAACGGAATGTAGTATATTCGGTAGTATCGAGAGAAGAAGTGAAGAAAGTGGCGCAGGCGGTGAAAATGGCGGATGAAAGTGCGTTCATTAATGAAGTAAAGACGGACGAGCTGTCAGGGCATTTTTACCGGAAACCTACGGATTAAAGTATGTAATTTATGGATGGCGAGAGGATAAGGAGGTTTGCATGAAAGTTTATAATTGCTTCCCGGGAGGAAAGACAAAGGCACTGACTATGAGCTATGACGATGGAAAAAAAGAAGATGTCAGGCTGGTGGAAATTTTTAACAGGTACGGAATAAAAGGTACATTTAATATTAATTACGGGCTTATGAATGAAAACCATCCGGAGCGGCTGGAAAAGTCAGAGCTGGCAGAACTCTACAAAGGACATGAAGTGGCGACTCACAGTTATACCCATCCGACGATTGCCAGGTGTCCAATGCCGGAAGCTGCGGCGGAGATTCTCGAGGACCGAAAAGGGCTGGAGTCATTGATGGGATATCCGGTGAGGGGACATGCATACCCCAACGGTTCATATAGTGAAGAAATTAAGGATTTGTTCCGAAAGCTGGGAATTGCGTATGCAAGAGTGATAGAGTGTGTGGATGATTATGCGCTGCCAACGGATCTGATGGAGTGGCATCCGACCTGTCACCATAATGACGGGGGTTTGATGGAAAAAGCGAAGTTCTTTGCAGAGTTTTCCAAGAAACAGTATTTGAAGCTCATGTATGTGTGGGGACACAGCTATGAATTTAATAATAACGATAACTGGAACGTGATAGAGGAGTTCTGCGAGTATATGGGCGGAAGAGAGGATATCTGGTACGCCACTAATATTGAAATCGCGGATTATATGAATGTGTGCAGGAATCTGCAGTTTATGGCGGATTGTAAAGGCGTGTACAATCCTTCCGCCGTGAGCGCATGGCTGGCGGTGGATGATAAGATGATCGTGGAAGTGAAGGGCGGTACTTTTGTGAGGCTGTCAGAGGAATGAATGGAAAACAAAATGGAAATAAATAAAGAAGAGAGCGGGCGGCATCAGGAGGCTGCCCGGTGCACCTGGTGCAGAAAGGAGTAGTATGGATACAGCAGTTTTTCGGGATATGTCTTACGGGGTCTATATTGTCAGTACGTTGGACGGGGAGCGTCCTACGGGCTGTATAGCCAACAGCATTATGCAGATTACTTCAAGCCCTGCAACGATAGCGGTCAGCATAAACCATGATAATTATACCAATGGTTGTATCGCAAAAACGGGAAAGTTTGCATTTTCTATTTTGGCAGAGCGTTCGGATACGGGATTGATCGGCAATTTTGGTTTTCGTTCGGGGAAGGATGAGGATAAGTTTCAGTCGGTGGATTATGAGACGGTGCAGGGAATTCCGGTGGTGAAGGGTACATGCGGTTATGTAGTCTGCAGGGTAGTGGATAAGATGGAGACGGCTACCCATACGGTATTTCTGGGAGAAGTACTGGACGGCGGTGTGTATGAGGGAATGGGCGATGCCATGACTTATGCCTATTACCATAAAGTGGTGAAGGGGAAAAGCCCGAAAAACGCGCCGACCTATCTGCCTGAGAAATCGGAGAAGGCGGATCTGGCTGCCGGAGAAAAGCCGCAGAACGACGGAGGACAGGAGAAATATGTTTGCCAGGTATGCGGCTATGCCCATGAGGGCGCTCTGCCGGAAGGGTTTAAGTGTCCGGTTTGCGGTGTGGGAACAGACCGGTTTAAAAAGGCAGAGTAAAAGGATGCGATAACAGTGCGCAGAAGAAACATCCAGAAAAAGCCGCAGAATTCAGGAAGAGACTTTTTTCCGGGCAATCTCTTTTAACTCGCCGATCGCATCTTCGAAAGTCATAACATGCAGGCCCTGATAGGAAAGCAGAAGCGTATCGATCGGGGCCTGTTTTAAAATATCTTTTGCCGAGTCGTCAGGGTAGGTTAATTTCCAGCATTCAAATAAATATCCGATCCATGACAGGATATCTTCAGGCAGGGACGGACCTTTCAGAAGGGGCTGTTCGGCTTCCAGGGTCTCGATGATATAGGAGGAACCGCGCCACATTTCGGTGTAGTCCTTATGATATAAATAGGCCGCGGTTTGGGAATTCATGAGTTTTTCTATGAAATCTTTAGAGTCATATCCTTTTCTGGCTGATTGGACAAATAAATCAGAGGACATTTCACAATATCCGATATTAATAGCATTTAATTCCATGATTCATTCCACTCCTTAATGATTTCGTCAAAAAACCTGATGTTCTGCGCACGCCGGTATTTTGTCTGCATCTGATTCAGTAATCCCTGCATTTGCGTGATCCGGTTCGTATTTTCTGCAATGATCAGCTTTTTCTCTTTTTCAGAAAGGGTGGTGCTGCTTATGATCTGTATATGGTTTCCGCTGCAGGCTTCCGCAGTTTTCAGGACATACTGCTTTCCCAGTTTTACATGCTGCAGCGCTTCAAGCAGACCCATGTCACAGAGGATACCGTCATAAAAACGGTTGAGCGCCTGTGTCATTTTATCATCGGCGATCAATCCGATCATTAAATCATAGCAGGTATTATAGGCCTGATATCTTTCCTGTAATTTCCCGTATCCGGAGAAATCAATGATCTGTCTGTTATATGCAATATATAGAGCCCAGTCAATCTGGCCGGCATAGTCGCCGGTAAATTCTTTTTGCCTCAGACCATGAAAATCACATTCTATTTCATAGAATATATGGTTGGGATAGGGCGCAACCAGCCCTTTTGGCTGTTCCGGTTTATCTCCCATATAAAAGCCGCTGCCAAAATCGCAGGCAGACCGGCCGGCGTCCGGTCTGACGGCGCCTTCCAGCCCGTTTTTTGAACCATGATATAAAATCATATTTTTCCTCATTCCTGTGCTGATTTTTGTATATCTGAGAGGGATTTTACCCCTTTGCTTTATAATTATTATAAGGCTCAAATAAGATTTTTTCAAACAAATAATAAAAGGAAGGGATGGCATTTTATAAATTATGATATAATTATGGAAAAAAAGAAAAAGGATAATAAGAAAGAGAATTTTGCCGGAACGGCCGGTCAGGCTCCGGTGATCAGAAAGAGAGGAACGAAAGAAAGATGAATCCGACATCAATTATGAAGATCATGGGTATGAAGAATGAATTTAACAGGCGGCATCCGAAGTTTGCAGCTTTTATGAAGGCAGTTGCGGCGAAGGGCGTGCAGGAGGGAAGTGTCATAGAAATTACGGTGAGGAATCCGGGAGAAGAAGAAATGACAGCGAATATGAAAGTACAGGCGGATGATTTGGAATTGCTCAGAGAATTAAAAGATTTAATCGGGTAGATAAAGTGTATACAAAAAGGGCCATATTGCATTCGGATACGGCCCTTTCCGGTGCGCCTGACGGCGCAGTTTTTTCAGATGGTGTAGTCTTCGATAATGGGAGGAATCTGAGAGAGCATGTTATCGACATTCTCAAACATAGCGCTTTTTGTAGTGCCCAGATTGCTGGCCCGGTTAATATGGCGTACGACTTCCTGATATTGTTTTTTTGTGTTTTCGAAAAAATTATTTAATGTCTGAAGGGCAACCATGCAATTGTCGATGACGCCGGAAATCTCGGACTGTACCGATGTAGCTCCTTCCGCTGCCTGTGTGATGCTGTCAAACATTTCATAAGTTTCTTCTACTTTGTTCAGACTCTGTTCCAAAGCGGTGTGCGAGTTATCGATGCTGCTGCTGAGCCTGTCCGTACCCTGCTCTACGTCATTAATACTGGAATCTACGGTAGCAGCCAGATTTTTGATTTCTTCTGCCAGGTTTTTCACTTCGTCGGCTACGACCGCGAATCCTTTTCCCTGCTCGCCGGCCCTGGCCGCTTCAATCGAGGCATTTAGTGAAAGGATATTGGTCTGGTCGGCAATGGATACGATTTTAGTCATGCAGCTTTTAATATTCTTTAATGATAACTGGAACTCTTCAAAGGTTTTCTGCATTTCATCAAAATGCGTTTCAACCATAAGGGAACTGTTTTTAAGTTCCTCAACTTCGCCCTGAGCCTGCACTACGGATTGGGCTATGTTATCCTTAACGGATTGAAACTGGCTGGAAACTTCATTGATATTGGAAAAGGTATTGCCGAAATCCTGCAGCGTTTCTTTAAAGTGATCGGATTCGTTCAATACGTTGCCAAAGGATCTGCTTACCATGCTCAGTTCATACAGGGAGGATACTTCGCTTTGTACCAGTGCCTGGTGGTAGTCTTTCAAACTTTCCGTGACATATATAACCGGATACAGGCTTTTTGATTTGCGCTCTGATTTTTTTCTGAAGCTCATTTCGGTTCCTCCCTTACTCAAATACAACACAGGTCATGGACTGGTTGACAAATTGGTTGTTGTAATGTTCCCCGTATCCCACAAGGCCGGCATGATTGCCTAAAGTTCCCATTTCGTGCAGGTATTCCTGCATATAATGATTGTCGTTAAACAGCCGGTAACGGAACAGGCAGTTTACGGAAAATACGGCTGAAATCTTGGGGAAATCGCTGCGTATCATCTGGATGGTTTCTTTTACGATCTGCCTGTAGTCTCCCAATTCCAGCATGATAAGAACATCCGAATCATTCACCTGACGGAAGCATGTCAGTGCGGTGCCGCTGACTTCCTTAATGGATATGATGCAGATATCGTTTCCGTTTATTTTTCCAAAAGGATTTTTAAATGTCTGGGTCGGTATTTCCCTTTCGGATACATGGAGAATATCCTGGTAAACCTGTTTTGCGGATTTTCCGTTCAGGCTTCCCATTATGTAATTGGCTTTGTCCGTTTTGGAAGCAATAAAACGGTAATTTCCCATAGGGTGATAGATATTTTCCTTGTAAGCTTTTACACGTCCGCCATTGTTTTTGATCAGTGCGTAGGCGACGGCATCCTGATAGACTTTACCGTTTGCGGATACTTTCCCGGCATCGCCAGTGCCTCCTACCAGGGATATGTTCCGGTGTTTTAATACGCTGTAAATAGTCGTCAAGACACAGGCATCGTTGCCGGAACAAAAGTCAATGCATATCGTATCATTACCGGAGCCGTTTACTTTGTGGACATCCTCTTCCAGCCGCCGGATGTATTTCACAGGCATACTGGACACATCTTCCAATACATTGGCCGCTGCGCTGACGCCGCCGTAATAGGCTATAATACTCACGCCTTTTTCCACGATTTTCGTATCGTAACTCATGCCGATACATCCAATGCTGGGTACCTTGGGATAAAGTTCTTCCAATTTTTTCACATGTGCCTCGAATTGGTCACTGTTGGATAGCAGCATAATCAACTGCGGATTTTCCGGCCCGCGGAGCGCTTCCTGAAGATTTCCGCTTTGACTCATACCAAAAAACTGTCTCAAATTGTTGTCCTCTCTTCCTTATCAGTGTATCAGGTTCTTATTGCTATTATAAATAGTATTATACTTGAACCTTAGACGAAAGGTCAATGTTTATTATACGAAGGGGAAATTATTTTTGGTGTAGGATACCTGCGGTTATGTTATAATGATGTTATTGCTTAAGCCGGTACTCCTTTCAGACAGAAATCGGAGTACTAAGGCTTGGGGAAAACGAAGAAAGGCAGGGAAAGGTATGCAGAAAGTTATATTGGGAAAAACAAAGCTGGAGGTAAGCAGGAACGGCTTCGGTGCGCTGCCGATACAGCGGATATCCAAGCGGGAGGCAGTTTATCTTCTTCAGAAAGCGTTTTATAACGGTATCAATTATTTTGATACGGCAAGATGGTATACGGACAGTGAGGAGAAGCTGGGTGCGGCATTTTCCTATATCCGTGATAAAATTATAATCAGTACGAAGACCGGTGCCCAGGACGCGGAAGGTTTTTGGAAAGATCTGGATACAAGTCTGAAAATGCTTCAGACGGATTATATAGATATTTACCAGTTCCACAATCCGGCATTCTGTCCGAAGCCGGGAGATGGATCAGGATTGTATGATGCCATGGAAGAAGCGAAGAAGCAGGGAAAAATCCGTCATATCGGTATTACAAACCATAGACTTGCCGTGGCGAAAGAAGCGATCGGGTCGGATCTGTATGAAACCTTGCAGTTTCCGTTTTCCTACCTTGCAGGGGAACCGGATATGGAAATCGTGAATCTGTGCAAAGAAAAGGAAATCGGATTCATTGCGATGAAAGCCCTGTCGGGAGGCCTGATCACCAATTCGGCCCTCGCATATGCGTATATGGCACAGTTTGACCACGTGGCTCCCATATGGGGTATCCAGCGGGAAAACGAACTGGATGAGTTTTTGTCATATCAGGAAAATCCGCCTGTACTGACAGCGCGGATGGAAGCAGAGATCCAAAAAGAAAAGACGGAACTGGCAGGTGATTTCTGCCGCGGATGCGGTTACTGTATGCCCTGTCCGGCCGGTATCGAAATCAATAATTGCGCGCGGATGAGTCTGCTGCTGCGCAGGGCGCCCAAAGAGGGATATCTGAGTGCGGAATGGCAGGAGAAGATGAAAAAGATTGAAGGATGCCTGCACTGCGGTAAATGCAAGGGAAAGTGTCCTTACGGACTGGACACCCCGTCACTTTTGGAAAAAAATTATGAGGATTATAAAACTTTTTTGTAAATGATGGCTTTTTATGTATTTATCACAATGGAGAGGGAGAAACGTAAAAATGACAGTGACGGAAGAACATACAAGTCTGTCTGCGGGGCGAAAACGGAGCCTCAGCGGAAGGATTTTAAGGAACATTACCCTGAATATTCTGGTATTGGTGGTCATATGCTGCGTGATCATGGCGTTTTCCATGCAGTCTTTGGCCAACAGCATCCTTTTGGACAGTCTGCAACCCATGGTTCGGCAGTCGGCCAAAACCGTGGAGGCGAACATCCATATGATGGCAGACCGGATGATGACGATTGCCGGTGATTTGCGGATGACCGGCGTTGTCTCTTCTGACAGCGCCGGGGGAGCAAGGACGGTAAGAGAGGACGCGGAGAGGATCATGGAAAACCGGAAGGCGGTTTTGACGGAAGCCGCCGAGATTTATGAATTGTATACCATTGCATTATATGACCTGGAGGGACGGCTGGTCCAGGGGATTGACGGTGCGCCGGAAAGTCTTGACGGTAATTTTTTTGCCCTGCTTAAGGAAACGGATAATCTGACTACGGATTCCGGCACTATTTTTCAGGGAAAGCTTGGCATTACCATGGGTATGCCGGTAAAAGAAGGGGAAGGCGGGGACAGGACCACTTCCCTGTATGTGGTAGGGGTTTATAAATATGACGCTCTTAATGATGTCATAAGCAGCATCAATCTGGGGAAGAATGGCATGGCCTACATGGTGAACCGGGAAGGGATCGTTACCGGGCATCCGGACCAGGCAGTGGTTCTTGGGCAGAGTACGCTCCATGAGATCAGCGGCGGCAATGAAGATGCCATCAGCCGGGCGACTACCGGGGAAACGGGCTCCACGGAATTTTCCATTGACGGCAGGCAGATGCTGGTGGCTTTTTCTCCGATCCGCGGCACCCAGTGGTCCCTGGTCATCCAGGTTCCAAAATCCGACTATAATGAGCTGATTAACGGAGCAGTGCTGGCGGACGTGTTATTTACCCTGGCAGTGCTGGCTGTATCCATCCTGCTGGTTTTGCGCCTGGCCCGTTCTATTTCCCGTCCGGTTAAAGGAGTTACTGACCGGATGGTGGCCCTTTCTGACGGGGATCTGCATACGGAGATGGTTTCTGTCAGTTCCGGGGACGAACTGGAGGTATTGGCCAGGACACTGAAGGACACGGTGGAAAGCGTTAACCAGTACATATCGGATATCGAGCAGGTTTTGACTCAGGTTGCGGACGGTAATCTGCGGGTAGAGCCGCAAAAGAATTATAAGGGTGATTTTTCCCTGATCCGGGGCAGTTTGACGGCAATCATCAAATCCATGAATGAAACCATATGGGATTTCCGTTCCGCCGCTTTCCGGCTTGCCCGAATGGCTGAAGAACTGAGCGGGCAGTCCGGCCAGCTACATCAGGCATCCGTGGAACAGAACCAGTCCGCTGAAGAGCTGGTTGACGAAGTATCCCATGTAAAGAGACAGCTGTCCGGTGTGGCGGAAAGCAGCAGCCAGACCCAGCGAAAAACAGGAGAGATTACGGAGTGTATCCAGAAAGCAAATTCCCAGATGGAGGCTCTTTCCGGCGCCATGGATGATATCAGCGCCAATGTACTGGAAATCACGAAGATTGCCAAATCAATTGAGGATATTGCTTTCCAAACCAATATTCTGGCTCTTAACGCTTCCGTGGAAGCGGCACGGGCCGGAAGCGCAGGAAAAGGATTTGCCGTGGTAGCCGACGAAGTCCGGGAGCTGGCGGTTAAAAGCGCCGGGGCTGCAAAGAACGCCACGGCTATAATAACGAACACAAGAGCCTTGATCCATACCGGTGTAGAGCTGAATGCCGATACTGCCAGGTCCCTGAAGGAGGTCTCGGATGTTTCCGGCCAGATCAGCGAGATTTCAGACCAGCTGGCGGAAGCGGTGCATGGACAGGAGGACGCCCTGGCCATTATGGAAGAACGGATCGGAACCATTTCTTCCATAGCTGACAGGAACCTTCAGAATGCGGAAGGGACGAAACAGTCCAGCGGACTGCTGGCAAAGGAAGCGGAGAAGCTCCAGTTCCAGGTGAAAAAATTTATTTTAAAGGAGGGGCATGTTCAATGAAACGGATGATCAGCGGAGTTATGGTTCTGTTAATGGTGGCGCTTCTGACTGGCTGCGGCGAAACGGGTGGTCTTCAGGATGGCTACTATACTGCCCAGGCTTCTGACTATAATTTTGGCTGGAAGGAATACATTACCATCATGGTTAAGGGAGGCAGCATTGTTTCCGTGGAATATAATGCGGAAAATCCCAGCGGCTTTATCAAGAGCTGGGATAATGCCTATATGCAGACTATGCTGCACACCAACGGCACTTATCCCAACGAGTATACCCGCTATTATGCGGGGCAGTTTTTGGAAAGCCAGGGGGAAGGGGAAATTGATGCCATAACCGGGGCTTCTACTTCTCACGGTTCTTTTCAGAAACTGGCTGCGGCCGTGCTGGAACAGGCCAGAAAGGGTGATTCCGAAATTGTAGTTGTGGATACGGGCCATTAGAACATAGTTATAGATTAATGAGAGGCAGGCTGTCAAAGACTCAGGGTCGGACAGCCTTTTTGTTATGCTGCTTTCTGACGGATCCTGCAGCGGCAGAGTCAATAAAGTATTTTCTGCATAATGATAATAGAGAGCGGGTTGGGGAGGGGATATGGCATGGAAGTGAGGATAGGCAGGCTGTCTGCCCTGCGTCCCGGGCAGCGCGGGCGGATTGCCGGGATGCACGTGGCGGAGAATATCGGGCAGCGGCTCAGGGATATGGGATTCGTGCGGGGAGCAGTGATAGAATGTGTATATGCCAGTCCGTTCGGCGATCCCGTGGCATATTTTGTGAAGGGAACTCTGATAGCAGTCAGAAATGAAGATGCGGAAAATATAGAGGTAGAAGTGGAAGGCGGCGGAAGGGGGCATGAAAAATGGGCTTAAGCAATGTTTCGACAGGAATGGGTGCGATGGATTCCGGTCTGGAAATAAAAAAGAAAAGAGAGAATGATATCATAGTGGCTTTGGCGGGAAATCCGAATGTAGGGAAAAGCACGGTATTCAATACCATGACGGGACTGCATCAGCATACCGGTAACTGGGCGGGGAAAACGGTGACAAATGCGCAGGGATATGCATTCCATGGGAAACAGGGATATGTATTGGTGGATATTCCCGGCTGTTATTCTTTACATACGCGTTCCGCAGAAGAGGAAGTTGCAAAGGATTTTATCTGTTCCGGCGTGCCCGACGTAGTGGCGGTTGTCTGTGATGCGGTATGCCTGGAACGGAATATGGGGCTGGTACTTCAGATATTGGAACTGACAAACCGGGTAGTGGTCTGTGTGAATCTGATGGACGAGGCCGAAAAGAAACATATCAGAATTGATTTACGGGGACTGCAGGAAAGGCTGGGTGTTCCGGTGGTGGGTATGGCGGCAAGGGAAGGCCTGGGGATGGAAGCAGTGTACGGGGCCATTGATGCGGCAGCAGAAAAAAGAGGAAACAAAGGAAAGGAAGCAGAGGAGAACCGCGGGAAAAGATACGGAAAAGGGCAGGAGACAGATGCAGCGGCAGAGCTTTGCCGCGGGCTGGTCAAATATGAGGACGACGGCTATTTGGAACCTGACAGAAAAAAGGACCGGATTTTTACGGGAAAGAGAACGGCGGTACCGATCATGTTTCTGTTTCTGCTCGGGACTTTCTGGCTGACGATCGTGGGAGCCAATTATCCATCGGAATTGCTGCGGACATTTTTTGCATGGGCGGAAAAAAGACTGATGGAGGGGTTTATATATCTGGGGGTACCCAAACTGCTGCGGGAGATGTTCCTATACGGCGTTTACCGTGTGGTAACCTGGATCGTGGCGGTAATGCTGCCGCCCATGGCCATTTTTTTCCCGTTGTTTACCATCATGGAGGATTCGGGATACCTGCCCCGTGTGGCGTTTAATCTGGATAAGTGTTTCCGGAAGTGCCATGCATGCGGAAAACAGAGTCTTACAATGGCAATGGGATTTGGGTGTAATGCTGCAGGCGTGGTGGGATGCCGTATTATTGATTCCCCCCGGGAACGGCTGATTGCCATGATCACGAATAGCTTAGTCCCGTGTAACGGGAGATTTCCAACACTGATCGCAATTATTCTGATGTTTTTTGCGGGAGGTACGGCAGGAACCGAAAGGTCTTTGATTTCGGCATTCGTACTGGCGGGTTTTGTTATGCTGGGCATAGGCATGACCTTTTTGGTTTCGTGGCTGCTGTCTGTTACGGTGCTGAAAGGGGTTCCGTCCTCTTTTGTCCTGGAACTGCCTCCATACCGGAAGCCGCAGATCGGAAGGGTTATCGTGCGGTCCGTTTGCGACAGAACGATATTTGTACTGGGGCGTGCCGTGGCAGCAGCAGCTCCGGCAGGAATCGTGATATGGCTGTTTGCAAATATACGGGTCTGTGACGTGACGCTGCTGTCTTTTCTGGCGGATGCATTGGAGCCTCTGGCGTCCCTGATGGGATTGGACGGCGTCATTCTTCTGGCATTTATATTAGGTATGCCTGCAAATGAAATCGTAGTGCCGGTTATGATCATGGCATATCTGTCACAGGGGACACTGACGGAGATAAGTGACAGGAACATTTTAAAGCAGCTGCTTGTGGACAATGGGTGGACCTGGATAACGGCAGTGAGTACCATGCTGTTTTCGCTGTTCCACTGGCCCTGTGCCACGACCTGTATGACCATCCGTAAAGAGTCGGGAAGTCTGAAGTGGACGCTGGCTTCCCTGCTGGTGCCGACGGTATTGGGGGGCGCCCTGTGTATGGTTTTTAATTTTACGGCAAAACATATTATGATTTTATAAAATGCCTGCTAAAAGTTGACAAAATGGAATAAACTTTATATTCTTATTTATTAACAGGGAAATATAGAGACAGGAAAACGGGGAGGAAGAAATGGAACATTCGTTAGCACCGGTAAAAGAAAAGACAGAGAACGCAGGAAGAGCGGATGACGGAAAGAAGGACGGAAAGAAAGGGATAAGCGGAAGCACGCTGAAGCTGATCGCGATCATTGCCATGTTCATTGACCATACAGGGGCGATTATTATAGAAAGGATGCTGATGGAGGCGGTGAAGGAAGGGACGAATCTGACTATGCTGGCCGGACTGGGGACGCTGGATATGGTGCTTCGTCTGACAGGCAGACTGGGATTCCCGATTTTCTGCTATCTGCTGATCGAGGGTTTTCAGTATACGAAGAATGTATGGAAGTATGCGGGCAGGCTGTTCCTGTTTGCATTGGTTTCGGAGGTGCCGTTTGATCTGGGTTTTACAGGCAGTCCTTTTTATCTGGAATACCAAAATGTATTCTTTACATTGTTTATCGGACTGCTGGTTTTGATCGGATTCCGTCTGGCGGAAGAGAAGACGGGAGGAAACAGGGTGATCCGTATTTTGCTCAGCCTCCTGGCCCTGGCGGCGGGAGCAGGCGCTGCGCAGCTGCTTAAGACAGACTATGCTGCCACTGGTGTGCTGACAATTGCTGTCATGTATATATGCCGCAGGAAAAAAATGTTGGAAACGGGGCTTGGGTGCGCTGTGCTGACTGTGATGAATCCGATTGAGATAACTGCCTTTTTTGTCATGATTCCGGTACATATGTATAACGGAAAGCGGGGATGGAATATCAAATGGCTCTTTTATGCTTTTTATCCGCTCCATATCCTTTTGCTGTACGGGATTGCGTGTGCATTGGGGCTTGGACAGGTGATGCTGCGGTTAGGGTGAGTTTGCGGAGGTAATGGTTATGAAAGAGAAGTTTATCCGGTTTATGCAGGGAAGATACGGCGCTTATGGGCAGGATTCCATGAACCGCTTCCTGTTGGTCAGTGCGATGGCAGTAATGTTTGTATCTGTATTTACGAAATGGGATTTGTTGTATGCCATTGCTTTGGCCCTGCTCATATATGTGTATTTCCGAATGTTTTCTAAGAATTATACGAAGCGGTATGCGGAAAACCAGGCATTTATAAGATATACATCAAGGATCAGGACCTTTTGGTCTTCTCAGAAGAAGCTGATGGTGCAGAGGAAGACTTATCATATTTATAAATGCCCCGGCTGCCGGCAGAAAATACGGATACCCCGCGGAAAGGGGAAAGTTGCCGTGCGCTGCCCGAAATGCAATACGGAATTTATTAAGAAGAGCTGAATTCTCAGCTCTTCTGTTTATACACGGGGCGCAAAGGCCGGCAGATAAATTAAACGCATTTCACTTCCAGATATCCCAGAAGTTTGCTCATGTCATAGTGATCCAGTACACCCAGGGTCGGATCATAGAACGTACCGTCATAATGAACCAGATAATGGCAGAAACGTCCCATTTTCTCCATCATGATACAGCATTTCGGAAGAGTTGCTTCCTGGCCTTCGGTATACATAATGATGTCCGTATGGTCGAGGCCGTAGTAGTTGAGGGCGGAGATAACTCTCCCCATGGTTCCCTGCCATTGGCGGCAGTCCATAACACTGATGACTTCTGCGATGGTTACGCCTGCCAGCATGGCTACACAGGTTTGTCCGCACAGGCCGTCTTCTGGCTGTACGATAATTTCCACGCTGTCGATATTGCGGATCGGCTTATCGAAGCTGTAAGGGCTGTTCTGATTCATCTGAATCAGGCTGCCAGATACGTGAAGCAGAATCTTGTGTGTTTTGGTGATATCCACATGGGATACGGATTCCTCGTCCAAATGGATTTTGTAATTTCCTTTTTCCTCGGGGAGAAGCTCGCAGGTGATGATCTTGTTGTCCAGCACAAGGTCGCCGTTGATCACTTCTCTTTGCTTGCATACTTCCCAGATGTTGAACGGGATGCGTATGGTGTGGACTCCGTCCAGTTTTTCAATCTTACCATTAAAAAAATACCTCATTTTGAACCTCCTATACATTGCTTTCAGTCATGCTATAAAATAAATTTAACAGATTTTTCGGTTTATGAAAACACTTTCATGAAAATTTTTTTGCATTTAGACCTTTTTTTGTTATAATAAATGTAATTCATGAATGTGATTCATGTAAATAGCGGGTGCATTTGCAATGGAGTTGTGACTGTGGAAGAAAGGACAGGAGGCGGTGGCTATGCGGAGTGAAAAAGAAATGATGGATATGATACTGGGAGTTGCCGAACGGGACGAACGCATCCGGGGCGTGTATATGAACGGTTCCAGAACCAATCCGAATGCCCCGCACGATATTTTCCAGGATTATGACATTGTATACGTGGTGAGGGAAACGGCTTCCTTCATTGCAGATGAAAGCTGGATAGACGTATTCGGCAGACGGCTGTATATGCAGATGCCGGATAAAATGGACGGGCTCAGGGGAATGGAAACGGATTTTGCGAATCACTATGCGTACCTGATGCAGTTTGCGGACGGAAACCGTATGGATCTGACGATCATGACGCCGGAGTACGGCATCAGGAATATACGCCATGACAAACTCTGTGTGATACTGATGGACAAGGACGGTGTCCTGCCGGAGATTCTGGCGCCGTCGGATGAAAGTCACTGGGTGAAGAAACCGACTGCCGCAGAATATTTCTGCTGCTGCAATGAGTTCTGGTGGATGCAGAACAGTGTGGGCAAAGGATTGTGGAGACGGGAAATGACCTATGCAATGGACATGCTGAATCTGTATATCAGACCGCAGCTGTTCAGGATGCTTTCGTGGTATGCAGGGATGCGTACGGGCTTTTCATGCAGTGTGGGGAAATCGGGAAAGTATTTGCACAACTATCTTTCGGAAGAAGAGTACGGAAGGTTAATGCGGACTTATCCGAACAGTGACAGGGAATGTGTCTGGAAGGCTGTTTTTGAAATGTGCAGTCTGTTTGATGAAATGGCGCGCAGGGTCGGAGAGAAGCTGGGGTATCCTTATCAGGAAGAGGAAGCGAAGGGAAGTCTGCTGTTTTTGGATCATACACATGGGCTGGCGGAGGATGCGGAAGACATACAGATAGAATGATGTGGCAAATTGTACAAACAATTCGTGCCTTATATTGATAAAATCACACAAAAATAAGAAAAAACAAAAAAAGTATTAGCGAAACTTCTTTTTTTAGGTTAAACTAATATATAAGGGAACTTATTGGCCAGCGTGGAAAGAGAAGGGATGGCATGTTTGAAAAAGGTGATTTTATTGTGTATGGCAATACCGGTGTGTGTGAAGTGAAAGATATTACAACGTTAAGAATGAAAGACGTTCCGAAAGACAGGCTGTATTATCTTTTAAGTCCTGTTCACCATAAGGAAAGCAAGATATTCACGCCGGTAGACAGCGACAAAACCGTTATGCGTGCGGTTTTGACGAAAGAGGAAGCGGAAGAGCTGATTGACAGCATTCCTGAAATTGACGAATTGTGGGTAAGCAATGATAAGCTGAGGGAAGAAAAGTATAAGGAGACCATGAAAAGCTGTGAGTGCAGGGACTGGATCAAGATTATCAAAACACTGTATCTGCGAAAGCAGGAACGAATCGCGCAGGGAAAGAAAACAACGGCAATGGATGACAGGTATCTTCGTCTGGCGGAGGAAAATCTTTATTCGGAATTAGCTCTTGCTCTTGGAATTCCCAAGGATGGGATGGAGGAGTATATTACAAAGCGGATGACGGCGATGGGTGTGAAATGATGCGAATGCTATGGTGAAAGGCAGCGCTCCGGCCAAAGGGATTTCGCGGCGGCCGGAGCTGGATGCTGGCTAAATATTACCGGATTTTTTATAAGAATATAAAAAATAAAAAAGTTCTTGCATTATGAAAGGAAATGTGATAATATCTTAGTTGTTGGTAAATGAATACTCCGGTTACGGATAAGACATGCGGGTGTAGTTCAATGGTAGAACACTAGCCTTCCAAGCTAGATACGTGGGTTCGATTCCCATCACCCGCTTTTTTGCAGCCTGATTCTGGTCGAAGCGGTTGCTTTTTTTATACTTACTTATATAAAAATATTTATGGGGGCAGGGAATAGAAATGGAGAGAGAAAAACTTGGTTCCCGTCTTGGATTTATTCTTCTTTCGGCGGGATGTGCAATCGGAATTGGAAATGTATGGAGATTTCCTTATGTGACAGGCAAATACGGCGGCGGAGTGTTTGTATTGTTTTATCTGTTTTTTCTGGTGCTCATGGGTCTTCCGGTTATGACAATGGAATTTGCGGTAGGACGGGCCAGCAGGAAAAGTGTGATAAAGAGTTTTCAGGAATTAGAGAAGCCCGGACAGAAGTGGCATCTGCACGGGTATGTGGGTCTTGCGGGAAATTATTGCCTGATGATGTTTTATACTACGGTAGCGGGCTGGATGCTGTATTATTTTTATCTGATGCTGACCGGAAGGTTTGCAGGGGCGGATGCGGAAGCTGTCGGCGGGATTTTTTCCGACATGCTGGGCAGACCGGGCGTCATGATGCTGCTGATGGGCATGGTAGTGGCTGTGGGTTTTGGCATCTGTTCGCTGGGGCTTCAGAACGGCGTGGAGCGAATTACGAAATTTATGATGGCGGCTCTGCTTGTTATCATGCTGGCGCTTGCCGTTCACAGCATACTGATGGACGGGGGAGCGGAAGGACTCCGGTTTTATCTTCTGCCGGACTGGGAGAGAACGGTGGAAGTCGGTATTGGGGAAACGGTTGTGGGTGCCATGAACCAGGCGTTTTTTACGCTGAGTCTGGGAATCGGCGCCATGGCGATCTTCGGCAGTTATATTGACAAAGAGCATACCCTTTTAAAAGAATCGGTGAATATTGCCGTTTTGGATACGTTTGTGGCAATCGTGGCAGGTTTGATCATTTTTCCGGCCTGCTCTGCGTTCGGCATCAGTCCTGACAGCGGGCCGTCGCTTATCTTTATTACGCTGCCTAATGTATTTAACAGTATGGCCGGAGGCCGGATATGGGGGAGCCTGTTCTTTGTATTTATGTCTTTTGCAGCATTTTCCACGGTGCTGGCGGTTTTTGAAAACATTATTTCCTGCGGTATGGATATGTGCGGATGGAGCAGGAGAAAGTCCAGTATCATCAATATGATACTGGTAGCTGTGCTGTCGGTGCCATGTGTGCTTGGCTTTAATGTTTGGGCGGGATTCATGCCTTTCGGTGAGGGCAGTAATATTTTGGATTTGGAAGATTTTATTGTAAGCAGTGTGATATTGCCGCTGGGGTCTTTTGTCTATCTGATTTTCTGTGTCAGCAGGTTTGGCTGGGGTTTTGAGTTTTATCTGAAAGAAACCAATACGGGCAGGGGGATGCGTCTGCCCGGCATGTTGAAAGGGTATTTGCAATATGTGCTGCCCCTGCTGATACTGTTCCTTTTTATTCAGGGAATTGTGGGGAAGTTTTTTGCATAAGCGGAAATAGAAGGGCAGAACTGCTTTAGAAAAAATTAAGGTTTCATCTGTTTTTTGGGCTGGAAAAACGGAAGGGTTTATGATACGCTGTAAAAGCAGTGTTGACTGATGATACGGGAAATTGGATTTACAAAGGGAGAATAGGGTGATTTCGGATGATTAAGTTAAAAAAAGCGGCAGCATTGGCGTTGTGTTTGTGCCTGATAACCGGTACCGCGGTACAGGCGAAGGCTGTTTCCGCGGGAGAAACGGATTATTCAGCGGTATTTGATGCAGAATATTATTACAGGACCTATCCTGATGTGCAGAAGGCAGTCGGGCATGATGCGGATAAGCTGTTAAATCATTTCCTTACTTCGGGAATGAAAGAGGGACGGACAGCGAAACCGGATTTTGATGTACATGCATATATGAAAAACAATTTGGACCTGCTGGTCGTATATGGTGTGAAGGATTTAAGCAAATATTATTATCATTACATGGAGTCGGGGGCAAAAGAGGGGCGGATTGCCACTTCTGTCAAGGCGGCAGACAATACGGATGAAATCGCCTCTTTTTCCACGAATTACAATGCCGCTGAAGACAGGGCAGTGAATGTGGAACTGGCATCGGCGCGTATTGACGGCATAGTGGTTCAGCCGGGAGAGTCTTTTTCTTTCAGTGATTCCATTATGTCCCGTACCCTGGAGAACGGTTATGTAGTGGCTCCTTCCTTTGCAAGCGGCAGGGTGGTGTCCAGTATTGGGGGCGGTATCTGCCAGGTTTCGTCAACCTTATATGTGACGATGCTGTTATCTTCCATCCCGGCGACGGAGCGGTATGCACATTCCCTGGAGGTGGATTATGTTCCGAAGGGATTGGATTCCGCTATTGTGGAGGGAGTAAAGGACCTGAGGTTCCGGAATCCTTACGATTATCCGGTCTGTATTCACTCTTCGGCAAAGGATGGGACTTTGACGGTAAGCATCAGTAAGGCGGAAGCGATACCGGAAGGAATGGTATTGATAGAACGAAGATAAAAGACAGGAAACGGAAAATGGGCAGCGATGCCCATTTTTGTTTTTCTTTTTCCGGAATACAATGAAATAGAGCAGGAAGGGTCTGCGGTTCGCAGGAATTTGAAAAAAGGGGATGACAAAGAAAATAAGGAGCGTTAGAATAGATGTATACAACTTAGCGTTGAAATGACGAAATGAAAAGGGGGAATGGGTTTCAGGACAAGGAGGTAAAGATATGCCGGATTTGGAACAGACAGTGATAACAAAGGATAATTTATGGGAAGTAATTGCTTCGTATCAGGGAGAGGGATTTTATACGGCAAAACAGCTTCCGTTCACTTATAGTATTAAAGGGGGCGAATTCTTTACCGAAAGAAAAAAGAAATCCATTACGAGGGCAACCTTTGAACAGGCTTATCAAAAGATTCAGGATGACAGGGAACATAAGATTGTAGGCCCCAAGACGCTGAACTGTTTCGGTGCGCCTTATGTCTGGGCGGTGTTTAAGGCGCTTGGAATTGTGTCATGAGAGGGATTGGCACAGTTTTGGGGAGAAGTCCGGCATGACTGCGATTCGGGGGAAATAACGGAAAAATGAACATAATAGATGGAAGTATTAAAAAGAAGTTCATAAGACCGCTGGCAGTTTGGGTAGCCCTGCTGTGTATTTTGCCGGATATGCAGGCTGCGGCAGCGGAAAGAGCGGAAGCCGTCCGTGAAATGCCGGCGGCATCCGGACAAGAGCTGCAGGAAGGACGGGACGGGGAGGATGTAAGGGAACTGTATGAGGAATATTGCGGGAAAATTGAGTCCGTGGAATACAGGGCGGATATTCAGGCCTGTGGTTTCCGTGTGATTGAAGAACAGATTTTTCCTGTCAGAATGAGACAGTTCGGGGAGGTCAGCGTCATACCGGCTTTTGATGAGGAATATAACCGGCTGGCCTTGTTTTTTGTTTCGCAGAACGGTACGGTCGTATATAAAACGGAGCAGCTGGAGACGAACAATTGCAGCAGGGGGGAATTAAGGCAGCCGACACAGGAAATTTCCGCCATATCATTGCAGGATGTGGACGGGGATGCACGGATGGATCTTGTACTGATTACGGTCTGTGATGACGAGGACGGCGCTTATAAGGTGGGGGACGTATTATTCCAGAATGTGTGGGGGACCGGATTTTACCGGGATTACCGCGTTTCCGGCAAAATAAACAGCTTCGGGATGAATAAGAGTATTGAAATGATCACGGCTTTTGTAAGGGGCGGGAATTCTACGGAATTTCTGTATACGGCATCTACATTGGAGGAATTGCTGGAGAACGGCTTTCAGATCATCACGGAGCAGTACTATCCAAGGAATTTTGAAAAATTAGGAAGGCTTCAGGTGGTTCCGGGAACATACCGTATAGCAGATTATGATGTATTTATGATCTATCTGGTGGATGCGGACGGTTATATTGTGTCCGGTCTGCAGCCTATGGGGAATTATGACAATTTATATGCGCTTAAGGGTATCAGCTGCAGGGATATTGACGGGGACGGATTAAAAGATATCGTGGTGCTGGCACGGTACAGCTATGAAGGAAGCGGGCATCAGCTGATCGTGAAGAGCGACTATACCGTTTATTATCAGAGGACCGGCGGCTTCTCGGCGGATGAGAAGATAAAAGAGTGGTATCCGTGCAGCGATGAAGAGACAATGGAAGGGCTTGTGGAGAAAGCACGTGAATTTTGGGGGTGGAAATCAGAACAATGATTAAGATACTTGTAGTAGATGATGAACAGTCGATCTGCGATCTGATCGATCTGAATCTGTCATCCGCCGGTTATCACTGTACCTGTGTGCAGGACGGTATGGATGCCATTAATATAATAGAAAAAGATGCGTTTGATCTGATCCTTTTGGATGTTATGCTTCCAGGAGCGGACGGATATGATGTTATGGAGTACATACGGCCGTTTGGAATCCCGGTGATATTCATAACTGCAAAACATGAGGTAAGGGACAGGGTCAAGGGACTGAAGCTGGGAGCGGATGATTATTTGGTGAAGCCTTTTGACGTGGTGGAACTGGTAGCGAGGGTAGAGGCGGTACTGCGCCGTTATAATAAGGCGGAGCAGACCGTTACGGCAGGAGATGTGGTAGTAGACGTAGAAGCAAGACGGGTGACGAAAGCGGGGCAGCCGGTGGTGCTGACGAATAAGGAATTCGGACTGCTGCTGCTGTTTGTAAAAAATAAGAATGTAGCGTTATTCCGGGAGACCCTGTATGAGAAAGTATGGGAAGGGGAGTATTTCGGAGACAGTCGAACCCTTGACCTGCATGTACAGCGCCTGAGGCGGAAACTGGGATGGGAACATAATCTGGTAGCCGTGTATAAGGTTGGTTACCGGTTAGAGGTAGAATAATGAAATTTTCGTTCAAACTGCTGCTGTGGACGATCGTATTATTGGCAGCGGCATTGGGATTCAGCGGATTTTATTTTGTAAATTATGTATTTGAAACTTCTCTGGCAAGGGAAGTGGGACAGGCTTCGGATGAGAGCAGTATCCTGAGTTTTGCTTTTGAGACGGCAGCCCTGAATGTGCCCGCCCAGTACGGCATACTGCCGGACAACAGGGTGGAAGAAATTGCTTCCAATCTGGAGGCAGGAGGGCACAGCGCCAGCCGCTTTATTCGCATTTCCGATGAAAAAAGAGATGTGTTGTATGCCAGTAATGGTTTCGGGGCGGATGATGAACTGCTTCACAAGATGGATGAAGATACAAAAAACTACCGGATCGTTGAGTGGAACGGTCGCTATTATGTACATACCGGAGCGATGGTAAATACGCTGAACAGGATTCTCTATATGGAAACGATGCGGGATGTGTCGGAAGTTTTCAATGAACGGGCGATGGGTTTTTCACTTTACCGGCGGGTTACACTGATCATGCTTTTGGCAGGTACGGTCATTATGCATTTCATATCCTCATGGCTGACGAAGCCGATCCGGATGCTGACGAAAGCGACTAAACGGATGGCAGAGGGCGATTATTCTTACCGTGCCGTGCAGGTCAGCCGGGATGAACTGGGACAGCTGACACGGGATTTTAATGTGATGGCGAATGCAATGGAAGAAAATATTGACAAAATGGAAGAGGAAATCCAGGCCAGAGAGGATTTTGTGGCTGCATTTGCCCATGAACTGAAGACACCTTTGACGGCGATCATTGGTTACGCCGATATGCTCCGTTCCCATAAAATGGATGAGGAAAAAAGTTTTATGTCCGCAAATTACATCTATACCGAGGGAAAGCGGTTAGAGGCTATGTCGTTCCGGCTGCTGGATATTATCGTAACGAAACGGGGAGCGGTAGAGTTTCAACGGATTCCTGTCGGAACTGTCTTCGGTTACCTGAAGGGAATGTTTGGGAAAGACGGGAACATGGTGTTTGATTACCGGTATGAGGACGGCGAAATCCGGGCGGAGGGGGATTTGATCAAGACAGTTTTGGTGAATCTGATAGACAATGCTTGCAAAGCTTCTGAGCCAGGGAGTCTGATCGAGGTAGCCGGCAGCCGGGTGGAACATGGTTACCGCTTTGCGGTGCAGGATCATGGCATGGGTATACCTGAGGAGGAACGGCATAAAATCACACAGGCTTTTTATATGGTGGATAAATCCCGTGCAAGAAGCAAAAACGGAGCGGGATTAGGATTGGCGCTTTGCGCGGAAATACTGAAACTGCATGGAAGCGAACTGGAGATAGAAAGCGAATTGGGAACAGGTTCCCGTATTAGTTTTATCCTTTCGGACAGGGGGGAAGGAAAGCATGAAGAATAAGGGAAGGGAAGAATGGTTCGGGAACGGCAGGATTGGAAGCGTAAGTATTTTGTTTCTTTTGTGCGCGGGACTGTCCATTGTTCTGTCCGTATGGGGGCCGGAGACTCTGGCAGAGTATAAGGACAGGGAGATATTGAATGTGATCCATACGGAAGAGGCGGAAACGGCCGGAGAAGGCTACCGGTATACGTTGAGCGCCAATGAGAAATTATATATTCTTGCCCAGTGCCTGAACAGCCGGATCTTGTCGGAAAGCGGGCAGAACCTGCAGGGCATGGATTATCAGGAACTGAGCGGCAGTTATGCATTTGTGGTCAATCACAAAGGACCGTCAGGACAGGAAATTACCGATGAACAGATTTATGAAACCGGCAACAGGGGGATGGAAGAATTAAAGGAACTGGGAATTCTGCCCGATGCGGTGAAGGAAGTGGAGCCGGATTCCTATGATGCGGTGCTGTATTCTGCAATTGATATATTGGAACCAAGGAATAATGTGGCAGTCTGGAAGGTAAGTCTGTCTGACAGTCAGCGGAATGCAAATAAGGCGAACCGTCTGATCGATGCTTATATAGACGCGGACGAGGGGAAAATCTACGAGTTTTATGTGAGGACGCCTTTAAAATGGGAAGATATCGAGCCGGATGAGGTGGCGCGGAAGTGGAGTGCCTATATGGGACTGAGCGAACCGCGCCCCTATGAATCGGATAACCCTTTGCTGGAAACCACGCCGTATTTTAAAAAGTACGTATATATGGGAATCGGCGAGGAACAGACGGTTATGACGATCGGCTTTTATGAGGGCATCAATGAATTGTTTTTAAAGATCTCAAAATGATGCTTTGTCTGGAGGGGGGTCAGTCTTTCCCGGCGCGTATTTCCCCGCACCCTATTTTAATCCCCGCATTGCCGGAGGGCTGGGTGGTGAAATCATCTTTTCCGGCATGTATGATCACGGATTTTCCGATGATTTCATCGACGGAAAACCGTTTGTCATAGAAAACGCCCCATGCGTATCCCTGATTTCCGAGAAGGGGGATCAGGTCCCCCGCATGTAAGGGATGGGGGCGGCCGGCCGGATTATAGTGTTCTCCTGTGTTTTCAAAAGAACCGGAGCAGTCTCCGTACTGGTGGATGTGCACGGCGTAGAAAGCGGTGGAATTCTGTTCGCTGATATTGGGCAGTCCGAAGATTTCGGCTTCCACAAGGACGCCGCCGTAAGGAGTGCCGTAAAATTTTACGAGACCGCTTAATTCCGGACTGGTGCTGCTGCCGGTTACCCAGGCCATGGCCTGAGGGGCGTTTTTTTCCAGCAGTTTGACAAATGTAAGACGAGGTGTAAACTGAACCATAAGAGAATCCTTTTTTTTAAAGTATATGCTGTAAAAGAAAAATGGAAACTTTATAGTAGATTTTTACTATTTATAAATGACAAAAAATGCTTGTTTTTTGCCGGTAATTCTGTTAGACTAACCCTTGAATATAAGTGGATGGAACAGTTTATGGAGCCGGATGGATTGAAACAGGAACTGCAGGCAGCAGTTCTTTTTTTAAATAACACAGATGACTGCGGAACTGAAGATGAGAAAACAGCAGGCTGGGAAACCGGGATTTGGAAAGGAGAGAATGAACATGGAAGAACAATTTGAACAGGAATTGAGGGAAAACGAAGCTGGTGTGGATACTGCCATTAAACGATTCATGGGAAACAAGGCATTATACAGGAAATTTCTGCTGAAGTTTTTAAATGACCATAGTTATGAAGCAATTGTGGAGCATGTTCATGGCGGGAACTATGAAGAGGCTTTTAACAGCGCACATACGCTGAAGGGTGTTTCGGCTAATCTGGGATTGGACCCGATCTGCAAAGGAGCGTCCGAAATAACGGAACTGCTGCGGGGGAAAAAGCCGGATGAAGTAGATAGGGCGAAGGTGGGTGCCGCACTGGAGGAACTGGGCAGGGTCAGTGATATTTTCCGCGGAATCATTGCAAAATATGAATAGGAATCCGCATTCGGGGCCGTTGCGGAACTTTGAATTGCGTTGACAATTAAGGTGATAAGTGCTATCATAATAACATTAATAAAGAGGTAGCACGGAAGAGGATAGGTATGGGTAAACAGCATATATTGATTGTGGATGATGAAGAGGTAAACAGAGCGATACTGGATGTGATGTTTCGTTCTGAATATGAGATTTTGCAGGCTTCCAATGGAGAAGAGGCCATAGCGTTAATTGAAGAAGATCATGATCTGGCATTGATATTACTGGATATCGTGATGCCGGTGATGGATGGCTTCGGAGTGTTGGATTACATGAAGGAGCATGATATTCTTGAAGAAATTCCTGTGATACTGATAACCAGCGAGACGGTGCGCAACAGTGAGGACAGGGCGTACGCATATGGAATTGCGGATGTAATGCACAAGCCGTTTTATCCGGATATCGTAAAGAGAAGGGCAAAGAACATTATTGAGCTGTATCAGAATAAGCACAACATGGAGGAACGCCTGAAAGAACAGGAAGAAGCCATCAGGGCGCAGGAACAGAGAATACGCGCGAATAATGAGTTTATGATAGATGCACTCAGCACGGTGGTAGAGTTCAGAAGCCTGGAAACAGGAGAACATATTAAGAGGATTAAATATTTCACAAGAGTGCTGTTAAAATATCTGCAGAAGTATTTTCCCAAATATGGAATCACACAGGAGCAGATCGGTGAGATTACCAGGGCGGCAGCGCTGCATGATATCGGAAAGATCGGTATATCTGATGCCATATTGTTAAAACCCGGAAAGCTGACGGACGGGGAGTTCGAGATCATGAAGACACATACTACCATTGGCTGCGATATACTGGAATCTTTTTATCAGGAACAGGATGATGAGTTTTACAGGTATTGCTATGATATCTGCAGACATCATCATGAGAGATGGGACGGCAGCGGATATCCGGATCGTCTGGTGGGAGAACAGATTCCGCTCAGTGCACAGGTGGTTGCCATTGCAGATGTATACGATGCATTAGTAAGCAAAAGAGTATATAAGGGGGCGTATGCGAATTCAGTGGCATATGACATGATTATCAGTGGAGAATGCGGCCAGTTTTCACCGGATGTAATAGAATGTTTTAAACTTGCGAAAGAAGATTTCTTTAATCTGGTAGAAGTGATAAAAATGTTGAATTTCTTGTAAAACTTGAATGAGTAAAACGAAAGTCAGCGAAACGGACCTGCATGTTTGGCTGTCTTTCGTTTTGTCCGGAGGTGGAAGATTATGGAGAGGAATGAGCGTTATGCATTCCCGATAGACGATGCACTGGAAATGATTCTTATGTTTGATCAGAGAGGCGTTATAACCTGTGCCAACACAGCCGTCAGGACAAAGCTGGGTTACGGGCCGGAAATTTGCGGAACGCATATCAGCAGTGTTTTCCCCGGGGAATTTAAACCGGCGGGGGAAGACGGTATAGCAGGCATTGTGTCTGACATAAGTTTGCATAGTTTTATGGCGTACAGAAAGAACCTGACCTGTTTTCCCGTGGAAGCGAGATTCATAAAAGAAGAGGATTCCGATATATGTATATGTATGATGAACGACCTGCTGGAAAAGGACTTCCTGAATAAAAAGATAGAACAGATGGAACAGGAGATACAGCAGGCTTCCAAAGTAAAATCGGAATTTGTTGCCAATGTAACCCACGAATTGCGGACACCGGTCAATGGTATTTTAGGCAATGTAAGAGAACTGCTCGATCTGGAAACGGATGAACGCAAACTCCGTTCCCTGAATCTCATGGAACGCTGTTGCGAGGATATGCATAAACTGATTAATAACATTTTGGACTTTTCCAAGCTGGATGCGGGAAAATTTGTGCTGGATCCCCAGAAGTTTAATCTGAGGGAAACGCTGGATTACATAAAGGCAAATCATGTGAACCGGATCACGGAAAAGGGGCTGGAGTTTTTCATGACGGTATCCCCGCAGATTCCGGAATTTGTAGTAGGGGACGAACTCAGAATTGTACAGATCCTGAACAATGTGCTGTCCAATGCCCAAAAGTTTACCACGGTAGGTAAGATATCCATGGAAGTGCTCCCGACGGCGGTAATGGACGATAACGTGGAACTGTTCTTTATTATCGTGGATACGGGAATCGGTATTGATAAGGCGGATCAGGATAAATTGTTTAAAAGTTTTTCACAGGTAGATGCTTCGATTTCAAGGAGATACGGAGGAACCGGTTTGGGGCTGAATATCTGTAAGCAGCTGGTGGAATTGATGGGTGGAAACATCGGAATAGAAAGTGCGAAAAACAAAGGTACTACGGTTTCTTTTTCTATATGGGTGCAGCTTCCGGAGGAAGAAAAGGCAGTCATGGCTGCCCGGGAACTGCCACTGCCGACCGTCCGCAGGGATGATGAAGAGGAACAGAAGGCTGCAGAGCTGAAAGAATACGGTACGGAAACGAACAGGGATGAATTGAAGAAGAATCTTTCCAAACTGATCCTCTGTGTGGAAATGGAAAACTGGGAAAAGGCAGAGATGTTCATGGAAAGCATCAGGCAACTGACGGAAAGCGCTCCGCGGGAGGTGAGTATGCTGGTGCTGCGGCTTAAGATGGCGGTGCAGAAAGAAAATTATGAGAAGATTTCAGTCAATCTGGACAGCTTAAGGGCATTGATTGAGTCGGAGGAGAACTGATATGACGGGTGCTGAGAAAGCAATAGGCGGAAGCAGGATTTTAATAGTGGACGATGTGGAAACCAACCGGGTGATTTTGGAAGAAATCATCAAGGATATGGGATGCCGGCCGATTCTGGCCGGGAGCGGGGTCGAAGCGCTGAAGCTGTTTTATGAATTCAGACCTTCTTTGGTGCTGACCGATATTTCGATGCCGCAGATGGATGGATATGAATTGTGCAGGGCCTTAAAGGCAGATCCGGACAGCAGGGAAATACCAGTTATTTTTATTTCGGCTTTTGATGATCCGAAAGATATTGTGAAAGGATTTTCCATAGGGGGAATCGATTATATCACAAAGCCGTTTATCCCGGAAGTTATTCAGTCCAGGGTAGGCGTGCATGTTCGTTTATATGAGGCTAACAGGGAGATTTCAGAGGCAAACCGGCGTTTGCAGGCTTCCGTGAATGCACAGCTTCAGCAGATGGAAGAGGAAAAAAAGAGTGTTTTATATGCACTTGCCAATGCAGCGGCAAAGAATTCCTATCATGCGGAAGAATACATCGGAAGGCTGCGGTATGACTGCCGGATCCTCGCGCAGAGCATGCAGTTTTCCCCTTTATTTGAATCGGAAATATCCGATACTTTTATAGACACCATAGAATTGGCGGCGCCTTTGTGCGATGTGGGAAATATAAGCATACCGAAGGATGTCCTTCAGAAGAAAGAAAAACTGAGTGAGGAAGAGGTCCTCCTGGTGAGAAGCCATACGGATATCGGGGCCAGGCTTTTGGCTGACTTACAGGTATCCAATGACTATAATGATTTCATCCGGATGTCCATTGAAATTGCGCAGTCCCATCATGAGAACTGGGACGGAACCGGATACCCGAAAGGGCTGAAGGGAAATGAGATTCCATTGTCGGCACAGATCGTTTCGCTGGCAAACATCTTCTGCGCATTGACGGAAAAAAGAAGTTTCCGTGAGGAATACAGCAGGGAAGAAGCCCTTGCGATCATGAAGGAAGATGCGGAAATCAAATTTCATCCGGATATTTTTAAAATTTTTTGCAAAGTGCTGCGCCAGCTGCATTGATGAAGCGGCAGTATAAAGAGTGGGAGGATGAGGGACTTGATCACAGATGAAGAGTTTCAAAGAATTGTCAGGTATCTGAAACCGCGCTACGGACTGGACCTGGAACAAAAAAAAGTAATTGTAAACGGGAGGATGGAAAACTATATCAAAGCCGGAGGCTGGGCAAATTTCGACCAGTATATGGATGCCGTGGAACGCGACAGGAGCGGAAACCTGGAAATGATACTGGTCAATATGCTGACTACCAATCATACTTATTTCATGAGGGAATTCGGGCATTTTGATTATTTCAGGAAAGAGGTGCTTCCGGGCCTGAAGACAAAAGAGAGTGCAAAGAAGGATCTGCGTATCTGGTGCGGGGCTGCTTCTACGGGGGAAGAGCCGTATATGATCGCAATGGTGCTTCAGGATTTCTTTGGCGTGGAACACAACCAATGGGATACGAAGGTGCTGGCAACGGATGTATCCACGAAAGTGCTGAAGAAAGCGATTGCGGGCGTATATAACGCGGAAGCCCTGAAGGAAGTGCCGGAGCAGTGGAAGAGGCATTTCTTCAGTCAGGATAAAATGAGCGGCCAGTATATGGTGAAGGAGGAACTGAAAAAGGAGGTTATTTTCCGGCAGTTCAATTTGATGGAACCCTTTCCGTTTAGGAAAAAATTACACACTATATTTTTGCGGAATGTTATGATATATTTTGATGAGAAGACAAAGGCGGAACTTCTTCGGAAGGTGTATGATGCTTTAGAGCCGGGCGGTTATCTGTTTATAGGAATGACAGAAACTTTGGACAGGAATACGGTGCCGTTTCAGATTATTCAGCCGTCAATATTCAGAAAATAGGGAGGAAATAGTAAATGTATGAGTCCGATTAAAGTATTGGTAGTGGATGATTCAATCGTATTCAGAGAACTGCTTGTGCAGAATCTGAGCAAGGATCCATCCATTCAGGTGGTAGGGACGGCGAAGGATCCTTTTGAGGCGCGGGATGCTATTCTGAAGTGTCATCCGGATGTCATGACCTTGGACATAGAGCTTCCGAGGATGAGCGGAATAGAATTTCTGAGAAAACTGATGCCTCAATATCCGATGCCCGTAGTAGTGATCAGTTCGCTGAGTGATAAGGTATTTGATGCCCTGAACTCAGGAGCCGTGGATTTCGTGGCGAAGCCGGCAGTGGTAAACAGGGCGCAGCTGGAGGATTTTATCCAGAATGAACTTTTGGTTAAGATCAAGATCGCTTCAACGGCGAAAATCAGTAATATTAAGAAAACGGTAGCAAATACGGAGAGCCAGCAGCTCACGACGGCGCATAAGAATCTGATCGTGGCAATCGGGGCATCTACCGGAGGGACGGAGGCCATATTTTCCGTGGTGAAGGATTACGGTGTAGATATTCCGGGCATTGTCATTGTACAGCATATGCCGCCGGGGTTTACGCAGATGTATGCGAAGAGGCTGGATAACGAATGCCGGGTGCATGTAAAAGAGGCACAGACGGGCGACCGTGTAATGCCCGGGCATGTGCTGATCGCCCCGGGCGGGGATAAACATATGCATCTGGTAAAAGTGGGAGACGCTTATCAGGTGGAAATAAAGCCGGGGCCGAAAGTGAACGGACATTGTCCGTCGGTGGATGTGTTGTTTGAATCCGTGGCAAGGGCGGCGGGAGCCAGTGCGGTGGGAATCATTCTTACCGGAATGGGCGGCGATGGGGCAAAAGGCCTGCTGTCCATGCGTAAAGCAGGAGCAAGGACCATTGGGCAGGATGAATCGACCTGTGTGGTTTACGGAATGCCTAAGGTTGCTTACGATATAGGAGCGGTGGAATATCAGGAGAAATTGTCGGATATTGCCAAAAGAACCTATGCAGTATTAAATAAAATGTAGAGGAGAGAAAACATGAAAATTCTATTAGCGGAAGATGATTTTGTTACACGGAAGTTCATGGTCAATTTTCTGTCAAAGTACGGAGAATGTGATGTGACGGTGGACGGAATGGAAGCTGTGGATGCATTCATGATGGCATTGGAGGATGGAGAGCCGTATGATTTGGTATGTCTTGATATCATGATGCCTGTAATGGATGGATACCAGGCACTGGTAGGTATCCGTAATCTGGAGAAAGAAAGAAATATTTCCGAGGACAGGGCAGCAAAGGTTATTATGACAACTGCACTGAATGAGGAGAGAAATGTAAACATGGCATTTGAATTGGGATGTACGATCTATTCTGGTAAACCCATCGATCAGGACAGATTTGAACAGGCATTGAAGAAGACGGGTCTGTTATGAGGGAAAGAATAAAGTACAGAATAAACAGGAAAGGAGAAGTTTATGGCTGAAGAATTTAATGCAGAAGGCATGTTGGATATGTACCTGTTTGAAAATGAACAGTTACTGGAACAGCTGCAGGAAATGGTTCTGGAACAGAAGGATTCGGATTGCTTTGACGAAGACAGCATCAATGAGATTTTCCGGACCATGCATACGATCAAAGGCTCTTCCGGTATTATGATGTTTGATAATATAACAGCGATATCCCACAAGCTGGAAGACGTCTTTTTCTACCTGAGAGAGTCACATCCTGATAATGTACCGCATTTGGAATTGGTGGAACATGTATTGACGGTAGAAGATTTTATCAGCGGTGAGATGGAAAAGATACGCAATGGGGATTCTCCGGACGGTGAGCCGGCGGAAATCATTGCGGAACTGGATAAGTTTTTGGAGAAGATTAAAAACGGGGCAGCAAAGGAGGGAGAACAGGAAGAGCCGGTTCCCCAGAATGTGCACGTGGAGCCAAAGCATTTTTATATAGCTCCGGTTGCCAGCAGTGCGAGCCGTTTTTACAAGATCTACATTACCTTCTTTCCGGATACGGAGATGGCAAACGTGCACGCTTATAAGACCGTGTACGCCCTGAAGGAGATTGCGGAGGATCTTCTGTATTCTCCGGAAGATATTATTTCCGACCCGGACAGTGCGCAGGTGATCATAAAGGATGGATTTCGGATTCTGCTGCAGTCGCAGTCGAATGAAGAGGAAATCCGGAACCTGATCGGTGTGGGGTATGATATCGAGGCAGTGGATGTCTATGAGTGCAAGGCGGAGGAATTCTTACAGGGATTTGATTTCGGCGAGCATGAACTGAAAATAGATCTGGAATCCAGTGTGGAAGCAATCGAGGCGAAGGTAAAAGCGGCCATCGATGAGAGTGAGGCGGAAGTAAAAGCACCAGAAAAACCGAAGATGGCGCCGGGCGACTTTGTCATAAAGTCAAAAGAGCCGGGTAAGAAAAAGCAGCTGGCCAAGGATAAGCCGAAGAGTGAAAAAGCTTCCTTTATCAGCGTGAATGTAAGCAAAATGGATCAGTTGATGGATTTGATCGGAGAGCTGGTTATTTCCGAATCCGTTGTACTCCAGAATCCGGATCTGAAAGTGCCAGGGCTGAATCTTACCAATTTCAATAAGGCTGCGGCACAGATGGCAAAGATTTCAACGGATCTGCAGAATGTCATCATGTCGATGAGAATGGTGCCTCTGACAAATATCTTCCAGAAGATGAATCGTATTGTATTTGACGTTTCAAGAAAACTGGGCAAGGATATTGATTTTGAAATGGTCGGTGAGCATACCGAAGTAGATAAAAATATCATAGAGCACATTTCCGATCCGTTGATGCATTTGGTAAGAAATGCAGTGGATCACGGTATAGAGACGAAGGAAGAGCGCGAAGAGAGCGGAAAGGCTGATAAAGGTAAAGTAACTCTGTCGGCAAGGACGGAAGCCGGAAAGGTATGGATAAGCGTAGCGGATAACGGGAAGGGCCTTGACCGTGAAAAAATCCTTGCGAAGGCGAAGAAGCAGGAACTTCTGATCGACGGCAAGCCGGAATCGGCTTACTCCGACAAGGAGGTGTTCCAGTTCATAACGCTTCCGGGCTTTTCCACGAACGAGCAGGTTACGGAGTATTCCGGACGCGGCGTTGGAATGGATGTAGTGGTACAGAATATTCAGTCCATCGGAGGCGTGCTGGATATCGAGAGCGAAACCGGATTCGGAACTACCATGAGTCTGAAAATACCGTTGACCCTGGCAATCATAGACGGAATCGTAATGGAAACGGGAAATTCTTCTTTTGTAATGGAGACCGGTGTGATCAAAGAGTTTTTCAGCGTAAAGGAAGATATGATGATCCACGAGCCGAACGGGGAGGAGTATGTGATGATACGCGGGGACTGCTATCCGGTTATCCGGTTAGGAAAGTGGTATGGTCTCAGCGATTACCGCACTTCTGTGGAAGAAGGGATGATGCTTATTTTGGAGGTGGAGAACAGGACAATCTGTCTGTTTGTGGATAAGCTGATCGGTAAACAGGAAATTGTAGTGAAGCCGATTCCTTCTTATATCAAGAAAGTCAAGGGACTTTCGGGATGTACCCAGTTAGGAGACGGAAGCATTGCTTTGATATTGGATCCGGGAGGATTAGTAGAATAAAACAGAAAGGAAAAGACCTATATGGAGGAAACGAGTGAATTGAGGAAACAGGCACAGGATGGACGAAGTGTTTCCGATGAACGGGATGCCCAAAAAGGAAAGTATATGACTTTCAAATCCGGAAACGAGTACTTCGGTCTGAAAATCCAGTATGTAAATGAAATCATTGGTTTTCAGGCAATTACGGCAATACCGGAAACAGAGGATTATATTAAGGGACTTATTAATCTGAGGGGAAAGATTATTCCGGTAATCGATGTACGGCTGCGCTTCCGGCAGGAGCCTTTTGAGTACAATGACAGGACCTGCATTATTGTCATCAATGTAAAATCCACGGTAGTAGGGTTGATTGTGGAGAAGATTGCGGAAGTGGTGGAAATCAAGGAAGAGAATATTTTGCCGCCGCCGTCCATCGGCCGTGCCGACAAAGTACAGAACAAATATGTATATGGTATCGGGAAGGTTGGAGATTCTGTAAAATTGTTGCTGGATCCTGATAAGCTTCTGAATGATACAGATATGTCAGTGATCGAACAGGCAAATGATATGGTTGTAGAGGAAGAGTGAGAGGTGTAGAATATGAAAAATTTGAAGATGAAGACAAAGTTAATAATGGGATTTTTTATTCCCATTGCAATTACCATCCTGAATATTATCATTGGCGATATGTCTACCAGGGAGGCGGCAAAGATCGTGGATCCCCAGGCACAGGAAAGATATATTGTAAATGCGGCTATTTTTACTGCATCCTTTGCAGTGGTATCCGTCATCATCACATTGTGGATCGCTTTTGTTCTGATAAGGGTAATAGAAAAATCCGTAAAGCAGCTTTCCGATGCGGCAAAGGATATTGCAGTCGGACGTGTGGATATCAACATGGTGAAGTATAATAACGATGAATTCGGCGAACTGGTAGATGAATATACAGAAGTGATCAATAATATTAAATATCAGGCTCAGATTGCGGAAGAGGTTTCGAATGGAAACCTGACAATCAATGTCGTACCGAAATCACCGGAAGATGTGCTGGGCAATTCCTTAAAGAAACTGGTGGAGGATAACCTTCACGCACTGACCAATATCAGTGATGCAGGTTCCAAGGTTACGATCGGGTCGGCACAGGTAGCAAGTGCAAGCCAGGCATTGGCGCAGGGGTCTACGGAGCAGGCAAGTGCGATCCAGCAGATTACGGCATCCATCAGTGAAATTGCAGAAAAAACAAAAATGAATGCAGAACAGGCGAATGATACAAACCGCCAGATGTCAGAAGTAATCCAGAATGTAGAAAAAGGTAATACACAGATGCAGGATATGATGTCCGCAATGCAGGAGATCAATAAATCATCGGAGAGCATTTCCAAGATTATCAAGGTTATTGATGATATTGCGTTCCAGACCAATATATTGGCGCTGAATGCAGCGGTGGAAGCTGCAAGGGCAGGAGAAGCAGGGAAAGGTTTTGCAGTTGTGGCAGAAGAGGTAAGGAGCCTCGCAGCTAAGAGTGCGGCAGCAGCTTCAGAGACAGCGGAACTGATCGAAGATTCTATTTCGAAGGTTAATATTGGCTCGAAACTTGCAGATGATACGGCAGCAGCTTTATCCGTTATCAATAGTATGGTTAAGAACTGTGATGACCAGGTAGAAGGAATCGCAGCCTCATCCAATTATCAGGCAACGGCAGTGGCTCAGATCGAGCAGGCAATTGCGCAGGTATCGCAGGTTGTTCAGACCAATTCTGCAACCAGCGAACAGTGTGCGGCGGCCAGTGAAGAACTGTCCAATCAGGCAACCAGGATGCGGGATCTGCTTTCCATTTACAATCTGGGAACGGGCCATTCAAGCGGAATGGGAATGGACAGCAGTTCTTCTTACTCTTCTTCCTCCAGGTCAAATGCAAATGAACAGATCATTTCTCTTGGGGATGGATTTGGAAAATATTAAGACACCAGACAGAAAATGCGGTTGGAAAGTAAAATTCCGACCGCATTTTTTAAAAAAGGGCACATAAGGAAAGTTTTGATCAGAATTCCTTATAAAAATCGTTTTTTATTTCTGACATAACCAAATAACATTCTTTGCCTGAAAGCAATCTGGCAGGGATGCGCCATGGTATGCCGTAATAGAAATTGTCGGCAGCGAGTTCCCCGTCCGCATAGATCTGTGCCACGTCGTATACATCGGATATTTCTATAAATCCTGCACCATCTGATACGGTTATCTTCTGCCGTCTCTGGATGCCTATGATATTTCCACCGTCCCTGTAAAATAGTCCTTTTACCTGTTCATGGATTTTTTCATACCATATCTGTACTTTTTCCATATATTCGCGATTGTTATCGCGCAGCTTATACGGCTTTTGCAAAAGCCAGTCCGGCAGTCCTCCGTTCCGGCATTCGCCGTGTGCCCACGGGCCGATACGGATAAAAACTTCCAGTCCCGCCCGCTGTGCGTCCAAAAGGAAGCGCGTATATCCCTGTCACCCGTGAAGTCAAACTCTTCCTCTGTTTCTTCGTGATAAATCCAGAACAAGTAAGTTGCGACGATGGTAATTCCTTTATTGCTCCGCAGCCTGCTGTATGCAAAGAACTTCATGCCGCGGAAAAAGGAGTCAAATATGAAAGTGCCGCCGTGGATGTTTGGTACTGAGAATGTCTTTTTGTTTTGCCAAAGCGACATGAGTGTAGATTTGGGTAATATTAATAGAACTATGTCCAAGCATTTCCTGTATATATCGGATATCCACATCGGCCTCCAGGAGACTGGTTGCAAAGGTGTGACGGAACATATGCGGCGTAATATGCAGATCAATGGAAGCAAGAGCGGTATATTTTTGTATCATTCTGCGTACGGACTGGTCGGACAGCGGTCGGCCAGCTTGATTGACAAAAAAATACCCGCAGTTATTAATTTCTCCCCGGTATTCCTGCCTGTATTCTTTTAGGATGGTACAGACATCCGGATTGCCGATTTGTATTCTTCTTTCTTTTGAGCCTTTTCCATAAATTAAGATATTGCAGTCGTTCAGGTCAACATTTTCCGTTTTCAGTGAACAGAGCTCTGCTTTTGTCAAGCAATATCTAAAAAAATTAATTTATTTTTTTAATAGAAAAG
>CAJTVQ010000010.1 GCA_910579935.1 uncultured Lachnospiraceae bacterium
AACGACCTACACCCTTAGCAGGGGCGCCTCTTCAGCCTCTTGAGTATTTCTCCTTAGCCTGAACTATATTGCATCTATTGAGATTATACATCTGTTATCTAACAGCGCAGAAATCATTATATATCATAGTAATTTATTTGTCAATTACTTTTTTAATATTTTTATATAAAATAGTTACTATTCGCAACTTTCAGCTGCTCATAGTAACGGCATTTGCGCATAAAAAGTCTCCTGCGGCGAGGCACAAATGCTTTCACGATCCACTGTGTCGGGTCGCAAATGCGCAGTTTATATGCATTTCGACTGTGAACAACAACATAAAATGTCACACTACACATGTTGTTCTATGGCTTTGCCAATTCTCATCTTTACTTCTGCCGCTATCTCCACTGTCTTCATTCCCCTATACTCCTCATAATACATGGGCGGAAGATAAATAATCTTGACTACAACCGGTTTTATTGATTTTTCATCAAATGGCTTAAAAGCATCCACTAAAGCACACGGAACGATTGGACATCCGGCTTTCACCGCACTCTTAAAACTCCCGCCTTTAAAGTCGAGTAAGCTGTTCCCATCCCTGCTTCTCGTTCCCTCCGCAAATATAAGAAAATTCTTTCCGCTCTTAACCTCTTCCGTTACTTGCTGAATCACCTTCATGGACTGTCTTACATCTTCCCTGTCAATAGCGATGGACCCCAAAGCTTCTACTACCTGCTTCAGCAGGATCACATTTCTGGCCTCTTTTTTTATCACAAAAGCAAACGGAACAGGACATGATTCCAAGAAAGCTAATACATCATACAATCCCTGATGATTCGGAAAAAATATAAATCCATTCTCCTTCGGAATATTTTCCAGTCCATAGGACTCTATTGTTACTTTTCCTGCCCGGTTAGCAGCTTTTGTCACTTTCCTCACACAAGCATATGCTTCATCCAAAGTTATTCCCTTTTTCTTCCCGCATCGCCAAATTTGAAAAAAGTAAAACGGCGCTTTCAAAAACAATCTGAAAACCATCATTGCTATTCTATACATAACCCTTACTTCCTACATATAACTTAATTTATCACACAAGTATTAAATGCATTTGTTATCTGTCATACTGCCAACCGCTGTTTCGTATAAATTATTTCCCTCCGAATCAATAACAACAATAACCGGAAAATTTTCTACCTGAAGTTCTCTGATCGCTTCCGTCCCTAAATCTTCATACGCAATTATTTTTGAGTATTTAATCGAGCGTGAAAGCAATGCTCCAGCGCCTCCGACCGCAGCGAAGTAAACCGCGCCATTCCGCACGATTGCTGTTTTCACTTCTTCCGACCGCCTTCCTTTTCCGATCATTCCCCTTAATCCCATGTCAAGAAAATCCGGAGTGTACTTATCCATACGGCTGGAAGTCGTCGGACCAGCAGAACCGATAACTCTCCCCTCCCTGGCCGGAGAAGGTCCCATATAATATATGATATTTCCTGTCAGATCCAGCGGCAAAGCTCCGCCCTTTTTTACTGCCTCATACATTCTTTTGTGCGCGGCATCCCTCGCCGTATAAATTGTTCCCGTAAGATATACATAATCTCCTGCCCGAAGCTGTCTTGCATCTTCATTACTGATCGGCGTTTTAATATACTTATCCATATTCGCTTCCTCTTTGTTTTATAACTTTAAAAGACTAAATTACACGTACCACATGCCGATTTACATGACAGCATATATTTACCGCTACTGGCAGTCCTGCAATATGGGTAGGATATGTATTGATATTGACGGCAAATGCAGTAATACTCCCCCCCAGTCCGCCGGGCCCTATTCCTGTTTCATTAATCTTTTTCAGCAGTTCTTCTTCCAACTCTTTGACATAAGGTACAGAAGAATGTTCATTCACCGGCCTTGTCAATGCTTTTTTGGCCATCAGTGCACACTTTTCAAAAGTACCGCCAATCCCTACCCCTATCACCATGGGCGGACAGGCGTTCGGACCGGCATCCTTTACTGCAGTAAGAACAGCATTCTTCACGCCTTCCATGCCGTCTGCAGGTTTAAGCATAAAAACACGGCTCATATTTTCACTCCCAAATCCCTTCGGTGCGACTATAATTCTGATCTTATCCCCCGGCACTATCTCATAATGAATAACAGCCGGAGTATTATCTTTGGTATTTTCCCGAATTAACGGATCATTGACCACGGATTTGCGCAAATATCCCTCCGCATATCCTCTCCGAACCCCCTCATTCACTGCATCTTCCAAAGCATCCCCTTCAAAATGCACATCCTGACCTATCTCCATAAAAACAACTGCCATTCCCGTATCCTGACAAATAGGAATCATGTCTTCTCCCGCAATCTGCAGATTTTCCTTAAGCTGACCCAATATCTGTTTTCCCAATGATGTCCTTTCTTCATCCACCGCGTTAAACAAACACTCTTTCATATCCTCAGAAAGAAAATGATTTGCCTCTATACACATCTCCTTTATATTTTCCGTAACTACCGATGTCTGTAATGTACGCATACTATCCCATCCTATCAATTTATAATGATATTTTTGATTTTTTCCAGCTCTTCCTGTGAAGGTTCTAATGCTTTCCACCCTAAAGTCTGTCCATCTTCCTTATAACGGGGAATCAGGTGCAGATGAAAATGAAATACAGTCTGTCCGGCGGCTTCTCCGTTGTTTTGAACAAGATTAAAACCGTCACATTTTAATTTCTCTGTCATATGAATCGCCATCTTTTTGGCCAAAAGCATGACTTTAGCCGCCTCCTCATCCGGTAACTCATATAAGTCATGATAATGATTTTTCGGCAGAATCAAGGCATGCCCTTTCGTAGCCGGCCCCAAATCCAAAATCACCTTAAACTCATTATCCTCATAAAGAACCTTAGACGGAATATCACCATGCGCTATTTTACAAAAAATACAATTATCATCTCTCATAACTTTCCACTCTTATGCTGCTATGCATATTTCCTTTCTTACTTAATGCTATTTTTCAAAAATAAAAATCTGATCCAAGGTACGGAGTACCTTAAAATCCCCTTTCATTTTCATTTCCCCTGCCATAAAAGCACGCTGGAATGTCATCCTTCCATTAATGATTTCATCCAAAGTATGCCTTCCCAGCTGAAGTTCTACATCCGCATAATCCACTGCTCCGAATGAACACTGCAATTCCCCATTTTGTACATCAATGATCAGGTTTTTCTTCTTTCCGTCTATAACAAAACGGTATATACCCCTGAATCCGGGCTGCGGCTTGAAATGCTGCTGCAGCTGCATAATGATCTCACCTGTATCTTCTGTTTCCCCATTACTTAACATATCCCTAAACAGGCTGGTTAATTCCTGTATATCCTCTTTCTGCCTTTGAACATATTGATCATCCGAAGCATACTGAGACAGCTGCTCGGACTCCTGAGGCGTCAAGTCAATCTGTGTTCTGGAAACCATCTGCCGTATCGCCTGATTGCTGGCCGGCAGACTGACAATCTTTTGATTTACGGTACGATACATATTCTCCGCTTTTTTTTCGATCAGAGTAATATAATCCTGATTGTCTTCCAAAGAAGAAATATCCGCAATGTATCCGCATACTCCGCTGCATGGGCGTCCTCCCAAAATCTCCCATGCAGATACAAGATTCAGTTTACCCTCGCGTTCTCCGTAGGTTGTAGACATAACAACAGGACACATATAAATATGGCTTATTTTTTCTTTATCACCATACAGCCAGCAAGAATCCAAAAACTGCTGCATATATCCGCCAATCCCGTACCATTCTACAGTCGTAGCCAAAATAATGCCGTCTGCCTCCTTTAAGGTCTGTGGCAATGTGGTAATACTGTTTTTTAACTCATGAAGCTGAAAACGCTCTACACTGACCCGAAGCTCTTCCAGTACTTCCTGCATTTTATTAAGAACAAATAATGTAGGATCATCAATCAGGCCCCTGCCGCCATAATAAATATTAATTTTCATATTTATAGCTATGCTCCTTTCTCAGCCACTATACACTCTGTACCTTCTTTCGGGTTTTCATCCGATTACAAAATTGATATATAGATGCTATCGCTGCCCCGCTTAAAAAACCGCCTATGTGCGCCGCATTATTTATATTGCTTCCAACAAATCCGCTATACAGAGAATACGCAAGCATAAACATTAATCTGCCTAATGAAATCTGCCTCAAATGTCCTTTATGGATGATCACCAATAGGAATAATGCTCCTATTACGCCAAATATCGCTCCACTGGCACCTGCAGAAAACATAACGGTTTTAGAACAGAATTCATATACCAAGGATAATATATTACCGCAAACACCTGCTGTTAAATATAAAATCCCATACCGTACCAGGCCATAGTGCTCTTCTACTACTTCTCCAAGATAATAAAGAACAATCATATTGCTGACCAGATGATTGATATCCCAATGAAGAAACAGACTTGTAACAATCCGGTAGTATTCGTGTTTTTCCAAAAACCCGATTATACTAATTGCACCTATATTATATAACAAATCTCCCGTAAATGTACATAATAGAAATATAAAGACATTCATCACTACAAGAACCGTCGTTATAATCGGTACTTTATGTTTTCCGGTTTCTGCTTTGGGTATACTTTCCGTCTGTTCATCCCCTTCCAAATGCGCCAAAAAATACTCAAGCTTATCCTTCATCCCATAAAAATTACTCACCTGGTCTTCAAAAATCATTAACCGGTTTTCATACGGGTCTATCATCCAGCACATAGCATCGTCTGCGCAAAGCTGCCTTGCCTTATTCCCGTCATTGCATACAATAAGAGACAATATATGAATCTGGGAAATCCCCTTTTCTAAAAATAAATTCCTGATTTTTTCTTTAATATGCAGATATTGATCCTTTGATATATACAAATCTGACCGATAAAAAACTACATGGAACACATTCACATAAGTGGGCTCCATCTGAAAATAAATTGTAAATTCCGGTAAATTAGAGGGAATCCCCACATATCCTTCTTCCGCAAAGAATTTATCCAGCTGCCTTTCAACCATATTTTCTCCGTTCCATCCGTATACACGGAATTACATTTCACTATGGTAAAGGGTAACATTTCCTTTCCTGCGTGTCAATGAAATAATCTATCGATAGCAGAATGTCATCCTGCCAAACCGCAGCTCATCCCCCTGTTCAATCAGCACTGTCTCATTGGGTTCTAATCGCAGCCCATTTTTAAATGTCCCGTTGGTAGAATTCATATCTGTCACACATATGCCTTCCTCCTTCCTTGTAAAACGCGCATGAATCCGGCTAATGGTGCTATCCTTAATTACTACATCCACGCTTCCCGCCATCTTTCCCACGGTACAGGGAAGATGTCCCAAATCAATATGGTATTTATTGCCCTTATTTGTTCCGTATAGCTTATGCTCTGTTTTACATACGGCATCTTCGAGAAAGACCGTATTTCCATATTCTATTTCTTCTGTATCCGCACTCTTAATCTTGCGTACCGACTCTTTTAATTCCCTGCGCGGAATCACTGCATCCACAGCTATCGGTTCCGGATAAAAATCCGCCACGCAAGCAGTGTCTGCCGTATCCGCGTTCTCCTGCTTTCCGCTCCGATACCTCTTTTTCCCACAGATATTAAATATCAAATATAAAAGCAGAGCCGCCGTCATAATAACCAAAACAATGCATCCCGCTATCGAAAGGAGCATTTCTTCTGCAGATAATACATAAAAGTACTGTAAGCTGAAAACACCGGCTGCCGATACCATACACATAAAGGCCAATATTCCTGCCGCCGCCAATTGTTTCGGCGCCCTTTCTTCCACATCCGGTTCTTTCGGGTATATGGGAAAATCTGCATTCTTTATAACAGGTGATTCTGGTTCTTCCGCCATATCTATGATCTCATCTTCTCTTTCCCTTCTTTCCGGCACCTCTTCTACAAACAAATCCAAAAGTACGGATAGAATGAATTCCTTATCCTGTGCCATCTCATAAATCTTATACACAACAGCTGTCGCTTCATCCTGCGTATGGTCTGTTTTTTCCACAAGGAATTCTGCCAGCGGCATATATAACGCTTCCGTCTCGTTCTCCATGTAATATGGATAATATAAGAAAAAGTATTCTTTTGTTTCAGGATTTCCAAAAATATATTCCGGCTGCAAAACCAGGCACCTGCTATCCAGAAGATAATTCTCCAATTCAGCCAAAGCCTCTCTCATACATTCAAATAACCGCCGAATCTGCCCATAATCCATCTGGCTTTTGTCGAATAAACAAGGCAGGTTTTGCTTGGAACTTATCTCATAATAAAAATGACTTTCTTCATCCACATACCTGATTTTACAGGCAAGAAAATATTTCATTCTGTTTGCCGTTAACATTTTATGCTGATAACTTCCTGTTTCTTTCACCCTGTCCTTTATGATCAAATAATTATGCTTCAAGTCTTTATAATATTTTACACTTCCCATACTCATATCTGTTCTATTCCTATTCTTTTATTTTTTTCCTGTACGGAATTTATCTTCCATACCGCTTTTGATTCTTGTAACCAGCCTCACTTTTCGTACGCAATCTGTCGGACACATTCTTTGGACTTTCCACTTTGCTCCAAAATTCCATCCTACCACTGCCATTATTCCTTCCGTTTCCACTGTCACCGTTTTTCTGTCTACCTGCGCATTCCAGCCAACGTGTGCAGTACTGATATACTTTTGGCCTGGTCTTGCAGAACTTTCCTTCTTCATCTTCTGCCTGATTTCTTCATCCTCTTTTCCGCAGCACAGGCTGCCATTAAACGCCATTATGTAAGCATCCTGCGACACGATGCATCGGTTATACAAATAAAAGGTCAGGTAAAAAATCATGCCTGTTAAAATTATAACCACCGGCATCACCATGGATGCCTCCACTGTAAAATATCCGCCCATCGTTTTAAAATCCTTTTTGTCCAATTGCCAAAACCCCCAATCCAACCATTAGAAACGGTAAAAAAGGCAATCTGCTTTTTCCGTTTACCTTATGCAGGGCAAGTAAAATCAGCGAAAAAATTGCAGAAACAGCCAATCCTGTACAAACTGTCAGCAAACATGCTTCCGCTCCTATCAACAGTCCTAACGCCGTAACCGCCCATCCATCTCCATAACCTATACTTTCTTTTGTACATAAACTTACCATTAAAAGAAAAATTCCCGGTATCAGGGAATAAAGAATATTCATCCATTCCTTCTCCCTGTTCAATACCGCATATATAACTGCAATCACACCAAATATCATAAGAAATATACTGGGTACTGCCTTTTCCTTAACATCTGCAATGGCCAATACACCCATACATACAATAGCGATGATCCACCCGCTCTGCATATCCTTCTCCTCCTGATTTTTTATTTCAATACTCCGTATTCCAAACGCCGCACTTAGAACACTTGCCCATGCCAACGGTTTCCGATAAACGAACCGCATAGATCGTTCTTCTCAGACCGGCACACTTTAAAGAACCATGCACTTTACCTCCCTGAGCGGTTATGTATGCAACAGCCTGATATCCTTCTCGCCCACATCTTTCACAGTCATAATATTTCCCGCCGCTTTCATTTCTGAGTTCCGGTATCATTATATAAGGAACCGCTTCCACAGAAAGATTCAGATAACTGCAGCTGCGTGCAGTATGATACACCGTACCGTTCTCCGTTATATATACGATCGGATCCTCATCCGAAGCCATCGCTCCTCCCGTTACGTCATACCCAGTCCACGCTCTTCCATAATAGCGGTTTTCCATTGGAAAATCAGGAAATCCCATTACCTTTATAAAAGGTTTTACGTAATAGGAAGCCACTAACTCAATCACATCATTTTCCTTCATAACGGAAGATTTCATAAAATGCAGACCGGCAGCACCGGACGACAAACAGCTATGGTCCAAATAGTCCTTTCCTAAAATATTCACTACACAATTTCTCGCATATCCTTCGGATAAAATAATACTATCCATAACCTCCGAAAAAACAGCCTCATCTCCTGCTGCCGCTTTGTAAGCATACCCGTAAAAAGCCATCTTATTTCCGGTCTGATGCATCGCCGCCGTAAGATTTCCATGAAGACGGAGCATATCGAAGGAAAACAGGATGTTTATCAGAAAGAAGAAGAAAAGCGGCAATACCATGGATGCCTCTACTGCCATACTGGCATTCAGCTTTCTCCCATGCAGGGAGGAAAAGAACGACATCCTCTTTTTGGTCCCGAAAGATGACCTGAATAATAGAATGTTATATATGTATAATAATAGACTCTTGCCCGGAGAAACAAATGTTTTTTTGATATGTTTATAGTTACAAACAGGTTTCCAAAAAGAGGACATCGTTCTTTTTCTCCCTTCATAGTTTTTAGTCATATCCGTACCGCTTTTTTACTTTATAATCATATCCAAAAGCACTGGATATGGAGATATCCGCCACATAACTGTCAAAACATGCGTCGATACGGAACCGTGCATTACCGGGTGTCCTGCGGATATCCATTTCCATAATATCCATGACCCGCATGTTTTTCTTTGTATCATTTTCCAGGCATAACATGATTCTCAGATAGTCTTCATAACCCAGTCCGTGTCCGCCTGCCGTATCATTCGGTATATCGCCTGAAAATCCTATCACATCTGCAATACCCGTCTTCCAATCGGCTGCAGTCTTCATGATAGGCACCCGCCCTCCGTTTAAAAGACATTTCACATCCCAAAGACTTTCTACATACGCCCATGCAAATAGAATAGAGTACTTAACCGGCTCCGCCAGCTCCGGCACAAATAAAACCGCTGTTAAAGCGCTTGCCAAAAGTTCTGCTTCTGCACACTTTCCTGAATCCGTATAAATATAAATTACATTGGCCACTTCCCGCCATAGTAAAAGCCGCTTTACCGCTTTTTCCAAATTATCCAAATCCGAATCCTGACCGAAAATAATGTACTCGATCTGATATTTCAAAAGCGATTTTTCCATTTCCTTACCATAATATCCACATTTATCGAACAGATAGCAGTCAAACAATAAACCGTCTATCATTCCGGATGGGCGGCGGAAATCCGGCCGGATACCGGTTCCGCACTTTTTTTCCCTATGGGATATATAATTTTCCGGCTGAATCACGGTTCCTGAAATTAAGGAACCACTTCCCAATACTTTTTCTAAAGTAAAACCTCCTCTGGATGCATGAACACCGTCTGCCGGATTGTCTAAAGTTATCTCGTATTCCTCCCCTTCTTCGTTCACTTGAACAGGCAGTTCTACGGCATCTATCTGAGCCTGTATGCTCTCCCTTTCCGCCGTGATATCTCTTGTATCCAGCTCAAGATTTTTCACCTGATTTACCCGGTCTGTCAGCTCCGACACTATTCCCTCCACAGAAGCTTCTTTCATGTAGTCCAGCGCCTGACGTTTCATGACGTCACCGTCATAATCCGAAGCTATGGAGTATTCGCCGATCATGGCTTTATCTACCGAAAGCGACAGCCAGTCTCTTGCCGAAAATAAATTTTTACCCGTGGTTTCTTCTTTTCCTTTACAGTTTTTCTGCATATAGCGTCTAAAATGCTCCGAGGAATTCTCTATTGCCGCCAAAGAAGTTCCGTAAGACATATCCACAAACAGCAGATCATACTGTTCCAATAGTTCCCTGTGAAATTCTGCCAATACGCTGTTCATTCCAATATCAGCTATACATTCTGCCTCCATACGGACCGTATGCAGCCTTGCGCCTTCCACTACGGTAAGTATAAAAGAAAGAATCAGCGATAATGACAAGGACAGATATACTGTCAGATACCCTCCTTTTTTTCTCATGACATGACCGTATTACTGTCTTCTGTTATTTTCTTGAAAACATTTGTCACTAACGTCCGAAGCTGCTTTTTAAAAATGATCACAAGTCCGATCAATACTACGATGATTAAAATAACTTCCACTGTTCCCATTCCTTTTTCTTCTGTTATGAACTCTTTAAAATTTTTCAATTTTCTTCTCATATTTTCTTCCTTTCATATTTCATATTTTAGCTTAAACCGAAAACGAAAAGTATGCAGGTATGATAATCAGTACCATAACAATCCCAAGCATCAGCATCATCGGCAGAAGCAGCTTCGTACCTGCCTCTTCTCCCAATTTCCGTGCCATATTTCTGCGGTCTTCAAAAGCATTTTTTGCCTCCTGCCGCAATGCTTCTAAAATTCCATTGCTCCCTTTTTTAAGATTCTGCACCAGCAGGTTAGAAAACTTCATATACTGTATCATGCGGCATCTCCTGCCAAAATGTTCATAAGCCGCCGACTCCGAAATTCCACTGTCCAGCTCATGACAGGTCAGCAGCATTTCCTCATACGCATAATGCATCTCACCTCCTGCTTTCTTCTCTTTTTGATAATCACCGGCTATTTTCCGGAATACATTCCGTACTGTCATTCCGGCCCCTATATAAAGTGCAACCCGACTGACCAACTGGGGATAATCCAAAAGCATCTGCCTATTTCTCGCCTCTACCTTATCCCGCAGCTCCCTGTCCCTCAGAAAATAAACCACTGCCGCAGCAATACATATCAAAAAGAAAATCGTACCGCTTTCCTCTTCCTTTTTTTCACTCCATATCAGTTTCCTGCCCTCCACCTGCTCCGGCAGCTCCACCTGCTCTTCACATCGATTCCGTTCCTCCTGTAAAATCAGCATTTCATATACTTTCTTTTTAAATTTCTCCTCCTGCGTGTATAAAGGCGGAAAAATATGTACCGGAAAAATATATTCCTCCTGAAATGTTCCATAGATAAGGGCGGCTGTCAGACTGAGCACTTTTCCTTCCTCTTTTAATCCTTCATTCATTATGCTTCCATCTGAGTCTATACAGGAATAATCATTACTTTCCCACTCGATACGGAACGGGTAACCTTCTGCTTCCCGCATCAGATTCAGATCTGCCCGCACCTCTTCCAAAGAAGAATTACATCCTAATATCATATCCGGCAAATCCTGTACCAGCCTGTCCGCCATCTGCTTCACCAGTATTTCCTCATACTGCTGTTCTTCTACAATGAATGTAAATTCCTGATGTCCGGCCATCCCATTTTCGTCTTCTGCCCTAACCTGAAGATTTGTTTCCGTATTTCCCATCCCATATGCATTTCTGATAATATACTTTCCATCTTTCAGCACATGCTCTGACCCGCTTTTGATAAACAGGCACAAAGCAAACAGATTGCCGATAAAAATCATCTGAAGCAGAAGTTTTATTTTACTTATATAAAACCGCCGCAGATATACTCCTTCCCTTTCCGCCCTTCCCCCGCTGTCCGGCTGCAGCAAACGGATATTATTACGAATATCCTCATGACCGAACATCCCTTTTTTTCTGCCCCATTCATATAAATACGCAGATACTCCCACACCCTGCCATTTTGCCAAACAGAACAGAAGCAAAAACAAACCTAATATCGATCCATACAACACCACCATATTTACACCTCTATATTGACTATTTTTTTGGATAAAGACACGGCCCAGATATAAACGGTTAAACACACTGTCATGACAGCAACACCAATTGGATTATGATACAGTACGTCAAAAAATCCTTTAGAAGTAACGCTGATATACAGAAGAATCCCAAACGGTACTACATTCATAATTTTCTGTTCCAATTTTTTTGCACTGATTAATATCTGTATTTCTTTCTCCGTTTCTATCTTTTCCTCAATGATAGCCGCACTTCGTTCTATTACTTCAGTCAAATTTCCCCCGTTCCTTTTCGCCGCCGCAAAAACCTGTGCAAACTCCATAATTTCCGTCACACCGGATCGTTTTCCAAAATCATACATCATCGTTTCTAATACCCTATTGTTCTCCATTCCGGAAACCATGGCATACAGTTCCCGGCATATAATGCTTTCTCTCCCATAGAGAAGCGCCATATCTTCATAAGACTGCTTAAAAGAATTTTCTACCGAATAACCTGCTTTCTGATTAGCCGATACGGCGAGTATGGCATCTTTAAACTGAACTGCCGTCTCTCTATAGCATTCTTGCATATGATCTTTTTGCGCTTCACGCTGATAAAGAAAGTATATCGGTATCAAAAATGGCAGCGACCATATGGAACGATAAAAAAAGAACGATATTCCAATCAAAATTCCGGTTCCGGATAACCTGTCTTTCCAACTTCCCTTCCCCGCGCTTTCTTTATTTTTACAGATAAATCCCCGCAGCTTTAAGTTTTCCATGATTTTTAAGTTCCCCCCTTTTCTTTAAAATTCCCATTACCCTCCCCTGTGCATCCTCCCCCTCTTCCTCAAAGACATATAACGGCTCCACTTTTATCCCGCTCCCCTCAAAATCTCTGATTTCTGTAATTTCCAGCACCCTTCTGCTTTTATCCCTAAGTCTTCCGAGATGTACAATAATATCCAGTCCCGATGCAATCTGCTGCCGGATTGCCATAAGAGGCAACTCCATCCCCATTAAAATCATAGTCTCAAGTCTGCTCAGCATATCCCTGCAGCTATTGGCATGTCCGGTAGACATAGAACCGTCATGGCCCGTATTCAGACACTGCATCATATCAATTGCCTCACTGCCCCGTACCTCCCCAACGACAATCCGGTCCGGCCGCATACGCAGACTGGCTTTGATAAGATCCCGAATCGTAATGGGCCTGCACCCTTCCACATTGGCATTACGCGTTTCCAGCCGCACGAGATTTGGTATCCCCCGAATCTGCAGTTCCGCATTATCCTCAATGGTAATAATTCTTTCATCTTTGGGAATATACGCAGACAGTGCGTTAAGAAAAGTCGTCTTGCCGGAGCCGGTTCCGCCGCTTATGAATATGTTATACTTCGCCCGAACCAGGCAGGAAAGAAATTCCGCAGCCTCTTCTGTCAGTGATCCCATTGCCGTCAGTTCCCTCATTCCGATAGGATGCTCCGGAAATCTGCGGATCGTCAGGATCGGTCCGTTTAAGGCAACCGGACTCAGGACAACATTGACACGGGAACCATTCTCCAAACGGGCGTCCACTATAGGCGATGCCTCATTTACCGTCCGGTTGCAGCCTGCGGCAATCTGTTGAATCACATCTTCTAATTTTTCTTTCGACTCAAAATTCATTCCATAGGAGCTTACGCGGCCGTCTCTTTCGATAAAAATCCCGTCCATACCATTGATCATAATCTCTGTCACTCCTGCATCATCAATCAACTCCTGCAGAATATCCAGTTTCCTTATGGAATGAAACAATTCCTGTCGTAAACGGTTTCTTTCCTCCAGCCCCATAAACCGCTTCTTGCTCTCACTTATGATCAGCCCGTCTATCATATCCTTAATTTCTTCATCCGATGTTTCCCTTGAATAATCCAGCCGTTCTAAAATAATGGATTTTAACTTCCGTTTACGTTCCTCTATGCCTTCTCGTTCTGCTTCATGCCCCGGATTTTCCCCCATAAATCTCCTCCTCTACTATTTTTGTCACACAGGCAGCCATCTCTCCGCGGGTTAACTGCTCAATTCCCGACGGTAACCTGCGGAACACGGGCAGTTTCCATTTTTTTGTCTTGGCCGTAATATCTTCATAATTCATGGATTGAATGAAAGTCTCGTACTGCCGCAGTTTGGCTTCTGCTATACCGTCCTCCCTTACAATCGTGAAGATATTACAGCATTCCCTTAAAACATCAAACAGTCCCTGTACCTGTTCCGACAGATCAAGTATCAAATATTCATATTCCGAAATTTTCTCAATTTCCCGAAATAACTGTATCCACTGCTCCCCTGTTATCCCGCCCAGCTGCTGATAAGACATAACAGGCGGTATGTAATCCAATCCGTTTACAGACTGTACCAGTCCCTCCATTTTGTACGCCAGCTTTTCTCTTTCACAGTTAAAATAGTAGAAGACGTCCATAATGTCTGTTGTAAATTCCCGGTTTAGTAAATACCCGAATCCAGAATAGCTTTCCAGATTCAAGTACAGGGTTTTATGATTTTTTGCCAGTATCTGTCCCATGCTCAAAGCAAAAGTAGTCTGAAAGCTACGTCCTATGGGTGTATAATTACCGATGATCTTCATCCGGTTTCCGGTAGCCAGACGTCTCGGAATACCGTCGTGACTGCCCATGTAACTATTCATGACCGCCTTAAGGATACATTCAGAAGATTGGTATTTATTAATATTTTCCACTTCTTCCCCTACCTCATTTCCGCTTTCATTCAATATCACCGTATGCCGAACCGGCAGTTTCATTGTTTTCTCATATACATTCTCCGCTATCAGCAATAGTTCTATTTCATTACTGTCTGCAAATTTCTTTAACTGTGCCGTGTTTGTAAAAGAATGTACCGCGAAGGGAAATGTATCTCTTTTTCCCAGATAGTCTGCCATATGAAACAGATAATCCTGTTCCCCATCGCAGAGCGCCATAATTTTTTTCACCGGATCAAACCTCCTTTGTATAGAATAACGCCTATCATGACAGGCAAAGCAAAATGTATTTTTTCTTTTTTCCTGTTCTCCCCATCCTCTCCCGAATCCTCTTCATAGAGCTTCCACTCACCGCTTCCTGCAACCTCCTGCATATAAGTAAACAAATACCTCATCCGCAATAGAAAATTCCGCTCCGCCATCATTTTGAGAAGAGAAAAAACCGCACCTATAAAAAACGAAATGCCCATACATATGACGGTGTCTTTTACGGTAAGAAAACATCCGACAGATGCCATAAGTTTGATATCACCTGCCCCCAGGCATCCGATCATAAACAGCGGGTACAGCAGAAACACCGGGACGGTCATGGACACCAACGCCCATACAAGCCCGCTTGTCCCGCCTTTCCATAATGCATGTGATAATCCTGCCATAAGTGCAAGACAGATCCATTCATTATATATTTTATCAAAGCAGACATCCATGACCGCGGCTGCAGCTAAAATAATAAATAACAAAATTAAAATACACACCACCCTTTCCTTATATATTCCTTTTCTTAAATCGGTTTGGAATTTTGAGAACGATTTTCTGTTCCAAAGAATATTCGACCTTGATTCATCGAACACCTGAAGTTCTGAACTGTTATAACAGATTATAACGACTAAAAACAGATTTGTCCAGTGTTTAAAAGCAATGAATAAATCTTTGGCACTTTCTATAGTATCTTATAGAGATTTATTCCATACAGCATAATAAGACCCGGAAATCCTAAAACTCCTGATGTTAATACGGTAATCGGATTGATTCCGATCGCAATGGAAATTCCCTGTGAAACAAGAAATCCGTTCGCGAAGAAGATAGCAACCGTTCCGGTCACTGCCCGAAAGATAAAATTAACGATCCACTCATTCTTTCTGCGAAAAGCCCCTATCAACAATACAAAAACACAGGCTCCCACGATCATAATTCCGCTGATATAGTAATCCATGCCGGTCTTTGCGCCTCCGTTCACGCCAATTATGGTATATATATATGACCTGTACTTTTTTGATATTACATGAATATTTAGACCTTTGCTGTCTATACTTAGAAAAAGAGGAAAATTTTGTAAAGAGGTGTAAGCATGAAAATATGTTTCAGGCAGACTACTTATAACACTCCTGCATTAAGTGAAAAAGAACTTCAAAGAAACAGTATTTTAGCAGATCTGGAGAAAACCCGCCGGGCTTTGGAAGATGCCTATACCGGATTTGACAGCGTAACGGACCCCGATTTGATTGACTGCTATATTTACGAAGTTAACTCCGTTCTAAAAAGGTACAAGTTCTTATTAGAACAGGCAGCAAAAATCAATTTGCTGCCTGAAGAAGAACTACACCCGGAATCCCCTGTCAATGCCCTGATCGGCTAGGTTTTCCGTTAAACTGTTTTTGCCGTAGGTAAGACCGGCATAAACGCTCTGTACATTAGACATAACCGGACCGGAGGTATCCAATACACCGAGCTTCTCATACGCCGCATGAAACTGCCCGACGACCTTGTTTACATTTTCCAGGGGCTCCGTGCTATTGCGAACCTCCGCTCTGGCTAATTCCCTGTTGATATACAGATACAGCTGCATGAAATTCATTGCCAGTTCATGGTCAAAATTAAGGGAATTTAATAGTTCGTTCACACATCCCCGCGCTTTCCGTATACCCTCACGAAATCCGTCGCGGCAGTCTCCGGCATGAGCCTCTTTCGCCTCACCAACATAGATCAGAAGCATCTCATACAGAATCGTCACCAGCTGTGTCTTATTTGCCTGTGTGATTTTTAATGTATACTCCTGTTTCAATTCCTTTGTCATATAAAACCAAGCCTTTCTGAATCACGCCAAAGATTCATTACTGCAAAAGCTGAAGTACCTGCGCCGGTCTCTCATTGGCCTGTGCCAGCATGGACATACTCGCCTGGGATATTACCTGCATCGTTGTATATTCCGTCATCTCTTCAGCCATATCCACATCCATGATCCGGGAATAAGCGCCGGTCATGTTCTCATCCGTAATATCCAAATTGCTGATGGTATGCTCCAAACGGTTCTGATATGCACCGAGGCGGCTCCTGACACTGGAAATATATGAGATAGCGCCCTTTACGCTATCTATCCCTTCCCAGGAACTTTCTGCCGTTGTCAGATCCAGGTTCTTGATTCCCAGTTCTTCCAACGAGACGGTAGGGATACGGATATCCAAAATCTGGCCTTCCTGTGCACCCGTCTGCATCGTCATCGCACCCTTGCCCGTTATATTCAGCTCCATATTGGTTATATTAACGGATGTTGCGCCTCCCATTCCGTTGATTTTCAGGTTGATTTCAAAATCCGCCTTGGAATCGCTCTTAATCTTAAGGATATTTCCGTTCACTTCTGTTATCTTTGCATCCGGAGCCATAGTCAGTCCTGTAACAGCCTGACCCACGAGACTGCTGGGAACGGTATCCTGTATATCGCCGTTCGCATCCAGATTAATCGTCGCGCCCATGGAAATCTGATAGAATCCGGTGATTACCTGATCCGAATAATAGCCGACTTTTACATTCGGATTATCGGTATAGCCTTTCATGTCAAAGTTACCGTCCAAAAGAGTTTCCCCATTGAACTGTGTATCGGATGCAATCCTGGTGATTTCCGCTTTCAACTGCTTAATCTCTTCCTGTATTGTCGCACGGTCATTGTCGCTCCAGGTACCGTTGCTTGACTTGACTGCCAATTCATTCATTCTTTGTAAAATATCATGTATTTCGGAGAGCGCACCGTCTGCAGTCTCAATAACGGATATGGCATCGCTGCTGTTCTGGGTTGCTGCGGCAATTCCCGTCAGCTGTGCATTCATTCTTTTTCCCATGGCCATTCCCGCCGGATTATCCTTTGCTTCCACTACTTTCAAGCCGGATGACAGTCTCTGCAGAGATTTGGCAAGCTTGCTGTCATTCCTGTTCAATGCGTTATTGGCAATCATTGCCGATGTATTGTAACAAATCTTCATAATCTATCCCTCTACCTTTCCTGTATATACTGAATGAAAATCTTAGCCGTATCATACAGCTTTTTCGTAGACACTGCCCGCTGTGTCTCTGCCGTGTCCGCGGCCTCCTCCCTGGATGCTGCCCTGGATGCCAGCGACAGATCCAATCCGCTGTTGTATATTACATTCATGTTTCCTGTTTCTATATCGGCATTTTGGAACATTTTCTTTAATACTCCACCGGACTGTCCCAAAATATCCGCTCCCTGCCTGCTTTCACATACTATATAACCGTTTAACTGATATCCCGCTCCGTTTTTATCCGCCAGCTGGAATTGTGCAGCCACTTTTCCATAATGCTCCGTATCCATGGATGCAATTACTTTGCCGTTTTCACCGTTCTTATGTACGATCTTCAGGTTAATGGAAGTTACTTCATCACCGATTCTGACCGGCACCTCATAATTCTCTTCTTTTGCCATATTGCCGCTGAGAGAAATCTGCTTATACAGGCTGCTGATCTCCCGCATGTCAATCCGGCCCGAATCCGCCCGTTCAAATACCGAAGCCTCCAGCACATCCTTATACACCTGAACCAACTGTCCATACGCTTCGTTTGCCGAATCCGCATCGGTCATACTTTCATGAAGCCTGCCCATCGCCTTCTCCAGCGCTTCTTTGCTGCCGCTCTCGGCGGCAAGTTCATACATCCTTTCTGCCGCCTTCCCGCGCTCCTTCATCAGCATTCCCGCTGCCAGCAGATTGTCAACGGTAACCGGCTGTTCAAAATCCAGTAATTCCCGTATAACCGCATCTTCCGCATCTACATCCTGTCTGAACCGGGAAGCCTGCTGTTTTACGTATGCGGCTTCTGCTTCTTCATCCGATTCCGCCTCATCAAGCATCTGGGCAAACTGTTCCAGACTTATATCTCCGTCTGAAGGTACTTCATTCATTTTGCTGCCGTCTAATTTGTCGTAAATGCCGTCCGCCAGTTTTTGATAGTACCCTATCATAAAGCTGCCTTCTATCTGCTCCGAGATGCTCTTATGCCCATGGCCAGCCTTTATTCCTGCAAAACTGTCGTCTACCTTCACATCCAGACCGCGCCTTTTACTGCTTCGCACCGCAGTCAGAAGATTCTTCAGTGTCGGCTCCATGCCCTGCTGCAGCAGTGCACCGATTGCTGCCCCATCCGATTTCTCCAGCTGACGGAACAGACGGTAGATACCGATATAAGCTTCTTTTTCCACCTTGGTAATGGCATGGTTCTTTTCCAGCTTATATAAATATTTACTGTATTTTTCAAATTCCTGCTCCGGACTCTTCTCCTGATCATTCAGATAATTCTCCAAATCCTGCATATCCATGGAGAGAGGATTGACTCCATCCCGAATCATCTGCATCGTTGCGGCAGGCGTCATTTTATTCAATACTCTCTGAAGCATCAAATCCGTTGTTTTAACAGCCTCTACATTTGCTTCCGATACTTCCATATGATTATAACCGAGAATCCTGACTGCCCGCCTGTTGGCTTCCGTTCTTTCCATATTTATATCTTTCAGCAGATCATCCACATTCTGAAACGCCTTCTTTACAGAATCGCCCAAATCCGCTCTTGGAACCGTCTTCAGGGCCTCATAACTTTCTCCCGCCCTTTCATATGCGCTCCTCAAAGCCGCGCCTTCCTCATATGCCGTCTCCAGAGTCAGAACTTTTTCGCCGGAAGATACAGCCATTTGAATTCTGCTTTGGTAAGAAAATCTTCCCACCAGCGCTGCCGGCATACCGGCCAGTTCACGAACGGTAAACAATGTGTTCCGATACAACTCCGACCTGCTTCCCGCAGTCCCTATGCCGCCCTCGCCAAACAGTTTATCTTCCGTCTGCTTATTTACCTCTTTCAGGGCATCTACCAATTCTTCCAAATGGGCTGTATCAACTGAAAAACCTTTCTTCACCAAACGAAGATTGGCTTCTACTGTCATCTGCAGTCTTACTTCTTCCATCAGCCGCCGGCTGCCGTAGCTGACCGTATGGCTTTCCGCCCGGACACTCATATTTAACTGCAGCTGGGTTGCTTTCAGAATACGCAGGTTCAGTTTTCTTCCCTCTGACGCTGCTCTGTCTACCGCCTCGTCACTGATAGAATTCACATCATCCATGTATTCTATCGCTTTTTCCAGGGCTGACCTGTCATCTGCGGCATTTGCGGCCACCGCCTTTTTACCGTCTGCAATTGCTGCAGAAGCGGCAGAAACTATTTTTTCTACCGTATTGGGTATTTCCAGATTCTTAAGTTTATAAAGCGCGTCGATGGACTCTTCCGTCAAAGGCATTCCTTTTTCAATCAGCCACCTGGCGTCCCCCAGTGTTTCTTCCGAAACAGCAAGACCAGCCTGTTCGATCACTTTTTCCATCTGCGGCTGCAGCTGCTGCCAGTTGTATTCCTCTGCCTTTTTTGCATAATAACCGATATCATCCTGATAATATCCCCTGCCCTGCTTATCCGCGTCTGCCAAAGCACTGTACTGTGCACGGTAAAGATTGTCGATCGTCGGCTCCATATGATTGCGGATCATATATTTTATCGTACCGTCGCTCAGATCATCGAGCTGCGTTACCATATCATATGCTTTCATCACTTCTTCCGCATTTTCCTTTGTGACAGGTATGTCGCGTTCCCCAAACTGCTTCACAATCTCTTCCGCAAATGCTGCGCTTCCTGTAATCTGGGTCAGTGTTTCTACATCCAGATCATCCGTATAACCGGCTATATTGCTGCCGCCTTTTACCAGGGCCGCCTTAATTTCGTCAACAATCGTAACAACCGTCTCTATCTCCGTATTGCCCGGATGATATCCTTCTTCCTGAAGCTTTGCAAAATCTTCGTCAGACATAACATTAGACATTACTACCATATAGTCTTTCTGCGTGGCAACATCAATCTGCCCCGCATCCTGCATAACGTCTTCTGCGGTCTTTCCCTGACCTTCATAAGCGGTGTTATCCATAACTGTGCCAGAAATGTCTAATGCGAATACTCCTTTGGAGTTTACATGTGAAGTTGTTACCCTGTCTACATTGGAATAATTGGGACGAACTCCCGAAGCATAGTTCACAGCCTCTTTCTCCGCCCTGTCATTTTCAAAAATAATATTCATATTCTCTCCGTCCTGTGTAGATTTAAGGGTTAATAAATGCCGTTTAAATAAAGGGCGAACACATAATATGTTCACCCTTTATTTCGGCACAATATATGAATTTCTTAACCTTTAGAAAACAAAAACAACAGCCGCATAGGGCGGTAAATCAAAGGTAATGCTGTAATCTTTGTAATTCACCTGCTCCTGCTCCTTAACCGCAGTCAGCTCCTTCGGTATCACATTTCCATTTCCTCCAAAACGCGTTTCATCACTGTTCAGCAACAGCTTATACTTTTTCTTCTTCGGCACGCCGACCTGGTAATTTTCCCTCATCATGGGCGTCATATTCAAGACAAACAAAAGATTGTTCTTTCCGTCCGACGATTTTCTGAAAAAGCTGTAAGTGCTTCTTTCTGCATCATCTGCATTCAGCCATTCAAAACCGTCCCAGCTGTTATCAGCCTCATACATGCATGGATATTTCCGGTAAATGTTCAAAAGTTCCTTTACATATTCATGCATCCCTTTGTTCAGCGGCTCACCTAACAGGAACCAGTCCAGTTCCCGCTCTTCGCTCCATTCTCTTTCCTGCGCGAAATCCTGCCCCATAAAAAGCAGTTTCTTTCCGGAATGACCGAACATATAAGTATAACCAACCCGCAGGTTCGCATATTTATCCACCTGATACCCGGGCATCTTATTCACCATGGAACACTTCAGATGCACTACCTCATCATGGGACAAGGGTAAAATATAATTTTCCGAATCATTGTAACTCATGGCAAACGTCATGGCATAGTGATTATTTTTCCTGAACAGCGGATCCAGTTTCATATACTCGCAGAAGTCGTGCATCCACCCCATATTCCATTTGAAGCTGAAACCAAGTCCGTCATCCTCTATATCTCCCGTTACTTTCGGCCACGCCGTGGACTCCTCGGCAATCGTCATGAATCCCGGATACGTACCGAGTATTACGGAATTCAGATGTTTGAAAAATTCAATTGCCTCCAGATTCTTATTTCCGCCGTATTTATTCGGCAGCCACTGACCGTCCTGTTTTCCGTAATCCAGATACAGCATGGAGGCCACTGCATCCACACGGATTCCGTCTACATGGAATTCCTTCAGCCAGAATAAAGCATTCGCAATAAGAAAATTCTTTACTTCCGTCTTTCCGTAATTGAAAATCTTCGTTCCCCAGTCAGGATGTTCGCCCAGCCGTTTATCCGGATGTTCAAAAATACACTGTCCGTCAAACTCCGCGAGCCCGTGCTCATCCGTTGCAAAATGCGCCGGTACCCAGTCCAGAATCACTCCGATGTTATTTTTATGAAGCTTATTTATCAAATACATAAAATCCTTCGGTTCTCCATATCTGGAAGTAGGTGCATAATACCCCGTCACCTGATATCCCCAGGAACCGTCATAAGGATATTCCGCAATTCCCATCAGTTCGATATGAGTGTATTTCATTTCCTTCAGATACTCTACAATACGGTCCGCAAACTCACGATAGTTATAAAAACCGTCCGGCGTCCCGTTCGGATGCTTCATCCATGAACCGATATTACATTCATAAATTGCCAAAGGCTCTTTGGTCTGGTCCTTTCCCGTTCTCTCCTTCAGCCATTCCTCATCCGTCCATGCAAACCCGGATAAATCCGTTGTCTTAGAAGCATTGCCCGGCCGGAACTCCGCATAATTGGCAAACGGGTCCGCTTTATACAGTTTTCTTCCGTCCGGTGTCCTGATCAGGAACTTATACAGCTCATTTACGCCCACCCCCGGAATGAAAAGTGCATGAATGCCTCCCGGCCCCAAACGCTTCATCTCATACATATTCTCATCCCAGTCATTAAATGTACCAATCACATGGACACTTGCCGCATTAGGCGCCCACACGCCGAAAAACATCCCCTTTACCCCATCCTCTACCGATGGATGAGCTCCCAGCTTCTTGTAAATATCATAGTGCGTACCCTGTGCAAATAAATACTGATCCGCTTCTGAAATAAATACCTGCTGTTTCTGCTGCACTGTTTTTGTTTTTTTCTTTGCTGCTGCCATAAATACTACCCCCTGATTATTATTATTCTATTATCTCGTTCAGCCAAACACAAAACCTCCAAAAAGAAGCCCGGCTCAGACAGCGTCCTTTAAGCGCCCAGAACTTCTTTGCCAGCGCTAATAGTGCATGAAATCCTTCTCGCGAAGAATGATCATATCCTCTGCATCATACCGCTTCCCAAACAATATATCAAAGAAATGCCTTGGATTTTTCTTATCTGCAAAATAAATCGCATCATCCACAAGTTCCTTCACTTCCGCCACCGTTACTTCATGATCACTGGTCTGCATATCTGCAATTCTCGTATGAAGCGCCAAAATCCCCAGTTCATCAATGGAATACTCCATCTCATCCGCATACTGTCTGGCATATTCTACCAGCGCCTGATCGTCCAGCGATTCTATATCGATTCTGGCATTAAAGTTATCCATCAGCGCACGGTTCTTGCGAAGGAAAATATTCATTTCATCCTTCTTTCCCTCCATAATTACAAAAATGCCCCTGTTTTCTTTAGCCAGCGCCTTGTTCAGGTCTGTGGCCGTGCCGCTTGACATACCCGTTGCATGTTCTATGATCAGTGCACCGTCCGACAGCTTGGACAGTGTCACCGGTACGTCCTTTTTATTTAATGTCTCGCCTGAAATTTTTGCCACTTTCCCTGAAAAATTGCGGTCGGTCAGCTGCATCATGCGCACAAGATTTTTAGCCAGATCCAACGTTCCCGCTTCTTCTTCTCCGGTCACAATGACATTGCCGTTATAAGAGTCCATATTCATTTCTTCTATGGCATGAAGGATCTGCTCTTTGGCTTTCCTGTTATGGGCAAATCTGCCAAACAGCTCTTTTTCTTCTGCAGTGAAAGAACGGGGTTTATGTTCTTCGTGTACAGCGGCTTTCATTTCCTGTACGGATTTTTCCGCCTTCTTATCTCCACCTTCCTCCGCTTTGGCTGCTTTCTCCACGTCTTCCGCCTCTGCCTTTATTCCGTCCTGTTCTTTTATCTCCTCTGTCGGCACATTTTCTGCTGTTCCGCCGTCTTTTTCTGCTATACTTTCTTCTATCGCTATGTTTTCCTCTGCCGCTATGATTTCTTCCGGTAAATCCTCTCCCGCTTCTTCCGGCACACTTTCCACCGGTAATTTCTCCCCGGTTTCTGTTTTTAATGCTTTCTCCGGTTTCCTCTTATCACTGCTGCCAGTTTCCGCCGCTTCGGTGTCCGCAGCATTTATGCCTGTATCTTCCCCTGAAAGCATCAGGCCGTCAGAAACTTCTCTCTTCGCTGCCTCATCGAATTCCGAAAACATATTTCCCGTATGCTGCTCTACACGCTTCCGCACATCTTCCCGCCGTTTTTCCTCATTTGCCCGCTTCATGCGTTCCCATTCCGCCATGATGTCGGCTATGTTCATCTGGCCGGTTATCTGTTTTTCCACTTTGTCTTTATTTGGCACGACAAAACTGATCTGACCGTCATATTCCTGAGAAAGCATCTGTTCAAAGCCCGACGGTTTATGGGGCTTTAACAGATTGGGCTGCGCCTGTATCGTCTCCGGCATCCCGACGGGAGCATCCGGTTCATCCGGCTCCTGCTGTTCTACGATCTGATATGGCGGTACATTCTGCTCTGTCATGGCAAAACGCGAAGGCAGGGTAACCGGATACACCATCTTTTTTCCAGGCACGATCTCTTTCGTATCCCCTAAATTTATTCTTTTAGTATCCTGCTGTAAAATATCCTTTATATCTTCTTCAAAAAACACCTCTTCCATTGCGATGCGGGATTCCTGCTGTTTGGGCGGCAGTACCTGTTCCTCTGGTTCTTCCACGGCCGTTTCTGGTTCTTCTTCCTCTTCAGCCTCATCCAGCTCCACAAACTCCAGTTCCCCAATCTGAAGCGCCTGTCTGGGAGGTTCCTGAATTCCCGGCAGTATATCCCCGGTTTCCTGCAGCAACGGCGCCACAATGGACTCCACGATCGGTTCTAAAGAATCCTTTTCCGACTGCTCATGTCTCCCGTCTCCCAAAATTTCTTTCATGCTTTCTGCCAGTTCTTTTTGCAGATTAATGGTATTATACTGCCCCAAGTCCACCGTCTTGACTTTGAAATCTTCTTCCGGTCCGGCTTCCTCTTTCACCTTCGGGACATAACCGGCTGTTTCTTCCCCTAATGCTTCTTCCGTATCTGTTTCTTCTGCTTCCTCTGATTCCTCAGTCTCCTCCGGTTCTTCTTCCTGCGCCACCTCTTCCTCTTCTTCCGGCTCCTCCGGCGGTCTCTCCATTCCCTGTTTTATCTGAATGTATTTCTCCTGCTGTGCTTCATTTAAAGGCTGATGCAGCTGTTTCAGTTCCAATGCCTTTAAAACATATCTTCCTTCGCCAAACCAGAGAATCATCTCGTCACATTCTTCAACGCATTTTGTCTCCAATCCTACCCTGTGATAGAGATATGCCAGTTCATAAGCCCACTTTTCCCGATAATCCCGCTTCTTAAACTCCTCTAAAACCGCAATGCGTTCTTCCAGGCTTACGTCCTGCGCTTCATATAATTTATACTGTAATATATACCTTCCCGTATCCTTCGGCGCAATCTGCACAAATTCCTTATAGTATTCTATCGCCTGTACAAATTCCCCCATCTTAATGGAAAGTTCGCATAAAGAATAAACGATAAGCCGGCCTCCCGGATGTCGCTCATATGCCATCAATAAAATATCTTTACTTTCCTGAAACCTACGGTTTATTTTATATAAATCGCTGATGGTACAGAGCATCATCACGCTCTTTACCCTGTGCCAGTCGATGGTATCTGCAATTTTGACTGCCTCGGCAAATTCTCCTCTGGCAATTAAGGCCTTTATTTCCTCCGCACGTACTTTATATTCGTACTTATCCAAGGTGCTCACCTCATAAATCTATCTTTTTCTCTCATTACATGTTCATTCGAAATCTATAATATCCCCATTTTTACTGTCTTAGTTTACCATAGGAAATAATTTATGTCAAAATTATTATATTTTTTTGTTTTTCTGCTTTTTATGTGTCAATATATTGCTCAGCCTGGCAAACTGTGACAGTGTAAGAGACTCTCCCCTGACCGTGGGCGCCAGCCCCATCTGTTCCAAAGCCTCTGCTGCCTCTTCTTTAGAAATCTGTAATTCTGCCGCATTGGCCAGTCCATTCACTAATGTTTTCCGCCTTTGATTAAAAGAAGCACGTATTATGGAAAACATATACCGCTCGTCTTCTACGTCCACCGGGGCAGCCGCATGACGGGCGAGCCTGATCACAGCGCTTCCCACGTTTGGCTTTGGCATAAAACAGGCCGGAGAAACCTGCATGATGATTTCCGGTTTGGCATAATACTGCACTGCAAGCGAAAGCGCACCATAATCCTTTGTGCCGGGTCCTACCTGCATACGTTCCGCCACTTCCTTCTGCACCATAATGGTGACACAATCCAGGGGCACGCCGCTTTCAAACAGTCCCATGATGATCGGAGTCGTAATATAATACGGAAGATTCGCTACCACTTTGAGCGGTCTGCCCCCGTTCCTTTCTTCCGCAAGCCGGCCGATATCCACCTTCAGTATATCTTTATTGATAATGGTCACATTATCATATGCAGACAATGTATCTTCCAAAATGGGAATAAGCGCCCTGTCAATTTCCACGGCCGTCACTTCCCGTGCACATTCAGCCAGATACTGTGTCATGGTACCGATTCCGGGACCTATCTCCAGCACACAGTCCTCCTTGGAGATATCCGATGCCGCAATGATCTTTTCCAAAATATGGGTATCCACCAAAAAGTTCTGTCCATACTTTTTTTGGAAAACAAAATTATACTTTTTCAATATCTGAATCGTACTGCCGGGAGTCCCTAAATATGCCATGCTTCCTGCCCTTTCTATCCTGTCTGTCCTGCCTGTATTTCAATCTGTGCGCAATGCCCTGTCCACTTCTATGCAATTCCGAATAACCGCTTTGTATTCCGCAGCGCGGTTTCCGTTACTTCATCATAATCCAATCCCTTAATTTGTGCAATTTCTTTTGCTATAAGCGGCAGATACAGCGAAGAATTACGTTTACCCCTGTAAGGAACCGGTGCCAGATAGGGACTGTCCGTTTCCAGCAGTATTTTCTCCATTGGAATATATTCGACCACTTCTTTTAATTTCCTTCCGTTCTGGAAAGTTATCACACCGCCGATACCGAAATAGAAATCCATTTCCAGGTATTCCCGTGCAATTTCCTTCCCATAAGAAAAACAATGGATCACGCCTCCCGCTTCACTGACGCCGACCGACTTCACCATATCCAGCGTATCTCTTGCCGCATCTCTGGAATGGAGGATCACCGGCAGCTTCCTCTCCCCTGCCAGCTGCAGCTGTCTCGCGAACCACTTTTTCTGTATTTCCTTATCAGGTTCCTTCCAATAATAATCCAGCCCGATTTCCCCCACCGCGGCTATTTTCGGATGCGCACAGTACTGCTCCAGCTGCGTAAAGTTTTCTTCCGTCAATTCCCCCGTATGCGAAGGATGCACTCCGGCAGCGCCATAAACAAAAGAATACTTTTCAATCAGCGCTATGGTATTCTTTGTTGTCTCGAGACTGGCTCCCACATTCATTACACCGCCGATTCCGTTTTCCTCCAAGCTGTTTAATAATATATCTCTGTCTTCGTCAAATGCCCGGTCATCATAGTGTGCATGGCTTTCAAATATCATATCCTGCTTCTTTCTCTCCCCTGCTTTTTTATATTATTAATTTTTTTTAAATTTTTTTAAAAAAACTATTGCAAACTCAAACACATTATACTATAATAACACTTGCGTTGCAAATGAGATATTCATTTGTTCCGCAGAAATAAATGCGCTGCTAGCTCAGTTGGTAGAGCACCTGACTCTTAATCAGGGTGTCCAGGGTTCGAGCCCCTGGCGGCGCACGTGAAGTACTGATTTTGTGACCGAAGCGTCATGGGGTCGGTACTTTTTATTTTACCCGTTACGGAGGATTAATTATGGAAATATGTCTCAGATCCGCAGAAAATGACCGGATTTTGGGAGAGGCCATCATAGTAAAAAACGGAGGCATAGCACTTTTGGACTATTTCGCCGTTTCTTTTGGCTTCCGCGGCAGCGGCATAGGTTCCCAAGCCTTAAACTTATTGCAGCAGCACTATGGAAACTACCGCTTTATGCTGGAAATTGAAAGCACCGTCCATCCGGCTCCCGACTCAGGGCAGCGGTTAAACCGCAAAAATTTTTATCTGCGCGGCGGCATGGGATGCATGAATTATCTGGTCTCTCTCTTCGGGGTTGAAATGGAAATTATGACTTACGGATGCGAGGTATCCTTTGAAGAATACCGCGCTCTCTATGAAAACACTTTTGGCCGCTATGCGACAGGACGCATTGCCAAAATACAATAGATGAAATGCAGCAGGTGAAGATTACGGTCCGCATCAAGACGGCAGTGCAGCCGCCAGAAACGGAAAACCGGTTCCCGTAGCCTTCACTTCTTTCCTTTAATTTTAAATTTCACAATATTCTGCTCCTGCTCACAGTCCAGTATATTTAACGAGTTAATAAAAGAAGAAAATTTGGAATGCCCGAAATTGCGGACATCAAAATCCGGAAATCTCTTTCCCAACTGGTTGCGCAGCTCTGCCGACAAAATCCACTCGTCATCATCCGAACACTCCTCCACAAGTGAAAGAATTGCCCGTTTGATCATCTTCAGATCCGTCTGGGGTTTTAACTCTTCTTTTCTCTTTTTCGTTACGACTGCAGCTGCCGCTTTTGTCCCTTTCTTCGCCTTCGTGGTTCTTGACGCCGTTTTCGCCGCCGTCACTTCTTCTTTTCTGACAATACTGTCATCTTCCTGTTCCTTCGACCGGAAAATAATATCCAGATATTTAAACTGGTTACACGCAGAAATAAATGGCTTGGGCGTCTTGCTTTCCCCCATGCCGATCACCTGCATACCCGCTTCCTTCAGCCTTGCCACCAGACGGGTAAAATCACTGTCAGAGGAAGCAATACAGAAGCCGTCTACCGTACCGGAATATAAAATATCCATGGCATCGATGATCATGGCGGAATCCGTAGCATTTTTTCCCGTGGTATAGCTGTACTGCTGAATCGGTGTAATGGAATTGTCCAAAAGTACGTTCTTCCACGAACCAAGGCGGGTATTGGTCCAGTCCCCGTATATTCTCTTATAAGTGGCAATACCGCTCTTTGCCGTCTCTTCCATGATAATACTCACATATTTATCCGAAATATTATCCGCATCAATAAGTATCGCAAACTTTAAATCTTTATTCATCTGAAAACCATGCCTTTCCTGCTTCGGACGCAGCCGCCAAAACCACCGGCATACGCCAACTCCCCATTTTCCGAGATGGTAACCGCTCCAATATCTTTACCGCTACCTGAAATTACCATTTCCTATATCTATCATATCGTAAAATTGTCACAATGAAAAGCATGAATTTATTCTAAACTTCCAAATCGACCTGCGCCGGATTATCCATCAACTTCCCGTTACTGTCAAACCGTGACCCATGGCAGGGGCAGTCCCAGCTCAATTCATCAGGGTTCCATTCCAGCGCACACCCCATATGGGGACAGCGGGGCGTTGCCGTAAACAGCCCTTTCCCCAATCCCTTCGCCGACTCCATCCCCTCCTCCGCCAGCTTCCCCGCCGAAGCCTGCAGATTCAGTCTCTGCGGCGTGAAAACTTCTTCAAAACGGCTCTTTCCCTCCGTAATCAGCTCACGGATGAGCATTGCCGCCGCCATGGCGCTGGTCATACCCCATTTCCGGAATCCGGTGGCAACATACCAATCAGGATATTCTGCCGAATACCGTCCGATATAGGGGATATCGTCCACGGGCATACAGTCCTGCGCCGACCAGCGGGTCACTTCCCTGCACCCCGGAAACATCTTCTCAGCTGCCATCCGGAGATCCCGGTACTTCCCGCCGCCCTTGTTTTCCCCGGTACGGTGGCTGCCGCCTCCCAGCAGCAGAACATCGCCACTCTTACGGAAAGACAGACCATCCCGATCGATGCCGTAATACATATTGTCCATCTGCCTGGTATTCTGCAATGCCAGCACATAACTCCTCTCCTGATGCATCCGCAGAAAATAGAACCCCGGAATATTAATAAACGGATAATGGGTGGCAAATACAATATGTTCTGCTTCTACCCTGTAATCCTCCGTGATCAATTCATGCCCCTTTACATCCACTACCCTCGTGTTTTCATACACCGTCAGCCCTTCCGCAATTTTTTTCAGAAAAAGCAGGGGATGGAATACCGCCTGATCATAATAACACAATGCCCCTTTTACCTGAAAAGGAAGTTCTGTCTTTGTCGTATATTCAGCGCATATCCCCAGACTTCTGGCCGCTGCTTCCTCCTTCTGCAATGCCTCCCCGTCTTTCATCGTATATAAACAGGCATTGCAGTTTCGAAAGAAACAGTCCATATTTTCTTCTTCCGCCATTCTCCTGTACTGACCGATGGCGGCACGGTTTGCTTCCACATACAATCCTGCCCGCTCTTTTCCCACTTTTTCTATCAGCTTATGGTAAATGAGTCCATGCTGCAACGTAATTTTTGCCGTGGTATTCTTCGTCTGCCCGCCAAACAGCCGGTCTGCTTCCAGCACTACCGTTTCGATCCCCGACTGTTTCAGAAAATGAGCCGTTAATACCCCGGCAATTCCGCCTCCTATCACCGCCGTGTCCACTGACAGGTTTTTCTTCAGCGGCTGCCGCTCATCTGTTTCCGTCGTCATTGTCCAAATAGAATTCATTGTCACACCCTCTTTTCTATCAAAAGTATAGACGGAAACCGTACATTCTATACGATAAGCAGTCTCACTTATATGGAACGACACTTTTCCTTCTTCCATTTCCGGCAGGGAAATTTTTATTTCAGTACCGACCGGCATAGTGTCATCATGGAACTTCCCGTTCTAAACGACAGCCCTTGCAATAGCCGTACAATTCCAGTCTATGACCGGTAACCGTGAAATTCTCCGCTGCGTCTATTTTCATGTGTTCAAACGGACAGTTCTTTAACGGTATCAGTTTATGGCATTTCAAACAGACCGCATAGTGCCTGTGCTGTCCCTGACACCATTCATAATAAGACATATCGCTGCCTGTCAGCGATGTTTTTACCACATATCCCTTTTCTTCAAACACCGCCAGGGAACGGTACACGGTGGATATGGCAAAACCGGCATCCGGCATCGTCTTAAGGAGACAACTGTAAATATCCACTGCACTCACCGGCTCCAAAGCAGAGGTTAAGATCCGGAATATCTCTTCCCTCTGCTTTGTTTTCTTAATATCAACCGGAAACTGTTCTTCCCCGTTATGACCATGACTGCTCATTGCCTCTTCATCTTCCTTCCGTAAAATCTCTCTAAAATAACCGTTTTTCCGTAAAACCGATCACAACCATGCCGCAATTCCGCCAAAGTCCAGCAGCACACCGGCTGTTACACCGATTACATACACCAAAAGCAGAATCCCCGCATTTTCCTTTCTATGATCGTTTACCCGGAACAATACCAAAAGTCCTGCGCCGCTCCCTGCAAGCAGCCCTGACATCATCACACCCAGACTCATGAATCCCTCCAGATAAAGCTGTGTAATGACAACCGATGCCGCGCAATTGGGGATCAATCCCACCAGTCCCGCTATCAAATGCCCCATTACCGGCTTCTCCAGGATCAAACCGGCCAAAAAATCTTCCCCTGCCATTTCAATCACCAGGTTAAGGACAAATGAGAACAACAGAATAAACAGAAAAATCTGGAAGGCATGCAGCAATGCCGGCCTCACGATATCCATTCCCCGAACGGGCCGGCCATCCGTATGCACATGCCCCATGTCTGTCTTTTGACGCATATGGCGAAAATGTTCTGTCCCCCCTTTTCTGCGGACAAACAGATCCACAAGAAAACCGGCTGTCATGCCAATGAATGCCTTTACCGCCAGCAATTTCAAAATGACACCGATATCCGCCTGTTCCGATATCAGAATCGGCAGCATTTCATCCGATGTGGAAAGAAACACTGCCACCAGAGTTCCCACGGTTATCATTCCGCCTGCAAACAGACCGGAAGCTGCCGCTGAAAAACCGCACTGCGGAAATACTCCGAACACTGCTCCTAGCACCGGACCGAAATGTCCCGATTTCTCAATCGCCGCTTTCGTCTTTTCCCCCATTTTATACTCCATATATTCCATGACAGCATAAGTAAGAAACAAAAAAGGCAGCAATCTTAAAGCATCTATTAATGAATCCAAAATAATTTCTGATATATCCGGCATGAAAACCTCCCTTGCGATTGCAACTCATTCGCAGCAAGATTCATCATACCATATCCCCTCTGTTTGTCAACTCTTTATTTTAAGTCCTTTTCATTTATAAACACGCCCTTCAGCCGTTCCATTCCAAAGCGTTTTGTAAACCACTCACATTTACACAGAAACAAATAATAAATATTCAGCCCGCATCCATGTATGGTTTCAAAATTCCCCTGCCCTTTGGACACAATGACATCTGCTGCCCGAATCGCTCCCAAAGCCTCATCAGACAGCAGACTGAGCTGGGTTCCCCCCACTCCGTTGCCGTTCCCGATCACCTTCACCATTTCTGTCAGCCCCACTTCCTCCGCATCCTGAAGCACCGCGTCGTTCAATGCCGGCATCCCTCTTACGATCACGGTGATATGGACCTGCGGGTACTGTTCCTGCAAAATCCTGATCAGAAGTTTATCTGCTACGATTTCACCGCAGTTATCCGCCAGATACACTACCTCATCCGCTGTCTCCAAATCTTTCTGCAGCATTTGGAACGTACCTTCATCCAGTTTTTCCTCCCTGGCTCCCTCCAGAAGTTCTGTCAGCGTTTCTTTTTCTACATGGTTCGCTGCACCGTAATCGATATAATTTGCCGTTCTCGCATAATTAAGGGCATTTAACAATACTTTTTCCTTACTTCCTCCCAAACGGATACCTTTTTCCAGTTCCGGTTCCAATTCCAGCATCAGCACATTAAATTCTTTTTTCTCCCGCTCATAACCGGGAAGCTCCCCAAAGTAACGCCTGTAAATCTTATTCATCTCATACACCAGATACGGGGCCGTGGCATCTTCTGCTGACGAAGCGATCACTCCCGCAGCCTCCTTCAGGTAGGCAGCCTTCTTATCCTCGTTTTCTATTCCCCTGATCCTCTCTTCCTGTTTATCCATCAGACATCTGATACACATCGCACTTATATTCATTAAATCCATCCTCACATTTCCGTTCTTCATTGTTACTCCTGATATATAAAGAGTACCGTCACTGAAGCTGCATTGTCAATAAAACTATTGCGCAATCTGTTTTATTTTAAAAATGTAAAATGTGCTTGACATTTTATGTAAAGCAAACTATACTAAAAATGTAAAGCGCGCTATACATTTAAAGATATACCGATTAAGGATGTGATAATTTGCAAAACAAAATACAGGAATTGAGAAAAAGCCGGAAAGTTACGCAAAATGAACTTGCAGATGCTGTCAATGTAACCAGGCAGACCATCATTTCATTGGAAAACGGAAAATATAATGCTTCCTTGATTCTTGCCCACAAAATCGCCCGGTATTTTGGGATAACCATTGAAGAAATTTTTATTTTTAATGAGGAGGATGAAAACTTATGATATGCTTATTTGAAAACGCTTCAAACATAAAAACAAATGACGATTTCCGCAAAGTCATAAAACGGAAAAATAAAATTATGCTGATGCTGATCATAATCGGAGGTATTACCATACTGGCTGCAGGCCTCGCCGCTTTAACCGGATTATTGGATTCCGATTCCTATTTATGCGGTTTATATTTCGGCCTGGGAACCGGTCTGATCCTCGCCGGTATCATGAAACTGCTGCAGCACAAAAAAATTCTTTATAACGAAGAACTTTTGAAACGGGAGCGCCTGAAATATACGGACGAACGAAACCAGGCCATCGCCGGCAAGGCTGTACAGACTTCCCTCTTCATCCTCCTGTTCCTCGTTTATATGGGTATGCTGATCGGTGTCTTTTACAGCAGAACCATCTTTTATTGCTATTGGTCAGTGATCATAGCATTCCTGCTTCTTTATAGCATCTGTACAAAATATTACACTCACAAAATGTAACCCGTCATATACTGATAAGTAACAGGGTAAAAGGAAAGGATCCGAACAGAATCCCTTCCTTTTACGTTCCGTCAGCCTATATCCGATCCGAAAAAGCTGCTCAGTATATCATCATCGTCTGCTGCCAGCGAACTGACAATGCGGTCCATTTCCCTTTTGGATTTCGCATCCCTGCTTTTAGCAATCGCTTTTTCCTTCTCCGCTTCTGTCATATGGGAGAAATTATCCATTGCTTTTTGGTTCATGGCAAGAGAAAGACCAAGGCCGATGGGAAACTGTTGATTATCCATAGTAACTCTCCTCTCAAATACTTATTAACGGTTCCGCTATTAGTATCTGAATTTTGAAAGATAATCAGTCAGCCATTATATTCCACCCTGTTTGCCGGCTTCTGATTCCTTAAAATTATCTTAAATTTTTTTAATATTCACAAAAAAATGATATTTCAAATTGTGCTTTAAGAAAAAAAGCGTATAATATAGGAAAAGGAAGCGGAATTGAAATTTGAAAGAATTAAGAAAAAATTTCAATTTTTATTTACAAAAGGATAATATAGCAGTATTATACTGAATTAGATTTTATAAGAAAATGTTTTACCGGGAGGATAAAAATGTCTGATTTCACTGTACTGTGTGTCAATACATTTGCTGCATATATAGGAGTTATACCATTTCTCATCATATTGCAATTATTTTGCATGAAGTACAGATTACCGAAACGGCACCAGTTCGGGCTGTATCTCTATGCTTTGGCAATCTGTCTTATTTTAATGGCCGTGGATACTCCTTCTTTGTACCAGCTTAATTTCTATCCTGTATTTAATTTTATTCCTTTTTACGGATTTACTGACAATATAAGTCATTACATTGAAAACTTTTTAGTTTTCATTCCGTTCGGACTTCTGCTTCCTACCTTGTGGAAACAGTTTCAGCCGGCCAAAACCACAATCTTTTACGGCTTTTTATTTTCTGTGATCATTGAAGCCTCCCAGCTTTTCTGTCTGGAGGCAACAGCAACAACCGATATTACCGATATCATCATGAGCATTCTCGGAACCGTCATCGGCTATTTTATCTTTTTCCAAATCAGGCATATGCGGTTCATGGGCCGGATGTGTCTATGCCCCAATGATTCGCTGCGCGGAAACCTTTCCAAGTGGGAAGTGTATATCTACTTTTTCACCCCCTGGCTGGTTACCTTTATCCTGACTCCTTTCATCTCCAACCAGATATGGGATATGGTATGGAACTATGCATTAGGGATGCCGATGTAGCAGCATATCATCGTTCTTCACGTACCTGAAAAATATAGAATTTCAGATAATAAGATTCTTCTGCCGCCCACAAAATAGGATGATCCGGCGCCTGGGTATGAAATTCCACCTGCCGCAGCCTTTTGCGGGCGCTTTTTGCCGCCTCCCTGATCGTTTTGGCAAAAAGCCCCGGTTCCATGAAATGGGAACAGGAACAGGTGACAAGAAAACCTCCGTCTTCTATCAGTTTCAATCCTCTCAGATTAATTTCCCGATATCCTTTTACTGCATTTTTAATGGAATTTCTCGATTTCGTAAATGCAGGAGGGTCCAGTATTACCACATCGAACTTCTCTCCCTTTTTTTCCAATTCCGGAAGCAGGTCAAAAACATCGGCACAGATAAATTTTACCCGGTCCTCCAGCTGATTCAGCTTTGCATTTTCTTCCGCCTGCCGGATACCCGTCAAAGAAGCATCCACACCCAGTACCGAAGCAGCTCCCGCAATGCCGGCATTAAGGGCAAAAGAACCGGTATGGGTAAAGCAGTCCAGCACCTTCTTCCCTCTGCATATTTTGTGGATGGACGCACGGTTATTCTTCTGATCCAGAAAGAAACCGGTTTTCTGTCCGTCTTCCACATCCACGGTATATTTCACACCATTTTCCAAAATCTGCACCTTTGTATCAAAAGGTTCCCCGATAAATCCCTTAAAACGCTCCATTCCTTCATTCTGACGAACTTTGGCATCACTCCTCTCATACACCCCGCGGATCTGAATCCCGTCTTGTGCAAGCACTTTTTTTACCTTATCCACGATCAGAAGTTTCAGCCTGTCGATTCCCAACGCCAGTGATTCCACCACAAGTACATCCGAAAACTTATCTATGACAATGCCCGGAAGAAAATCCGCCTCTCCAAAAATAATGCGGCAGCTGGAAGTATCGATCGTCCGCTTTCTATACTCCCACGCATCCCGCACCCTCTGCTCCAAAAACTCCTCCGTAATACGGTTTTCCTTTTTTCTGGATAATATGCGCACGGTAATTTTGGAATTTGTATTTATAAACCCGTATCCCATGAAATAACCGTCAAAATCATGAACCACAACGATATCACCGTTTTCAAAACAGCCTGAAACAGACGCTATCTCATTATCATAAACCCACATCCCCCCGGCTTTCAGCGTCCGTCCTTCACCCTTTTTCAATGTAACTGCCGCATCACTCATTTATAATCCTCCTGTCCGTTTCATTCCCCGTATTGTCTCCCTCTGCTGTGCCGTAATGCACCGGGATTCCATGATCTTCTGCAGTGCTTTGTTATAGGTAAAACTATCCAGCCTGCTCTCCCCCAGATATCTCATTGTTTCCTCCGGATAACGGATATAGCACATGGATAACGCCCATGCCGCTGCCATCCTCACATAATACCCGTCATGCCGCACATGGTCGAATATGAAAAACAGCCGTTCCAGGTAGACATCGTCTATATAATAATTCAGTAGCAGCACCAACGCAAACCGAACCGTAAACTCCCTGTCGGAAAGCAGAAACTGCTCCAGCCATTCCCATACCTGTTCCCTGCACTTCACCGCATGTTTATATCCGCTGCAGAAGCTGTCGCACACGGACCAGTTGTCTATCTTCGGCAGAAACCTCTCTGTATAAGAAAAAATATCGGATATATCTCCCTTCATATACCCGATAACCATTCCCTGCAACATTATTTCTTCAAATAATTCCTTTTCCGGTTCCCTGTCAAGCGCTTCTTCCAGATAACTGCCTCCCTCTTCCCTTGCAATCTCCTTTGCCAGCTTCCTTAAGGCAGGCAGACGCACTCCTATATAATTTTTCACCTCCGGCAGAAGCCGCACCTGAAATTCTCTGTATGAACCATCTGCCATGGAAAGGATTTTTTCCCTGACATCCTCTAATCCGTACCCTGCTTTCATAACTTTTTCTTTCTTCGGAATCTTTATTTGTTATCCAATGCCTCATTGATATAACTTGCCACTTTTACTGCGCCAATGTTATTGATATTCGCATAATCCTTAAAACAGCTGTCCGGAAGCGATACATTCATCATATCTATCAGCTGTGCGTCATATTTCGGACAAAGGATCTTTAAAGCGGACAGCAATTCCTCATAATAACTCTTTTTCATATGTTCCTTATACCACTTTGTATACGGAGGAATAAAGAAAATGACTTTTATGCCTTTCATATTGCAGAAATGTACATATTCTTCCAAAAGCACCCGGTTCTGCAGCAGAATATCCGTATAGGGACGGCTGTATAAGGCGCTGATTTCACGTATATTATGCTCTGTCATTTCCTGTGTAAGAGCCGTGTCGTCGAAAACCGCATTTCCTCCGATCTCCGGTTTATAACCCATTTCTTTAAATACATCGAATAAAGACTCCAAATAGCCTGTCTCGAAATGTCTTCTTACTTTCGTCTGTTCCGTCTTATACAATTCGATCAGCTGTTCCGCGCCCTTGCAGTTATGCATCGTCTCTACGACCGGATAATACACCAGACAGCGGCGCCACTCCGCTTTTGATTTCGAAGTGTCATACCGCAGGGAATACGGTGTCAGACCGATAATGGCATATTCCAGACCAGGCATGGACTCATATGCCTGACAAAAAAGTTTAAAATCATAAAAAACATCCTGTGAACGGTTTGCCACGGAAACAGCATTGATATGGAGCAGATCACTGCGTATGGCATTCCCCACATTCCTGCCGCCGGTCACGATCCCTTTTACCTCATCACCCGCTGATTTTTCCAAATTCATCAACGTATCGTACACACTGGGAAAAACCACGTATTTATATTTCAGATAGTCCCACAGTTTGACCAGCTTCTCTTTATCTTCTATTTCCGAAATGCCATAAATCTTTAACGGTTCATCACATAATATGTACAGATCAAATTCATCCAAATAATCCGGATTCACCGCACTCCAATTAAAGACAATATAATTTTTGGCGCGCATCTTGTTCTCTATTTCATCCGACAGCCAGTTATTGCCATATACGATACATTTCTTTCCTTTCCATCCCTGCTCCATGTTCAGCAGTTCTTTCAGGATCAGGTAATATCCCCCGATACATTCCTCGCTGATCTTCCTATCGAACAATTCCCTTTCAAAGGCTTTCATGACTGCCTTTAAAGATGCTTTTTTTTCTTTTGAAAGATTAACCAATCCTTCCGCATATTCCTCTATCTTTTCCAATTCCTCAATGCGGACATCCTTCTCCACATTTCTGTCCAAAATTGTATTCAATGATGTCTCTAATGCTAAAAACCTGTCTTCCATCTCTTATGCCCTTCATAAATACTCTGATTTACATATATTAATATATAGTTTATCACAGTCTATCAACCGTTTCAATGCACTTTTTTAAAATAGCTGATGACCAGAATGACATCCGCTCCCGCCCATGCCAGTATCTCCGCATAGAAAATGCCTTCTTCCCCTATCAGAAGCGGAAGAAAAACAGCGGTTCCCGTCCTCATGACAAACTCCGCCACACCGGATACCATAGGCAGAACCGTATCGCCCATCCCCTGCAGGGCAGAACGGACCACATGCAAAATATACAGAATAGGAAGAAATATGCTCATAATGGCCAGATAATGATATGCGATATCCATTGTCTTTTCCACCTCTTCCGGCCCGCCGGATATGAAACAGCCCAGTATCTGATGTCCGAATACCAGCATACAGGCTGCTATGACCGCCGAAGTCACCAGTGCAATACCCACAGCGGCCTGCATTCCTTTTTTGATTCTGTCCCAGTAACCCGCTCCCAGATTCTGACCAACATAGGTAATCATCGCATAACCATAAGAAGTAGCCGCCACTTCCAATACACCGTACAGCTTGTTCGTCGCGGTAAATCCTGCGATAAAGATAACTCCGAACCCGTTAACCACTGACTGCACGATCATTCCTCCCACGGATATGATGGCATTTTGGAAAGCCATAGGCAGGCCGAGTAAAATCAGTTTCTTATCCAAATCCTTTTCAAAAGCATAGTCCTCCCTGCACAGGTCCAGGATTTCTATCCTGCGGATATGCGCATAACAATATACACCGGAACTGAACTGTGCAATGACCGTAGCCGCCGCCGCTCCCGCAATTCCCCAGCCAAACAGCATAACAAAGACCAAATCCAGGGCAATATTGATCATAGCAGCTACTATCATGGCATGAAGAGGCGTCTTCCCATCCCCCAGTGCACGCAGCACGGAAGCAAACAGGTTATAAGCCATCACCACAGGAATGCCGGCAAACATAATACGCAGGTACAGCAGCGACTGATCTATAATAGCCGCCGGAGTCTGCAGCAGACGCAGTACCGGCAGCACCATAAGTTCTCCGGAAACCAAAAGAATAACTGCACTCACTACTGCCAGGATAATGGCATTGCCAACTACCTTCTTCAGTCTGAGGATATTACCGGCCCCAAATTCCTGCGCCATCAAAATTGAAAATCCCTGTGCGAATCCCTGGATGATACCAAGCATCATCCAGTTCAGCCAGTCGGATGCCCCCAGCGCTGCCAGTGCATTCACGCCCAGTACCTGTCCCACCACCATCGTATCCACTACCGTATATAACTGCTGAAATACATTACCTATCATGAGGGGAAGCGCAAAAGAAAAAATCAGCTTTATAGGTTTTCCTTCTGTCATACTTTTAATATTTGCCGCCATTGTCACACCATCCTTTCCGTTTATAATCTCTCAAAAACCAGTCATGTAATCGAATTATATCAAATTCTTAAAAAAAGTACAGTATAAACATTGACAAATACATATAAAATATTGTATTATCTTATTTGTTGCAGAACACATCATGATAACGGCGTGTGGCTCAGCTTGGTAGAGCGCTACGTTCGGGACGTAGAGGCCGCAGGTTCGAATCCTGTCACGCCGACTGTTAATATTTCTTAACAGTTCCTAAGAGCAGAATATTCAGCTTAAAATAACCGCCGGAGTTTTTCAGACAGGGGCGGTTATTTTTTATTATTCTGTAAACAAGTCCGATAATTCCAGCAATCAGCAATGATTGTCTGCCTCTATTTTTCTCCCAAATATTCCTCATCGAAATATTTCTCGATCACAGTAAACGGCGCCGGTCCCATATCCAGCAGGAATCTGTGAAATTCCAGTTCCTGAAATTTCTCTCCCAATTTTTCCTCCGCTTCTTTTCTCATATCCGCAATCTTCAAATATCCCAAATAGTATTTCATATAATTTCCGGGATTTCCTACAATCTGCTGATAGATCTCCCCGACCAGTTCCCCGTCATCAATACCCATGATCTCGGATAAATAGTCCGCCGTAGTCTCCCTATCCCATCCATAATAATGAATATACAGATCCAGCAATGCCGATATCCCCATATTAATGGATGAATTATAGGCCAGCACCCTGCCCGTTTCCGGAATAAGTCCGTTGTCAAATTCGTAGGAAAGATATTCCACATAAGTAGCCCACCCTTCAGAATAACTTGTATATTTCAGCAGATTTCTCAGATGGGATACCCCGCTCTCATGAAAATAAACATTCTGGTACAAATGTCCGGGATACCCTTCATGGGCAAGTACCGTATATAAATCACTGTCTTCATATTCTTCCGAACCGTTTATGTAGATCATATTATCCTCCGGACGGTCGATGGGCGGCGCCAGACAGGCAGCAGGGCTAAATGAGTCCTCTAAAGATTCCGGCACATACTTTAACCGGTATGGTGTCTGCGGTATTTCCGGAAATCTGTTCTTTATCTGCTCCTGCAGATCCGCCAATATATCATCCACATCGGATAAAGCAAATTCATAATCATCCAGTTCTTCCAAAACTTCCTCATTCTCCAGCGCCGTTTCCCGCATCATCTGCATTTCCCAGTTAATCCTCTTTAAAATCTGTTTCTCCAGCCGTTCCATATTCTTATAAGTGACGCCTGCCGTTGCACTTAGCAAATACTGGTAATACTCCCTGCCCTTCGGAAAATAATAAAGCCCTTCGTCATTTTTTCCCGTTCCTTTCAGTTCTCCGATACCTTCTACCAATGCCTCGTAAGCAGGAATGAAATCCTGTTCCATAATTTCCAAATGCCGCCTCTCAAAATCTTTTTTCTCCTCAGGCGTAATATCCTCCAAAGCATCCAGTTTCTCCGAAAACATGTCCGTCAGAAAACTCTCCTCAGGCTCCTCCAGATACCCCTCGCAGGATGCGATCACCTCATCCGCAGCAGCATCGGACATAAACAGCCCTTCCTCCGATTTTTTCCTCTCATAATCCATGATCTCCCCATAATAAGCATCGATCTGGGAAAGCAGTTCCAAATAATCCTCCACATCCCGCTTATCATAGAACATATAGTCTGCAAACATCAGGGGAAGCTCTATCTGCTGCCCAATCGTCGGTTTCAGGGGTTCCGCATACAATTCAAATCCCTCGCTGCCCAGCTCCGTATTGAGATAATAATCCAGTACCTCATAAGTAAGCTGCTGCTCCCTCGTCAGCAAGTCATAATCCATTCCTTCCAGCTCATTCTTAATCTCCCGTATCTCTTCCATAATTTCATCTGTATCATCCACCGAATAGCCGCCCAGAGTCACCTCATAATCTTCTATTCCATACGCTTCCGGGTCTGCGATAAAGAAATGAAGACTCAGTGTATCACTGGTAATCTCTTCCAAAAACAATTCCGCCGCCATATCGTCAAATTCCTGCTGTTCCCTCGCAGCCCTCTGCCTGTTCCAAGGCATATCGGCCGAAGAGCAGCCGGATAAAATAACACATCCCGCCAGCCACAAAGCCAGCACAGATTTCCCTGTCTTTCCTCTTTTGTCCATATCCTACCTGCCTTTCCAAAATCCAACCATTTCCAGCAAACTCTCATATATCAATTATATTTTACCACATCCCCGCCCATAATGCCACTATACCCGGTTATGCAGCCGTGCCCCTGTAAAACAAAAGCCAAAACAAAAACAGCACCCTGCGAAGGCGTTCCTATAAACGTCCCCGCAGGGTGCATTATTATATCGTTGCTAATTCAAGGTATCCAAAGCTGCCAGTCCGCTTCCCCACACGGCAACCCCTTCTTCCGACAATGTGGTAAATCCCATAACATACTTCAGGCCAAACTCATCATACTGCTTGCAGAACACTCCCTGATACACTTCCTCGCCCAAAGTGAGCGTCAGATGATTTCCTTCCGTCAATTCCCAACTTCCTTCATAAGCGCCTGTCACCTTTCCGTTGGATTCCAGCGTAATATCTACCGACTCCTTCAGTTTGGTCGTAATCTGACGTCCATGTTTTACCAGCTTATATGTGCCTTCCACATCCTTTTTTTCATACTGTCCGATCGTCTCGCCCACATAACGGTACGGCGCTATGACCGGCCAGCCCGCTTCGTTAAAGAACATCTGATGTACACGCACCTCGTGCTGTTCCCCTAATCCTTCGAAACGTGTATGGAAAATAATGAAATATTTCCCCGTCTCCTCGTCATACAAAGTAGAATTGTGCCCCGGTGAAACCAATCCCCTTCTGTCCTCACCGTTTTCTCCTTCGTGCCAGGTCCACTTATAATTCCCCATCAGCTTCACGCCGTACTGCTCCGCTTTCCTGTCATCAAAATAAGTACCCGAATCACCCGCACATTCTATCATATCCGTACCCGTGCTGTCATAATATGGCCCGTCCGGTGTCTTGGAGCGGCAGACACGGATATTATATGCACCGGTAGAATCCAGTCCTCCGAAGGAAAGGAACAGGTAGTAATATTCCGTTTCCGGATTATATTCCACAAACGCCGCTTCAATTCTTAAATGGTTTGCTCCCAGAATCTTCTTTCCATAACCGGACTCCAACGGCAGTCCCGTGGTCTTATCCAGTTCCAGAATATAAATTCCGCCCGAATAGGAACCGTACATCATCCAAAGCCGCCCTTCCGTATCATAAAAAATACACGGGTCAACCACATTCGGATATACCGTGGCATCATATACATCCCCGTTCTCACTTGGCTCACTGCTCATACCGGAGCGGAGGAAAATTCCCAAGTCCTTATAAGGTCCTTCGATTTGATCCGCAACTGCCAGTCCCAGGCAGGATAACGGCGAACTGCCCTCGCAGGCACAATAATACATATAGAACTTTCCGTCCTCCAGCTGAAACACATCCGGCGCCCATAAAGTATTGCTCTGCGACCACTCAAACACATCCGGCATTTCATTAAACACATCGGGAATAATCGGATTCATCTTCCTTACGCCGTCCCCTATCATCTCCCAGTTCATCAAATCCGCAGACTTTGCACCTGCCAGATGAGAACCAAATATGTAATAGGTATCCTCATACTCCACAATGGAAGGATCATGCACTGATACATTTTCGAACGAAATCACTACATCTTCCTTCGCTTTCAGCGGTATTTCCTTACTGCCGCATCCCGCCAGCATTCCGGTCACTGCTGCGGCTGCGGTCACTGTACTTACCGCCTTTTTACACCATCTGTTCATTCCATTGCCCCCAATCTTATTTAATTTTTTGTAAATTATTTTAGATGTAATTAAATTATATAGAAGATTAACGTGAAAAGCAACTACTAAATATCATTTGCTTACAAAAATACGTAGTGCATAAATCCATATGGCCGTTGCGTCCTTTTCCCCAAAATCTCTTTACTTCCTCCCATCCGTCCCCAAAAACGTCTCATCTTTCTGAAATATCTGGAACTTTTTTTGTACAAATTCCGCGGAGATTACATAATGATAAAACTCCACACCCGCCAGTTTCCCCTGAAAAGACTTCTGGTACTCATCCCCGCCCAGCATAATCTTTTCCACAACCTTCAAACCGGGAACATGCTCCCTGCTTCCTATCAGCAGTCCGTTAAAATACAACTTCGATATCCCTGTCACCATATCATACGTGGCACATACATAAGACCACTGCCCGGGTAATGCCTGCCGGCAGAAAATATCATGCCATTCATTCGGCTCCCTGTCGTCTTTAATCCGGAAACAGAAAGTTCCCTGCCCCGTATCGGGAATCAGGCTCAAAAAACCATCCGCAAATGTCACATACACTGCACTGGTCCATGCCTGTTCCACATCGGGGTTTACCCAGAAACAAATAGAATAATTATCGCTGTACATGATTTTTTTCGGAAGAATTACCACGTTTTCTTTTACCCTGCCTCCCGGAAAAGCAAGCGCACGCTGTGAGCGGATCACCCCGCCGGTATAACCAAGATTCTCTCCCATATACTGCCCTTCATATTCGTCTTTCCTGTCCCGAAGATGTCCGTCAAAAGAAAACTGCACCGGCATTTTATTTTTCATCAGGAACAGTCTTTTTTCATAACGCCTGCAAAAAACAACTTCCTCCACCGGCTCTCCGTAAAAATCACCGGTACCGAACTGTGCCCCGTAATTGGCAAGCATTTCCACCTGCCCCGCATCCTTAATTTCCTGTGCCATAATATAGCGGTGCAAGTCCCTGCCCAAACTGATGACATTCTTCAGTATACAGACTGCCGCTTCATTTTCCGCCTCTGCCACCGACAGTTTTGCATCCAGTTTTAAAACCTGCGAAGGAATATTCTGCAGCACCATAAAAGAAGATGCGGAACCGAAATTATTAATGGCTATCCGTAACCCCATATGTATCAGCGCTTCCACTGCATAATGCAGTCTTTCCTTATTTTCCAAAAAGTCATTTTCATCGATGCACAGCTTGATTTCTTCCGGCGCAATCCGGTATTCCTCCAGACATTGCCGGATATGTTCCATTCCGCCTTTCTGCAGTATGTAAAAACCCGATATCTTTACATAAACATCAATATGTTCAAATGACGTATCTTTCCACTGGCTTTTCCAAAGGCACACCTGCTCGAAAACATAAGCATCTATCTGCGTCACAATTCCATACTGAATGAAAACAGGCATGAATTCCTTTTCCGCCAGTATTCCCAAACCGGGAAAATTCCAATGCAGAACTACCTCGGCAGCATAGACTTCCGAAGCCTGCAGATGAATGACCGGACGCAGAAGAATCTGCAATTCCTCCCGTTCCAATGCCAAAAGCGCCCTGTCCTTGATTGCTTTCTGTTTCTCCACATGCTCCCGGATGCAGTCATAGACAATATAGCTGCCTTTTCCGTTCTTTTTCACAAAATACATCGCTTCATCGCATTGCTGGAGCATCGGGTTCAGACCGTCCCGTACCCACTGATTGTAAATAACACCGATACTGAAAGACAGCATTGCCTCAATGCTTTCATCAAACTCCCCACCTTTCAGCCCTTCCTGCAGAACCGGAAGCTGCTGTTCCAGCCAGACAGCACTCTGCTTTCCATCACAGATTACCACGAACTCGTCGCCGCCCATACGCACTACAATCTGTTCCTCAAAGGTTTTCCGAATCAGCCGCCCAATGAAGATCAACAGTTCATCCCCCTTGGAATGTCCGTAAATATCATTGACCAGCTTGAAATTATCCACATCAATATAGATACAGTGAACCATCGTGTCCAGGGGAAGCTGCTCCCATATATCATTCAGTCCCCTGCGGTTAAAGAGCCCTGTCAGGTAATCCGTATTGATTTCTGTCGTCTTTATCCCAAAAAACATTTTATCCATAATTCCGCCCGCTTATTTGTAATATACCATCCGCAATGTCTGATCATTGTCACCTGCCGGAAAACTTTTTACGAAAAACGGAATACCGGATTGCCGTCCTCATCCCATTCCAGCTTCATCAACATGGCATGACGGTTCGGATTGTACAGCGGATCCCCCACAATTTCCGTTTCCGTACGGGCATGGAATACCACAATGTCATTGCCCTCCTCATCCACAGTAAAAGAATTATGCCCCGGTCCGTAAATTCCCTTTTCATAATCGGTCTGCAGAACCGGATAACGTTCCTTCTTCCATACTCTCGGATCCAGCAGATCCGCATCCTCACTCACGGACATCATTCCCATGCAGTAATTGATGCCGGTATCACTGGCAGAATAGGTAATAAAGATTTTTCCGTTCCTCTTAATTACCGCAGGACCTTCATTCACCCAGAATCCATGACGCTCCCAGTCATAATCCGGCGTAGTCAGAAGAACCTGTACCGTCTTCAATTTATTTGCACTTTCCATCTCTGCGATGTACAGGTTGGAAATCTGTCTGCCTACGCCTGTTTTTTCCGCCCACACATAAAAATATTTTCCCTTATTTTCAAATATCGTGGCATCCAGGGAAAAAGCCTCAAAGGAAAACTCATCCTCCCCGGCTCGCTGCATTTTACCCAGCTCCACCCATTCGTCCCTTATCGGGTCCTGCCCCTGGCACTCCAGCACATAGGGGCGGATTTTCCATATATTGTCTGCTTCCCCTGCGGCAAAATACACATACCATTTTCCGAACAAATAATGAAGTTCCGGAGCCCACACATGCTTGCTCATGGGACCTGACTCGTGTTTTCTCCATATGACTGTCTCTTCTGCCTCTGCCAGTCCTGCCAGCGTCTCCGACTTACGCAGCACGATGCTGTCATATGCCGGCACGCTTGCGGTAAAATAATAACTGCCCGAAGCATCTTTTAACACATAAGGATCCGCCCTCTGCGCAATCCAAACCGTATTATATTTTAACTCTCTGTTTTCACTCATCTCGTATCCTCCTGCTCCTTACCATTTTTTATGAACTGCGGGACAGTGGTTCTTCTCCACCGCCGCCCGCATTTCCACAAAGCACCCGCATACCCTGCACATACCGTTCAAAAGACTGTCGCATTCCTTACAGGCTGCCAGCCGCTTTTCATAACTTTCCTCCGGTGTTCTGATATCCTCATCCAAATGCAGAATGTAGTCATACATATTCCGGTAATATTCCGCATCCGGCATTTCCTTTGCCAGACACCGCCTGCAAAAACGTTCTGCCATCTATGCTTTCACTTCCATATGGATTACCGCACAGGCAGGAATGGTCAGCCGAATGCTCCCGTTCTCCGACACGACAAAATCTTCAAATGTCTTTTCCTTTATATTTTCCGGTTCTTCAAACGTATTATGGGCATCCATCTTTCCTGCCAGAATATCCGCCGTAACCTTTTCCGCCTTCTTCTTCGCAAACAATATCTCTATTTCCTTCGCATCCGTTACAGACAGGTTTCCTAACGTAATATGGATGTTTCCCGCCGCATCCATGGAAACGGACTCGCTGATATCCGGCACACGGTATTCCTCCACGCCGATTTCTTCCGTCTCTGCAAAGCTTTCCAAAAGCTGTGCATTCTGATGATACTTATACATATGGAAGATATGGTACGTAGGAGTCAGTATCATCTTCTCCCCTTCCGTCAGGATCACGGACTGCAGCACATTGACCATCTGTGCAATATTTGCCATTTTCACACGGTCACAGTGCTTATTGAAAATATTCAGCGTCACACAGGCAACCAGCGCATCCCTCATGGTATTCTGCTGATAAAGAAATCCGGGATTGGTTCCGGGTTCCACGTCAAACCAGCAGCCCCACTCATCCACGATCATACCGATTTTCTTTTCCGGATCGTACTTGTCCATAATATCACCGTGTTTTTTTACCAGTTCTTCCATATACCATGCTTTCTTCATGGTAAGAAACCATTCCTTTTCATCAAACCGTGTTGCGCTTCCTTTGTTATCCCATCCGCCCGGATGCACATAATAATGCAGCGACAGCCCGTCCATCAGACCGTGCAGTCCCTCCTGCACCTGATCGTGTGTTGTGGAAAGCACCCGCTCCGTCCAGTGATAATCATCCACATTCGCACCGCAGCAGATTTTTACGATCGGGTTACTGTTGTCATAGTTCCTTACGTAAGTCTGGTATCTTCTGTATAAATTGCCATAATACTCCGGCGTCATATTTCCGCCGCAGCCCCAGTTCTCGTTGCCCACCCCGAAATAATCGATTTTCCAGGGTTTCTCCCTGCCGTTCTTCCGGCGCAGGTCTGCCATCGGCGATACGCCGTCAAATGTCATATACTCTACCCATTCCGACATTTCCTGTACCGTACCGCTTCCTACATTTCCGTTTACGTATGTTTTACAGCCAAGCTGTCCGCACAGCTCCATAAACTCGTGTGTCCCGAAACTATTATCTTCCAATACACCGCCCCAATGGGTATTTATCATTTTTTTCCGGTTTTCCTTCGGTCCGATACCGTCTTTCCAGTGATACTCGTCCGCAAAACAGCCGCCCGGCCATCTCAGTACCGGAATTTTCATTTCCTTTAATGCATCCACTACATCTTTACGCATACCGTTCACATTCGGTATCTCCGAATCCTCGCCTACATATAATCCTTCATAAATGCATCTTCCCAAATGTTCGGCAAAATGACCGTAAATCTCTTCATTAATCTGTCCCAGCTTCTTGTTTTCGTTAATTATTAATTTTGCCATTCTCTGCTCCTTCCCAAATATCTCATAAATATCCATAAATTAGTTTAGCTTGAATTAAATTTTATAGTATATAATAACCTTTGGCAAGCAAATAAAGTTATAAATTATCAAAAGTAATTTAGAAAAAAATTTTTTCTAAACTAATTTAATAAAAAACAAAAATACTATTGACAATGCCGGATAAGTATTGTACACTTTTTACAGAAAGAAATGTTCCAACTACAAAAATTATACAAATTGACGAATGTAAATTCTTTTATTCACATATTACTTTCCAGTTGGTTTGTATATAATTTTGTATCATACATTTTTTTCTAAAATATTTGGCAAAACCAAGAACTACTTAGAATCTGCGGATTCAAAAGCAAACAAGGAGGAAAAGAACTATGAAAAAGAAATTAGTAAGCGCGCTTTTAAGTGTTGCGATGGTTGCTTCTCTCTTACTGACAGGCTGCGGCGGCGGTGATTCTGCAACCACAGGCAGCGAAAGTTCGGCAGGCACGGAAGAAGCGGCAGCAGGTACGGAAGAAGCGGCTCCGGAAGCAAGCTCCACGGAAACATCCGTAATCGATGCAGGTGCAGGTGAAGGTGCAACGGAACTGGAATACTGGACATTCGTTGAACTTCACGGACAGCATTTTGAAACAATGCTTAAGCAGTGGAACGAAGCAAATCCTGACAGACAGATCAAATTGAATGTAACCGTTATGCCTTATGATGATATGCACAACAAACTTCTGATTGCGGTTCAGACAGGCGAAGGCGCACCGGATATCTCCGATATTGAATTAGGAAGATTCCCTGATTTCCTTGCAGGCGATGACGTACCGCTGGAAGCGCTGAATGATGTTGTTGAACCTTACATGGGAGACATCGTACAGTCCCGTTTGGAAATCTACAGCAAAGACGGCACCGTATACGGATTCCCTACCCACGTAGGCGCTATGGTTGCTTTCTATAATACAGAGCTTCTTGAGAAAGCAGGCATTGACTACACGACCATTAAGACCTGGGATGATTTCAAAGAAGCCGGCATCAAGCTTTATGACGAAACAGGCGTTTACATGTGTACGGCAGATACATCCGCTACATGGCAGGAATCTATTATTTTAGCACAGGCTAATACAGACTTTGTAGATGCAGACGGAAATCCGCAGGTTAATTCCCAGGCTATGATCGACGGTCTGACCATGTTAAAAGACTTCCAGGATAACAACGTAATCGCTACAATCGCTGGCGGACAGCCGGATACCGATGAAGCGAGAGGCGAATACAACCTTGAGAAATATGCATGCCAGTTAATGCCCCTTTGGGAAATGTCCAGATACACCAACTACATGGATCAGTTTGCAGGCAAGATCGCAATCGCTCCCCTTCCGGTTAAAGACGGCGAGCCTCTGATGTCCGTTGGTGGCGGCGGTACAGGTACAGTTGTTACCAAAACTGCAAAAGACGTTCAGCTTGCAAAAGACTTCTTAACATTTGCTAAGATTTCTCCGGAAGCTAACATTGAAATCTGGAACACTTTAGGATTTGACCCCTGCAACATGGATGTTTGGGAAATGAACGATGTAACACACAATCCTGACAACCAGTTTGTAAAATACTTTGTAAACAATCCGTTCGACGTACTGAACGAAGTAAAAGGTGATATCAGGACAATTAAGTCTACTTCTGCAACACCTACGATCAACAATATTCTCTGCACCGTTACATTGAATGCTATCTTCGAAGACGGCCAGGATGTAACAGAAGCTTTGAATGAAGCTCAGGAAATGATTGAGCAGGAATTACAGTAATCACATACGCAAAATAGCGTTATGATACGCTGAATAAATAACTGCCATATATATGAAATACCATATATGGCAGTTATTTTACCTTATAACAGACTGTGTGTTAAGACACATACATCCATAAGCCCGCGCTGCGGACTTGTTATTACCTATGTCGGAAGGAGGAAGATGGTATGCTGAAAAGATTTTTATATTCAAAAAAGGTGGCCCCCTATGTATTCGTCTTACCCTTTGTGCTCACCTTTTTAATTTTTTGGCTTTACCCGCTGGGAAGCTCATTTACGATGAGTTTTCAGGAAAGAATGATGGGGCAGCAGCCCAAATGGATAGGATTTGACAATTATACAAAACTATTAACCGATAAAGTATTCTTAAAAGCTGTTTCTAACAGCGTAATCTACATGGTAGGAACTTTAGTACTGCTGATTCCGTTCCCGATGCTGTTTGCAGTACTGATCGATAACAAATTTATGTGGGGGCAGAATTTCTTTAAATCGGCATTCTTTCTCCCTTCCCTTACTTCTGTCGTTGTAGCAGGTACCATTTTCCGCCTGATGTTCGGTGAAATGGAAACTTCCCTGTTCAATCAGGTAATGGCGCTGTTTGGCACCGGACCCCTGAAGCCTTTGAAATCCGCGGGCTGGTCTATGGCAGCCCTGCTCATCATTGCCTGCTGGCGCTGGACCGGTGTTAATATGCTGTACTTCCTTTCCGGTCTGAAAGGAATCGACACGGAATATTATGAAGCGGCTTCTATTGACGGTGCAAATGCCTGGCAGAAATTCATCTACATAACGATGCCTTTGTTAAAGCCTACTACTATTTATGTACTGACCATCAGTATTTACGCCGGTCTGGCAATGTTTACCGAAAGTCTTATGATGTTCAACGGCAACAACTCGCCAAAGAACATCGGTCTTACCATTGTCGGATATCTTTACAGACAGGGTATTGAAAAGAGTAAACTGGGATACGCGGCTACGGTTGGTATTGTACTTCTGATCGTGGCAATGGTTATTAACATCGCACAGCTGATCATGAACGGAACATTTAAGAAGGAGGATTAAGTATGGGAACAGCTACGACAACTGCAAAAGACCCCGTAGGCGGTAAGACAAAAGTATTGATCACCAGAATCCTGCTCCTTATATTTTTCATCATTCTGTTTTTACTGGTTATGCTTCCGTTCTACGCAATTACACTGGCATCCTTTAAGCCCGGTGCCGACATCATTAAATTCGGCTTAAACCTTGATTTTGACCTTTCCACTATGAGCCTTAAAAACTTTGTATACCTGTTTACAGGAAAACATTCTTATTGGATGTGGTTTAAGAACAGTTTGATCCTGCTGTTGGTTCAGGTTGTTACGGTTTTGTTAGTCAGCGCTTTTGTCGCTTATGGCTTTGCCGCTTACGAATTCAGGTTTAAAAATTTCCTGTTCGTCTGCGTTTTACTGATTATGATGGTACCTTTTGAAATCCTGTTAATGCCCATGTATGTACTGGTAAACGATTTGGGAATGTACAATTCCTTCTCTGCCATCATCATACCGGGTATGGCAAATGCATCCACCATCTTCTTCTTCCGGCAGTACCTGACCAGTATTCCGAAAGCGCTTCCGGATGCGGGACGTGTAGACGGATGTACGGAATATGGGATTTTCTTCCGTATTATCTTGCCGATCATGAAACCTTCCTTCGCGGCAATGGCAATCTTAAACGGTATGAACAGCTGGAATAACCTGTTGTGGCCCTTCATGGTATTGGGCGACGGCAAGAAATTTACCCTTCCGATCGGTCTGAAAACACTGCTTACCCCTTACGGTAACAACTATGACCTGTTGATAGTAGGTTCTTTCTTCGCCATTTTCCCTATCTTCGTATTGTTCCTCTGCTTCCAGAGCTACTTTATCGAAGGTATGACTGCCGGAGCAGTAAAAGGTTAAGAGAATATTCGCTTTCTTATTAATTGTATAATCCAAAAACGGTGCACCGGATATGAACCATACAATATCCGGTGCTTTCATTTTCACCGAAATTGTGGTAAAACGGTTTACTAAAACGGTTCACTATGCTATAATGCACCATAGAGTTTTTCATCCGGTTATGGAAAAAACGAAAGAGGGTTATATAGTATGGCAACTATACGCGAAATTGCTGCAGCATGTAATGTTTCCATTTCCACTGTTTCCAATGTTTTTAATGACAAATCCAATGTCAGCGATGATACGAGACAGAAAATATTGGATAAAGCAAAGGAAATGTCTTACATTCCGAATTATATGGCCAAAAATCTGAAAAGAAAAACCACAAAAACCATCGGTATCATTACAGAAGACATTACTGTTTTCAACTGTGCGGAGATCGTAGACGGAATTAATGAGTTTTTCGATGAGCAGGGCTATACATTCATGCTTGGGAATTTACGGCTGTACAAAAAATACAGCAACGATTTTTATCACAAGGAAACTTATAAAAAGCGGGTAGAAGCGGAACTGGACAAAATGAAAGCCAGACAAGTGGACGGAATTATTTATATAGGAGCCCATTGCCGGAAAATTAATTATATTCCGCAGCATTTTCCGGTTCCGCTGGTCGTTGCTTACAGTTTCACCAGCCATCCGAATATCCCCTCCGTTATTTTTGACGACGAAGAAGCTGCCTATCAGGCTGTTTCCGCCCTGATCAAAAACGGCAACCGGAAAATAGGAGTGATTGCCGGAGAAATGTTCAGTCTGCATACAAAAGAACGGATGAAGGGCTATAAGAGGGCGTTAAAAGAGGCTGCTATCCCTTTCCGTAAGAATCTGGTGCAGGAAGGTAACTGGAGCAAAACCCAAAGTATACACGCCTGCAAAAACCTGATGGAGGAAGCGGTCAGCGGCATTTTTGCCATGAGCGATGTTATGGCTGGCGGTGTTTACGAATTTACGGCAAAAGAGGAAATAGAAGTCGGTACGGATTTAGACCTGATCGGCTTTGATGACCGGGAAGCAGCACAGGCATATAATCCGCCTCTCACTACCATGGCGCTGCCTCTTAACCGCATCGGCCGGAAATCCGCAGAAATTATGACGCAGATACTGGAAAACGGAAGTGACAGTATCCAAACTAATATTCACAAGATCAACTGCAATCTGATCCTCAGGAACAGCCTGCGCAAACCCGGCAACAAATAGAATATAAGACAGGAGAAAAACCATGGAAAAATTAGAACTCCTTCCTTTGAAGGATATACATTTGGACGACCCTTTCTGGAACAAATATACCCGTCTGGTTACGAAACAGATCATTCCTTATCAATGGGAAACTTTGAATGACCGCATCCCTGATGCGGAACCCAGTCACTGCATCTCCAATTTTCAGGTGGCTGCCGGATTAAAAGAGGGCACATTTGAAGGCGCGGTATTTCAGGATACGGATGTTGCAAAATGGCTGGAAGCCGTCGCTTACTCCCTTTCCTATGAACCGGACAGCAGCCTTGAAAAAACTGCTGACGAAGTCATTGATCTAATCGGCAAAGCCCAGCAGCCCGATGGCTACATTAACACATACTTTACGATTCTGGCTCCCGAACACCGCTGGAGCAATCTGCGTGAAGGTCATGAACTGTATACCGCCGGACACCTGCTGGAAGCAGCCGTAGCCTATTATAAAGTGACCGGCAAAGATAAATTCCTGAACATCATGCGCAGATTTGCCGACTTGATCTGTGATGTTTTTCATCAGGAAAAATACAGCCGCGCCGTTCCCGGACATCAGGAAGTAGAAATCGGCTTAATTAAGTTATCCGAAGTCACCGGTGACAGAAAATACATGGATATGGCAAAAGATTTTATTGACCGGAGAGGCACGGAACCCAACTACCTAGTATCGGAACATAAAAATCCGCTTTGGTTCAGTATTTTTAAAGATGTGAAACCCTTTCTTCCCGAATATTCCCAATGCCACAAGCCGGTGCGGGAACAGGAATCGGCAGAAGGACATTCCGTAAGGGCAACTTATATGTATTGCGCCATGGCGGATCTGGCGGCGGCTTATGACGACAAGGAACTCTTTCAGGCCTGTGAGAGGCTTTGGAATAACATTGTAGAAAGACGTATGTATATTACCGGCGGGATCGGCAGTTCGGGAGCATATGAACGTTTTACCACCGATTACGACCTGCCCAATGACTGCAATTATTCCGAAAGCTGCGCTTCCATTGGACTAGCATTATTCAGCCGCCGAATGGCGCAGATCACAAAAAACGGAAAATATATCGATGCCATGGAACGGGCGCTTTACAATACCGTATTGGCAGGAATCGCCATGGACGGCAAGAGTTTCTTTTATGTCAATCCGCTGGAAGTATGGCCCGGCAACTGCCTCAGCCATACCTCCATGGAACATGTGAAACCGGTCCGGCAGAAATGGTTCGGCGTAGCCTGCTGCCCGCCCAATATTGCGAGAACGCTAGCCAGTCTGGGTGAGTATATTTATTTCCGAAAAGACGATGACCTTTGGGTAAATATGTACGTCTCCGGAGAAACTGCCTTTCGAACCGAAAAGGGAACGGTTACCATAACACAGAATACCCGCTTCCCGTTTGAAGGAATGGTCCATCTTCACATTGCCTCGGATACCAGCCGGCCTTTCCGTCTGGCCTTGCATGTACCCTCCTACGCAGCCAATTTCACGCTGACCGCCGGAGGCGTCCGGATACAGCCGGAAATCAAAGACGGATATGCTTATCTGGAAGACCATTTTGCAGACACGGATATTACGATCACTTTTGACATGCCCGCTCACTTTACCTATGCCCATCCTGACGTGCGGGCAGATGCAGGCAAAACAGCGATAGAGAAGGGGCCGCTCGTATACTGTCTGGAAGAAGCCGATAACGGAGACCATCTGGCAGACATTTATATCAATACAAAACAGCCCCTGGAAGAAACGTATTCAGAAACCATTTTAAGCGGTACCTGTATCATAAAAGCAAAGGGGAAAAAAATATCCGCCGGCGGATGGGACGGACAAACGCTTTATGCATCGCAGCCCCCTGTCCTGGAAGATGTGGATTTACAATTTATCCCCTATTGCTATTGGGATAACCGCGGCGGCGGTGAAATGTCCGTATGGATGAAATATCTAATATAAGCAGCAGTAATTATACTATCAGGTGAAATCAAAAAGGAGGAAACAAACAATGGCAAAAGCAAAGATGATCATCGACAAGGATTTTAAAATTGCAGAGGTAGACAAGCGTATCTACGGTTCTTTTATCGAACACCTGGGACGCGCTGTATACAACGGCATTTATCAGCCGGGACATCCCGCAGCCGATGAAGACGGATTCCGCAAAGATGTATTGGAATTGGTAAAGGAACTGGATGTACCGATCATACGTTATCCCGGCGGAAACTTTGTCTCCAACTTTTATTGGGAAGACAGCGTAGGTCCTAAGAGTGAGAGAAAACCCCGTCTGGATTTGGCATGGCGTACGCTGGAAACCAATGAATTCGGTCTGGGTGAGTTTTCCAAATGGACACAAAAAGCCGGTTCCGATATCATGATGGCAGTTAATCTGGGAACCCGAGGTATTTCCGATGCCTTGAATCTATTGGAATACTGCAACCTGGATACAAACAGCTATTATAGTAATTTAAGAAAAAGCCATGGCGTCAAAGAACCATATCATATCAAAACATGGTGTCTCGGAAACGAAATGGACGGCCCCTGGCAGATGGGACATAAGACGGCAATGGAATATGGCAGACTCGCTGCCGAAACAGCCAAGGCCATGAAAACCATGGACGATTCCATTGAATTGGTTTCCTGCGGCAGTTCCAATGTGGAAATGCCTACTTTTCCTGAATGGGAAGCTGCTACTTTGGAAGAAACTTATGAATATGTGGATTATATTTCCCTCCATAACTATTACGGCAATCCGGAAAACGATACGGAAGATTTCTTTGCCAAAACGCAGGACCTGGAGCGTTTCATCCATACTGTCATCGCTACCTGCGACTATGTAAAAGCAAAAAAGCGCAGCAAGAAAACCCTGAATCTGAGTTTTGATGAATGGAATGTATGGTTCCATGCAATGCAGAGTGACAACGAAGAGATGCAGAAACGCCCATGGCAGATTGCGCCCCATTTACTGGAAGATATTTATGATTTCGAAGACGCTATTCTTGTAGGACTGATATTGATTACCTTTTTACAGCACGCAGACCGGCTGAAAATGGCATGTCTGGCACAATTAGTCAACGTGATCGCACCTATTATGACCGAAAATGACGGCGGCGCATGGAGACAGACCATTTACTATCCGTTCCTCCACGCTTCCAAATTCGGACGCGGCACCGCGCTCCGCAGTGTTATAAACTCTACCAGACATGACAGCAAAAAACATTCGGATGTAACCGATGTGGAATCTGTTGCCGTATACAATGAGGAAAAAGAAGAAGTGACTATTTTCGCCGTAAACCGCAGCGTAAAAGAAGATGCCCTTTTTGAAGCCGATGTAAGATGCTTTGAAGGTTATCATGTCATAGAGTATCTGGCGCTTGAAAGCGATGATATGAAAATCACTAACTCCATAAACGGGGAAAAGGTTATTCCTTACAGCAAATCGGACTATGAACTTTCCGACGGTCTTTTCACTACAACCATGAAAAAATGTTCGTGGAATGTGATCCGACTGGGCAAAAACTAAAACAGCAGACAGAGAATCCCTGCAGACACAAACCTGTTTCCGGTCTGCAGGGATTTTTTTAGTCTTTACTCCGTCTGTTCCGCAATCGGACTATAATTGATACGTACCGCGATGTCCTGATTATAATTACCAAACGTTTTTCCAAATATCGTCAGGCCGCCCACATGTTCCGCACTCTCTTCTACCTCCAGCTTAAACTTAATGGTACTGCGGAAATCAAAATCAAAATCTTTTATATTAATATCCGATACTTGCAGACCGTCAATAAAAGTGCCTTTTTTATTGATAACAAGAATTTTCAGCAATCCGTACTGATTCCAGTTCGGGTACCACCAGTCCGGCGTAAATATGCCTTTTATATTTCCGAAATCACCGGGGCTGGTCCAAAGCGCCACTTTCTTATCATTGATGATGAAAGATATATCCGAAGGCCATACATCGTTTACGCCGGGCGCCTCCGAACCGATTTCAAGGGAAATCGTGATCTGGTCTATTTTCTGCCCGAAAGGTATGAAATTGGGAATCACATATTCCACATACCCCCTCGTAAACCAGAGAATATCTGCATTATACCGGTCAGGATGGGAAAAATAGCGGGTATCATCCACCTCACCTATAATTGCCGTATTGGATGCCAGGCCACAGGTCGGAAACACTTCATAATCCGAGAAATGCCCTACTTTCAGATCTGTCTGATATACATTCTTAAAATCCTCCTGTGCATCCAGCTCAATCAGTATTTTATCCAGGCGCACCGAACATTTCTTCTGATTACCATGGCCTGCCGATTCATTTGTCACAACAATCAGGCCGCAGTCTTCCAGTTTCTTAATGTGGCTCGTCAACGCTCCGTTCGTAATATTCAGTTTATTGGCAAGCTCATTCATATTCATTCCGTTATTTTCTAAAAGAATCTTAATGATTTCTATCCGGACTTCCGATCCTAATGCCTTAAAAATATCCAGCCCTTCATCCAATGATTTAATGTGTAACATATATTTCTCCTAGGTGCTATATATTTTAGATATAATTAAAATATTCTATAATTTATTATATCATTTTAGAGAAATTAGTCAATCATTTCTGTTTTTCTTCCCCAGATAAAGCTGAGCGGCAGACGCGGACAGTAAACCATAATAAAATCCTTAGAAATTCTTCAGAATTTACCATTCTAATAATTCATTTTTCTCTTTTACCATAAAATTATGAATCTGCCATGAAGATTTTTCCATGCGGATTTCGTTCTTATATTTAACACATACAAAACCGGTCGCAAAAATCAGAAAAAATAGTAAAACATCTGCCGAACCGGAATGAAGGAATCAAAATTAAAAGTTTGTGTCAGCGCTGCATCCGCAAACTTGGAATACGTAATAAAGCAGCGCAGAAATGAGGAAAAATATGAAATACATCACATTTACCGTACCCTGTTACAACTCCGCAGATTATATGCGCAGATGCATTGATTCGCTGCTTGTTTTTAAGGACGAAACTGAAATTATCATTGTAGACGACGGCTCCACGGATGCCACTCCCGGAATTGCCGACGAATACGCCCTGCGTTTTCCTGAAACCGTCAGAGTCATCCACAAGGAAAACGGCGGCCACGGTTCCGGTGTCAATGCGGGCCTTGCTGCAGCAGAGGGTCTGTATTTCAAAGTTGTGGACTCCGACGACTGGCTGGACTACCGCTCTCTCCAGAAAGTCCTTTTCCGGATCATGAACTGGGAAAGGGAACAGAAACCGACAGACATGATCGTCTGTAATTATGTTTACGACCATTTATATGAAAACAAAAAGAAATCCATGGCATACCGCAACGTATTTAAAGAAGAGCAGGTGCTTGGATGGAATGATATCGGCATGTTTTCCCCCTCGCAGTATCTTGTCATGCACTCTCTTATCTTCCGTACCGATATCCTTAGAAAAAGCGGCGTAACCCTGCCGGAGCATACCTTTTACGTAGATAACATTTTTGCATACCGTCCGCTTCCTTATGTGGAAAGCATATATTATATCGATACCGACCTGTATCACTATTTTATTGGCCGTGAAGACCAGTCGGTGAATGAAGAAATTCTCAAGAAACGTATCGACCAGCAGATCTATGTGACAAAAATCGTCGCCGACTGTGTGGATATACAGGAAGTGGCGGAACAATATCCGAAGCTGGCCAAATACATGATGAGAAATATATCCATTATGCTGGCCATTTCCTCCATTCACCTGCTTTTGATCAATTCCGATGAGGCATGGAAAAAAAGAAATGACTTATGGAATTATATAAAATCCAATCACAGGAGCATGTACCGCAGACTCCGCTATACGACTTTAAGCGGGTTCACTTTCCTGCCGGGCAGAACGGGAAGATTTGTAACGGTAACCGGTTACCGCACCGCAAGGAAAATATACCAGTTTAACTGACAGAAAGGACTGTGACGGCATGGAAAAACTATATATCGCCCTGGTAGATACCCCGGGACTCTTCGCCTGGATGATACGGAAGGTAATCAAGATCAACTATATTCATGTAGTTTTATCCCTCGATAAAGACTTGCGGGAAGCGTACAGCGTAGGCAGGCGGAATCCTTTTCTTCCTTTCTTTGCCGGTTTTGAAAAAGAAGACCTTTTTCAAATATCACGTGCCTTTCCTACGGCACGCTATAAAATTTACAGCATACCGTGCACCAGGGAACAGAAAGCACAGATCATGCTTCAGCTTATGGAAGATTACCGCAAGCGGTTTCATTACCATTATTGCATTATAGGGCTTCCGTTCCTGCTTATGGGAAAATCTTTTTATCAGAAGAACCATTACACTTGTTCCTCTTTTATTGCAAGAATACTGGAGGAAAACGGAGTGCTTACCTTTTCAAAACATTTTTCACTGGTTACGCCGAGGGATTTTTACGAATACGATTCGCAAGATATCATATACGAAGGCTCTCTCCGCATGTTAAGGAGCTGCTTATGAAACGCCGATCTGCAAAAGAAACAAGGAAAATAATAAGCCGGGGAATTCAGCTGCTGTGCTTCCTGCTTTTAATGCTGATTACCTTTTGTGTCATATTCAGCCAAAATGATATTGAAGCAATTTATACCGCCATAAAAACACTGCATCCCCTCGCTCTGTTCCTGACCGCTTCCTGTGCCGTATTTTATGTCTGCGCTGAAGGTTTTATGATATGGTATCTTCTCCGCGCCATCGGAAGGAAACCGCGCCTGGCCCAATGTTTCGGCTATTCTTTCATTGGCTTTTTCTTTTCCGGCATTACGCCTTCCGCAACCGGCGGCCAGCCGGCCCAGCTCGTTGTTATGAAAAAAAACGGCATCTCACTGGGGGATGCCACTCTTACCCTGATGACCGTTGCCCTGCTGTACAAGCTGGTTCTGGTCCTGACCGGTACAGGATTGGTCCTTTTCTGGAAGGACGGGATAAATACCTATTTAGGCAGTTATATCTCTTTATACTATCTCGGTCTGTTCCTGAATCTGCTGATAGTCGTTTTGCTTCTGCTTGTCATGTTTCATGGGGAATGGATGGAAAAACTTCTTCTTTCTGCAGAAAAAACCGGTATCCGGCTCCGCCTCTGCAAGCCCTCGGAACAGAGAAAAGCGGCCATTCACCGCATTGTTACCGACTATCAAAGTACTTTCCGCTTTTTTCTTTCCCATAAATCCAAAATCCTGTTTGTTACTTTCTGCACCTTCTTACAAAGATGCAGTCTGTTTCTGCTTCCCTGTTTCATCTACCGCGGAATGGGATTGGACGGATACCCTGCCCTGACCATCCTTGCCCTGCAGGCATCCGTCTATATCTCCGTAGACATGCTTCCCCTTCCCGGCTCACAGGGAATATCGGAACTCATGTACCACAAGGTTTTTGCCCCTGTCTTCACCGGCAGTACCCTTACCGCCTCCATGTGCATTACAAGAGGCATCAGCTTCTATTTCCTGCTGATCCTGGGAGCGGCGGCTTCATGCAGGACTTTCTGTTTCCGGAACAGGACGTCCCCGCACCCGAAACTGTAAAGCGCTACATCCACAGCAGGTACACCAGCGTCAGTATCAGTCCTGTACAAAACAGCAGCAGCCCAAACGAAAGGCTTCTCCCAATTATCGTTCCGTCTTCCGCCAGCTCCTCGTGTTTCATTGCCAGCCTATGCTCATACTCCGCTTTATGCGGAGCCTTTTTCCATATCGTAGCGTTCAGGAGGCAGACAATCCGGTCCATCCCCATTCCGATTACATGTGTAAAGAAATTTCCTTCCTCCAGTTCGTGCGGTATCTTGCTGTCCTTATAAATGGTTTTCCTAAGCAGTACCACTATGCCGTCCAGCAGACTGTCGAGAATACGGCAGATTACCCCGAATATCATCGGCAGCACCCTTAAAAGCAGAGGACGGTAAACGGCTTCTTCCAAATCCCAATATTTATTCCAACGGTTCACATATATTGTCCCATTCTCTTCTTTCTTCATCATCCACTTCCTGATAAGAACCAGATAAAGGAACGTGCCGATCAGAACCGAAACCAGTGCACCCTTTAGATTTTCGATACTGAAATAGCGCGTTGTGCCTTCTGAAAATGAACCCATGAAGTCCTCCCCCATATCTGCGATCCGGTCCATGATCACACCCGGCAGCACACCCATGAGGGGAAACAAAAGCGCCCCTGCCGTTAAAGATGCCGCGCTTACCTTGTTCATATAAGTCCTGCCCATTGCATCATATTTTTCCTGCAGGCCACTGTCATTGTTTTTTTCTATAAACAACGCTGCATACAGTTTTAACATATAAGCTACTGTACAGCCGCCGCTGATCAAAAAGATCCATTCAATTCCCTTCACGGCGCCTGCATTCAGGATGCCCTGCTGTATATGACCTGTCCGGAGCGCCTCCGCATATTCCACGATGCTCTCATGAATTAAAGTTTTGCTGACATATCCGCTCCAAAGCGGGATACCACCGATACCCATTGCTCCCATCAGGAAGATGAAATGAAGCAGCGGTTTTTTACGTCCGAATCCACGGATTTCATTTAAATCCAGCTTATGGATATTCATATAGACAACACCTGCTGCCATGAACAGCACCAGCTTAAACAGCGAATGGTTCACCATATGAAGCAGCGACCCCCTCACTGCCAGACCGTTCTCTTCCCCAAGCAGCCCCTGCATCCCGATACCTACAAGAATGAAGCCGATCTGCGATACGGAAGAGCAGGCCAGCGTACGTTTCAGATTCACGGAAAACAGCGCCAGTACCGCACCTAAGACCATTGTCATCACACCAGTAATGAGAATCAGCGTTCCCCATTTTCCGTCATGCAGAAAAATATTGCAGCTAAGTACCAGAATACCGAAAATACCTGTCTTGGTTAAAATACCGGACAAAAGCGCACTCGCCGGAGCCGGAGCCACCGGGTGTGCCTTCGGCAGCCATATATGCAGCGGAAAAGCGCCTGCTTTCGCACCGAATCCAAACAGCATACATGTCCCGGCAATATACAGTTCCCTCCTCTGTGCTTCACATTCCGCTCCTGTCCCCCTCATAATACCGTCACATATTTCGTACAGATCATACATGGTCAAAGTACCGGTCGTATGATACAGGAGGAAAATCCCCATCAACATCACAAGGCCGCCCATAACCGCCACTGCCAGATAAGTCTCCGCCGCCCGGAGCGAATCCGCTTTTTCATCATGCGCCACCCATACATAGGAAGTAAGGGACATCAGTTCAAAGAAAATAAACGTTGTGTACAGATCTGCCGACAAAAATATCCCCATGGTCGCCCCCAGCGTTACCAGCATAAATAAATAATACCTGTTCCGATTCTTATATGCTGCAAAATATTCCCTGGAAAACAGTGTAGACAGCAGCCACATAAATGACGCAACCAATCCGTACAACACCCGGAATCCGGAATAAGCGGCCAGATTCATACCCATTCCGCAAAACTCCGGAATCCGGAAAACAAACGGATCGTATCCGAATGCATGTTCCACACTGCCGGAAATACCATGCGCCCTCCGCAACAGAAAAGCCACGTACAGCATTGCCGCAAATTCCAGCGTCACGACCACATCCGCCGCATAATCCCTGGACGTTTCGTTTTTCCTTCCGATCAAATAAGAAATCCCTGCGCCAAGCATCGGAAAAAATACCAAAAAACCCAACATCAAATTTCCTTCCATACGGCACCTCCCATCAATAGACTCCGTTCGCTACGTCTTCAAAGAAATTCACCACCGGCCCGGAATATAACCCAAAGACCACGATCATCACTACAAATACCGTCAACGGCACTATCATTTTCCAATTCGGGTCCTTTATGCCCTCCAGCTTTCCGTAATCGAAACCCGCCGCCGGGAAAAATGCCCTCACTACAATTGTCAGCATATAAATCGCCGTAAGGAGCGCAGACAACAACAGACAGCCGATACCAAAATAAGCCAGCACATTACCGCTCTCTACCGCCGCACTGGCCAGATTCCATTTGCTGATAAAACCGGCCAGCCCGGGCACGCCCATAAGCGCCAGCGCCGATACGGTAAAAGCGCCGAATACCCATGGCATCTTTTTCCCCATGCCGTCCAATTCATGGACATAGTGCTTATCTGTCTGATACATAATGGCTCCGGCACAGAAAAAGGAACAGATTTTCATAAATGCATGAAATACCATATGTGAAAGCGCTGCTACCATTCCAAGAGGCGTCATGATTACCGCGCCAAACAAAATATAGGACAAATTGCTGATCGTGGAATATGCCAGCCGCCGTTTGATATGTGTCTCCTTCACTGCCCTGCTGCATCCGTAAACGATCGTGAACATAACCACTGCCATCGTGGCATACTGCGCCCAGGTTCCCCTCAGGAATTCCGTACCATAACTATAATAGGTAAGCCGGAGTATGGCAAAAGCTCCGGCCTTCACTACCGCTACCGCATGAAGCAGCGCCGTCACGGGAGTAGGCGCCACACCTGCCTGCGGGAGCCATGAATTAAAAGGACAGATTGCCGCTTTTACGCCAAATCCCATAAATGCAATCACGTAAATCAAAAGCAGTGTATTGGTTCTGCTGCCGATCTTCGCCACATCCAGCACACCGCCAAGTACAAAATCCGTCGTACTTCCATATACAATAATAAATATCAGGCCGATGAAAGCAAAAGCTGCCCCGCCCAGCGAATAATACAGATACTTACGGCTTGCCAATATGGCTTCTCTCGTAAGCGTATGCATCACAAGAGGTACCGTCACTAATGTCAGCAGCTCATAGAAAAAGTACATGGTCAGCAGATTGCCCGCCAGCGCAATTCCCAGCGTAACTCCATAAGTCATGGTATAAAACATAAAAAATACCTTTTCGTGTTCTTCCTTCATCATATATTCGAATGCAAACAAGGTAGCCAAAGGCCATAAAAACGAAACCAATCCGGCAAATACCATCGCCATTCCGTCCACTTTAAAGGCAATGGTAAGATTCCCAGTAAAATTAGCCAGTACAAATCTCTCCTCCGGACTATTAATAAGCAATGACCATACAAACAAAGTATTCAGTACCACTAAAGTTTCCAGAAACACTTCCATGTGCCTTCTTTTTTTAAACGGAAGCACAGATACCAGCACGCCGGCTGCAACCGGCAATAAAATGACTGTCAACAGCATAATTTCACTCATATTCTGCTCCTCCCTAAAAAAGTCCCGATACAAAATCGGAAATGTAAGCCGTCAGCGGATTCGGAAACATACCTGACACGACAGCCAGTACAGCCAATACAACAAGCGGCGCCAGCATAAGAGGCGAAGCTTCCTCTCTCAGGGAAAAGAACAATTTCTTCCCATTTTTCTCCTGACCGTCATTCAAATAACCCAAACCCGGAAAAAATCCTTTCATCGTAAGCGGCAGAAGATAACCTGCCGTAAGCAGCGCACTGATCAGCAGAACCACAGGACCCAGCCAGGAAAATACCGGAATGCCGGACGCCAGCGCCCCTTCCGCCAGATACCACTTACTGATAAATCCGCTGGCGGGCGGTATGCCAATAAGCGCCAGGGAAACAAATGTATAACACCACATCGTTACCGGCATCTCTTTACCGATACCGCGCAGTTCATCTACTTTTGTTTTTCCGGTCTTATGAATCACCGCTCCTGCCGAGAGGAACAGTCCGCATTTAATAACGGCATGAAACACCACGTGCAGAAGAGCGCCCTCCATTGCAGCCGGCTGTAATAAAGACAAGCCAAATAAAATGTAGGAAAGCTGACTTACCGTAGAATATGCCAGTCTCTTTTTCAGTACATTTTCTCTGAATGCCAGCATGGAACCCATAAATACCGTGATCAATGCCAGTACCATCCAGACCTCCTGCACCCAGCTCCCGCGAATAAAATCTGCTCCGAACATATAAAAAATCACACGGATAACACCTAATACGCCAGCCTTCACAATGACCGCGGACAATACCGCACTGGCCGGAGCCGGAGCTACCGGATGCGCCGCCGGCAGCCATGCATGCAGCGGAAACATACCCGCTTTTACGCCGAATCCCATTATCATGAAAAAGGATACCACCAGCAACAGATTTTCATTTCCGGAAACCAGTGTCCGGTCCAGCACCCCTCCCGCCGTAAAAGTAAGCGTATTGCCATACCGGTACAGGAAATACAATCCAAACAGCACCATATAAGCTCCACAGAAAGAATAAAATAAATATTTCAATCCAGCCATGATTGCTTCCCTGCTCTTCTCATGCAGGACAAAAGGCATGGACAGCAGTGTCATCAATTCATAAAACATATAAAAAGTAACGAGATTCCCGGAAAAACCCAGCCCTGTCAGTATACCGAATACCATCAGGTAAAAACCATAAAACCGCTTTTCCCCCTCTTCCTTTTTTCCCTTACAGGGTTCCATATAGGCAAAAGAAAAGAAACCGGCCAGTTCCCACACCAAAGTCACTACCGCCGAAAACAGCAGTCCCAGTGAATCCGGTTTCAGATAAATCGGCAGGGCTTCAGACAGCCGGAACAATAGCACCTCCTGATCCTTTACATGGAACAGTGCATACACTACCGAACAGCCCGTAACCACCAGCGAAGCTCCGGTCATTCCAAGCAGCAGTTTTCTACTTTTCGGTTCCTTCATCACCAATAATAAAAATCCGGTGATGATGGGAAATATTATCGGAAACAGCATTGCAACCATCATATCTACCTCTATTCTGCAGTATACTCCATCATACCGCTATGCAAACATATTCAGACCCCATCCAATCAAATCCACAATCGGCTGTGATAAAACACCGAGAAAAACATTCAGTGCAATAAAGCAGAGCAGTGACACCGCATATACCTTATTTTCCTGCCACGTCACCGTAGAATATTCTGTATCCTCTACCGGCGTATAAATGCGGATAACCGTCTTCATAAAATAAATGGCATTCAGAATGGTACTGATTCCCAGCACGATCAAAGTAGGCAGCATCTTCCCTTCGTTCTGGACTGCCGCCTGGGAAAACAGCAGCTTGCTGATAAAACCGGAAAACATGGGTACGCCTACCATAGACAGCGCACCTGCCGTAAAGGTCGCCCCAGCCATCTTATTCCGGTATCCGCTGCCTGTCAGCTCCGTGAGTTTCCTGCTTCCGCCCGATACATCGGTCAGACCGATTGCTGCAATAAACAGCAAAGATTTCGTAGCCGCATGGGAAAGCACGTGAAATACCGAAGCAATCATACCGACCTGTGTCCCAAGACCGATACCCATATAAATATAGCCGATCTGGGCAATAGAAGAAAAAGCGATCATCCGCCGTACGTCATTCTCCTTTATTGCACTCAGTGAACCGAACACCATTCCCATCAGACCAAAGATAAAAAGGATATCTATGATCCTACTGTCATGAAATGCCTGAAAACCTATCACACGGTAAATAATCTTAATCAGCAGAAAAATATATCCTTTCGAAACAAGACTGGAAAGAATTGCCGCCGAAGAAACCGTGGAATAACCATAAGCATCAGGCAGCCATGCATGGAAAGGAAACAGCGCGCTCTTAATGGCAAGACCAACCGATATGATTGCAATCGTTACCATCAAAGGGACGTGGTAACTTCCGCCCGCACCTGAAAGATATATACTCGTCACCTGTTCTTTGATATTGGACATCAGCAGATGTCCTGTCATATCATACAACATGCAGAGTCCCAGCAGAAACAGACCGGATCCCAGCAGACTCATGATCATATACCGCACCGCCGCCTCTATGGTCCGCCCGTTCTGCCTTATCATGATCAGACCGCAGGCAGAAATGGTATTGATTTCCACAAACACATATGCCGTAAACAGGTCGTTGGTATAAATCAGCGCAAGCAGGGAACTCAGCATCAAATCCGTCAGTATGTAGTACAGATTATGTTTCCCCTCTTCTACCTCCTGAATCAGCTTATGCCTTCCGCCCATCAGGGAAAGGAGCATAATGACACAAAAAAACAATGCCATGCCTGCCTCCATCACCCCTACCCGCAGCTCATTTCCCCACGGAGCCGGAAAACGCCCCATTACATATACATAGAATTCCCCTGTCCGCATTGTAAACCAAAGCACCGCTGCCGACATCAGAATATTGATACAAAGCACCGCCGTATTGATTCTTTTTGCAGTTTTCCCTTTTAAAGCCGAACTGATGATTCCGGCGAACATACAAAGCATAATGGAGAAACAGGGAAAATTCTGCACCAGTTCCATTTGTCCCGTCATCTTTTACAACCCCTCCTTCTTCAGCCGCAGGGATATCTCGTCCAGGTCCAGTGTATGGTATCTTTGGTACAGCCGTATGGTAAGCGACAGCATAAGTGCAGAAACAGACACCGATACCACAATACCGGTCAGCACAAGACCGCTCGGAACCGGATTGATATAAGCTTCCACACTCTGCACTCCGTCCACCACAATAGGCGCTGCCCTGCCGCTGATATATCCCTTTTCTGCCAGAAACAAATATACTGCCGTATCCATGATATTCAGGCCAATGATCTTCTTTATTAAATTATTCTGCAGCAGCAGATTTCCGAAACCGATTACAAACAATAAAATGGCAACGGCTTCTCCGTAATTTGAAAACAGACTGCCTCCCATTTAAAATCCACTCCTTTCCCAATACCACAGGGTAATCCTCTTACAGACCGCCTCTGCGGAATAAAGCATAAAAAGCATACATCGTACATGCTACTTCTATACCTACACAGATGTTAATGGGGAAAATAATGCCCGCACTGACAATATGCCCCGGAATTCCAAGCGGAATATGATTTTCCAATCCGTTCGCCCCCATCACGTAATAATATATTCCAACCAGCCCATACAGACAAAGCGCCGTCACCTTGGCAGCTTTATAGACCTCCTCGTTAAAGAAACGCTGTGTCTTCTTAAAGCCAAAAGCGCTCGCATATAAGATTAATCCCGCTCCCATGGCTGCCCCGCCGGAAAAACCGCCGCCGGGTGACAAATGCCCGTTTAAAATAATATAAATACCGAAGATAAAGATAATCGGAACCAGAACCGTAGCTACCCCCTGCAGAATCGCATCATTTTTGGGTTCGTAACGGCGGTCATTCTGAAGCTCCCGCTTCTTTAACTCCGCATCCTCCGCCATCAGCATGATCATTACACAGCAGGTTGCAATAAAAAGCACGTTTGTTTCACCGAACGTATCAAAGGCACGATACGTAAGAATCATGCCGGTAACCACATTCACGGCCCCTGTCTCCTGCATACCGCTTTCTATATACCTCTTTGCCACTTCATTATTATCCGGATTGGATGCATTGCCCGTAGGCGGCAGATAAGAAACGGTAACAATCAGCATGGCCCCCAGCACAATACAGAAAACCACTGCCATGATTCTGTAAAACCGCCAGAAAAACAACAGCCATTTATTATTTTCCCTATCATAGACCTTGTCGCGTATCATCTGATGTTCACACATACGCTCCTGAATGGTCGATTCCTCTTCCTGATACTCTTTCTGCGGCTGCATCTCTACTTTACCCACATAAGGATCCCTGCTGCCCGATAACCACCGGAAGAAATGAAAGGCCAATGTTTTCTGATATTCTTCCTCTGACTTCAATTTACTCATTACCATCCCCGCCTTTCTTTCTATCCGCTTCTTCTTTTATTTCTTCAATTGCATGTATCTTCTTAAGTGTCACAAAAAAAAGCACGCTGGTAACACCGGCGCCTACCGCCGCTTCCGTGATGGCCAGATCCGGTGACTCCAGACAGATCCATATAATCGACATCACAAGACTGTATGACATAAAAATCAGAATGGAATTCAGGAGTTTTTTTGAGAAACTTACGGAAAACGCACATATTACTAAAAATCCAAGCAAAATATATTGAAATACCTGCATAAACAATCCTCCTATCGTTTCGTATCCGGCCTGACGCCTTCTGCCTTCGTAAGTTCCCCGTCCTCTGTCAGTATCATGTCTGTTTCACAAAATTCATTCAGTTTTTTATTTGTCGATACTTCCAGTCTGGCTATCAGATGGGAGGAAACCGGAGAAGCCAGCCATAGGAAAGTAACAATAAGAACCATTTTCAACGTGGTAAAATTTAACCCCGAAATAATCATAAGCCCTACCAGGGAAATACTGATTCCCAAAGTGTCTCCCATTGCTGCGGCATGCATCCGGTTCAGTACATACTTCATATGAAAAATACCAAATATTTCGACAATAAATATGCTAAGCCCGCATAAAAGCACCACCGTTCCGATCATAAAGCGCACCCATTCAATGATCCCCATTCTCCTGCTCCTCCTTCACATTCTCATTTTCTTTATGTACTCTCATATATACTTTGGTAAGTACAATGACTGCCAGAAAACTGATCATGGCATAGATCAGACAGATATCAACCAGATATCCTTCCTTTAACAAAAGCGCCAGTATGGCGATCATAACCATAACCATCGTGCCCATCATATTAACCGCTACGATCCGGTCCGCTACACTGGGACCCTTTACAGCCCGTATCAGACAAAGGAATACCATCAATGCCAGAAAAATTAACGCTCCCACAAAAACAGTCCGGTATGCCGCTTCTAAAGCTGTCAGTTCACCCGTTATTTCCATACCATCTACATCCTTTCTTCCAACTTTTTGAGCAAATCCACAAATATAGAATGATTCATTCCCTCTGCCAGTTCCTTATCCAGACAATGTACCACATACTCGTCTCCTTCCAATGTAACCGTTATGGTTCCCGGTGTTAAAGTAATGGAATTAGCCAGCACCACCTTTGCCAGTTTTGTTTTCAGATTTATCTTAAAACGTACAAGAACCGGTTCCAGCTCATACCGGGAAGCCGTCATCAGCTTGATCACCGCAAAATTTGCCTTTATGATCTCCCACACCAATACACAAATATATCGGAGAATACATGGGGCACATTTCATGTAAACGATATCTTTGCGTATGCTGTAATCCATAAACTTACAGATAAAAAGATACATTGCTGCAGAGATCACCAGCCCGAATACGATCGTCTCCGCAGTCACCGTGCCGTTAAAAATAATCCACACCAAGAAAAATAATATGTACATCCTTCCTATCCCTCCCTGTCGCAGCCGCTTTCAAAGAAACGAACACCCGCTGTGCGAGTGTCCTTAGGTAATACCTATTTTATTATTCCCTGAAGTTTCTTTTCCAATTCCGCCTTTGACAGAGCGCCTACACTTGTTTCCACTGCCTGACCGTCTTTAAAGATTATAAAGGTCGGAATGTGCATGACGCGGTACTTCTGTGCGATATCCATATTTTCCTCTATGTTGCACTTACCGACTTTTACCTTTCCTTCGTAACTTCCGGCAACCTCTTCCACGATGGGAGCCATCATCTTGCAGGGGACGCACCAGTCGGCATAAAAATCCACCAGCACCGGTACATCGGATTCCAATACCTCCGCATTAAAATTTTCTGTCGTAAACTTGTATTCCATACTCTCTTACCTCTCTTTCTGCTTTTTTTTACCTATTCATCCTCTGCCCTGTCTCACAATCACGTATTTGAAAATAGGATTTCCCATGGAAGAAAACCGTTCTTCATACTCTGTCATAATGTTGCCTTCCATCATTTCCTTATCATGGTGCAGATCAAACGTAACATTTTTTATCCGCCATCCTGCCGGCTCCAGCTCTTCCAAAGCAAACTCAAACAGCTCCCTGTTATCCGTTTTAAACTCTAACTGTCCATCCTTTTCCAATATCCTGTCATACCTGGCCAGAAACTCTTTCGATGGAAGCCGTCTCTTCGCATGTCTGTCTTTCGGCCATGGATCGGAAAAATTAAGATAAATCCGCCCAACCTCTTCCATATCAAATACATCTGCGACTGCCTCCGCATCCATCCTTATAAAACGTACATTAGAAAGCGGCTCCTGCTCTATCTTCTGCACCGCCCTCAGCAATACACTGGAATATTTTTCTATTCCTACATAATTGATATCGGGATGTGCCTTTGCCGTTTCCATGATAAACCGACCTTTTCCCATACCTATTTCAATGTGTATAGGATTATTGTTCCCAAAAATCTCCGGCCAATTCCCTTTCTGTCCTTCCGGATCATGGATCACAAATTCGCTTTCACCGATGATTTCCCTGGAACCTGTTATATTCCTTAACCGCATATTGTTTACTCCTTTTCTCCGAGCCTTATTTTACACCCTTTGAAAAAAAAATAAAAGAGCGGATTTTGCGATTGATTTAAAAAATTTTCATATAATTTTTTTTCAAATCAGTTTGGTTTTCGCAAAAAATAGTGTATTATTAAAAGAACTTATTTTTTTAAGACTTTCAGATCAGAATTTTTAAACCGGAATTTTTATAGGAGCACATATAATGAAATTATCTTTAAAAACTAAAAAAAACAAGAATAAAATAAAAATCTTAGCGCTTTCTTTATACATATTCTGCCATGCTTTTTGGAGTTATGCTTTTCCCTCTTATGCGGCAAGCCTGGAAGAACTGACACAGGACATGGAAAACAGAAAAGCGCTTCCCGTAGAATCCAATGAAATTGAAAACTGGCCGAAAGGTCCGGCCATAGGAGCCGAGGCCGCCATTGTGATGGAAGCTAATACCGGAATCATCCTGTACAGCAAAAACATCCATGAACAGCTTTATCCGGCAAGCACTACCAAGATTCTCACCTGCCTCATTGCCGCTGAGACTTCCTCGCTGGATGAAATGGTTTCTTTTTCCGAAAATGCAGTCTTCTCCATTCCCCGCGGCAGTTCTAATATGGGCATGGATATGGGACAGGCACTTACTATGGAAGAAGCTCTCTACGGTATCCTTGTCGGTTCTGCCAACGAAACGGCAAATGCCGTGGCCGAACATATCGGAGGCAGCATTGAAGGTTTTGCGGACATGATGAATGAAAAGGCAAAAGAATTGGGATGCACTGACTCACATTTTGCAAATCCGAACGGACTGCACGATGACAATCACTATACATCCGCTTACGATCTGGCTACCATCGCCCGTTCTTTTTTCCAAAATGAACTTTTGGCTAAAATGTCGAATACTCCTACCCGTCATTTCGAGCCCACCGACACCCAGCCGGATGATTTCATCCTGCGCACCCACCACCGGATCGTAACCGGCGAATACACATATGAAGGAGTCATTGGCGGCAAGACCGGATATACCGACAAAGCCCGCCAGACTCTTGTTACATGTGCGGAACAGAACGGTATGCGGCTCATCTGCGTCGTCATGAAAGAGGAGTCACCCAATCAGTTTACGGATACCATCGATTTGCTCAACTACGGATTCAGCAATTTTGAAGTTGTTAACGTAGCGGAGAACGAAACAAAATACAACATTGAAAATTCCGATTTCTTCCAGTCAGAAAATGATATTTTCGGTAATTCCAAACCGATTCTTTCGTTAAATAAGGAAAGCTACCTTATCCTGCCCAAAACCACTTCCTTTGAGGAGATCCACTCTTCCATTTCTTACGATGTGGAAGATGAAGATCAGATTGCCCTCATTGATTACAGCTATAACGGCGTATATGTGGGAAGCGCATCCATTGATGCAGCGGCTGACATCTCGTCCTACGATTTCGATACACCGACAGAGCCTTCGGCTGTACCGGAAGAAGAAACAGAAGAAGAGAATGTAATCTTTGTAAATGTAAAAAAAGTACTGCTCTGCGTTCTCGCCGGAGCAGGCATCCTCATTCTGTTTTTTGTTATCAGATCCATGATTCAGAATTACAGCTTCGCTGGCAGAAAACACTATAAAGCACGCTATAACAAAAAAACCCGGTACAGATACAAAAGCAGGCGGAATTCACAGCCGTCCAAATACGGGGACTACGATTAAGGAACGGCAAAACCTGCAGATATCGGTATACTCCAAAATCAGCGTTTAATTTGATACCAGCTGCAATTCCAGCTGGTTAAAATCATATTCATTCTGCTCAAAATCATGGAAACTATTCCTTGTATATTTTTTGGAATCCTTATACCCGTTTTTAATCGCCGCGATCATCCAGCCTGTGAAGTTAGCTGCCTTCACTTTCTGTTTTTGGTAAATCTCATAAGCATTCTTTACCAGTTCAAAATCATTCTCTGCAGCAACCGCAATGGCCTTAATATCTTTCACGCGCATATCTTCATTTTCCAGCAGATCATCAATCAGTTCCACGACACCCATATCTGCAGTAACCACAGGTGCAATTACCACCTCCGATTCTACCAATTCGGTTATGCCGCTCGTCAGTTTTACAATAAAAGATACTTCATATACCTTACCGCCCCGCCCTGCTTTCCCTAATTCATAAGACACATTCATGCAGGCTTCAGGCATGGAATTAATTTCATTTACCGCCACATCGATGACCCGGTCTTTAAAATCCCCCCAGCGGGCAAATGTCTTCTCCTTCGCTGCTTCCACCGCCTTGTCATAATCCGGCGAACTGCCTTTTAATACCCTCTGCACCCGGTCGTAACTGGAATTGACTGCCCCAAGGTCCAGCTTTAACTCCGACAGGGAAAATGTGATCCGGAATAAATTTTCTGCCTGCTTTTTATCCCTCGGATAATATGCCTTTGACTTTAGCAATTCGTACAGCCGGAAAGAATACACGGACTTAAAGGACATCATGACCGGCAGGCTCAGCTTTGTAAAATTCTGCTGCAGTCCGTAAAGATATTTTTCCAAATCGGAATTATATTTAATGGTAAACTTTCCGTTATCATATAATGCGGTCTGCACGATATTCAATATCATAAACTTATGGTTCTCCCTGTCTTCCATTACGATCTGACGGTTTGTAAGATTGTCCGCACAGGAATAAAGCTGGTCATAAAAAGAACCGTTTGTTTTCTTCATATATTTTTTCAGTTCCGAAGCCGTAACCGTACTGATCAACTGTCCGCTTTCATCTTTCCTCACCTTTGTAAGGCTGACCGCAAGTATCTTATTCTCTAACAAAGAAGATTTATACTTTGCACCAATTAAAAAATTACTCTTTTTATATTCCACATCTTCAAAGGGTACCGGCTCTTTCATGACTGTCCTCCGTTCTTTTTCGTTTTATGCATCTGCTGTTTTAAACGCCTTTTTTGGATTTTTTCTGTTTTTTAACTACAAATTTGGAGTCCTCTCATTTACAAACGATAATTTTGGACTTTTGCGGCTCCAATTTTCTCGTCTAAATCATATTATCCGCTTTCCTGTAGTATTTTGTCAATAAAAAAACCACTAAATATAGTGGTTTCAAGCATTTTCAGCGATATAACTTTTATTTCCATTACTTAACATAAAATCGGGATATAACTAACGCACTTTTTGGAGTTATAAATGCGAAAACCCCGATAATTTGCTGGATCATATGTATAAATTCAACAACAGGCTCCAATTTTTACGTTACTTTATCCCATGTATGCTCCAAAATCCGCGTTTAAATATACCTGCTCCATTTTCAGCGTTTAAATATGACATTTCCTCCATTTTTCCTGTTAAGTTTCCTGTTTCCTTCCGTTCATTTTCTCCATGGATGCGTCATGGAATCCCATCCGGAAACTCCATTTTTTATGCTGAGTTTCCGGAAATAGCAGGATACTTTTCTCCGCACCATAGGGATGTTTTTTCCAAAAAATGCGTTTAAATAATATGAAAATCCCTTATGCTGCCTGTATTCCGTTCTTGCAGAAATAAGAAAGGAAAATTGTTGTTTTTATAATTTAAATAAATGAACAAAACGATGTCTGCAAAATATCTGTTTTCAGAGACGTTTTCTCTGCATTTTAGCTGACTATACGGAACGAAACCGTCACGACAAACAGGTCCGCGATCGTTTCTACCCTAAAATCGCCTCCACAGGCTTCCGTAAAGCTTTGGGCTATGGACAAGCCCAAACCGCTTCCGCCGTCACTGCGGCTCTTATCTCCCCGTATAAACCGCCCGGTGAAATCCGTATCCGAAGGCAGCTCTTCCTTAGATGTATTTTTCACACTGGCGACTGCGTCCTCTTCTCCATTTTTCAAGTTAATATAAATTCTGGAGCCTTCTAAAGAATATTTCAAAGCGTTCTGTATCAGATTCTGAAAAACCCGGTAAAGTCTGTCGCCGTCTGCATAGATTGTCACGTCATTGTCAGGTATCTCACACTTTATACTGACCGGGCTCTCCGCAATCTGCTCCTGCATATCCGCTATCGTCTGCCGGATCAGCTTTCCGAAATCCAGATTTTCCATACGCACCGGAAGTTCCCCCGATGCCGCTTTGCTCACTTCAAACACATCCTGAACCATGGCTTTCAATCTTTGGGACTTATTTTCCAGGATGGAAACGTATTCCCTTGCATGATCCGGCAGTCCGTCTTCCTGCTTCAGTAATTCCACATAGCTGATAATGGACGTGAGAGGGGTCTTAATATCATGCGAAACATTGGCAATCAGTTCTACCTTCATACGCTCGCTCTTAATCTGCCTGTCAATCGCTTTATTCATCCCATCCCTGATATCCTTCAGTTTTTCCATGGCTTCCACCAGACCGGAAGTTTGGGAAATCTCAGCATCTTCCTGTAATTCTCCGCTATGAACCGCCTCTATCTGATCCGTCAGATGATCCATATCCACTGCTATCTGACGCATTGTTTTCGCATACAGGAACTGCAGACAGAGAATACAGGCAAGCAGAATAAACGTGACGATCAGTATTCCTGTTCCCTGACTGTCCGCGATAAACACGGTAACAGGCACCAGGGCAAACAGCAATCCCAGCAGAAATACCCATATATTATATCGCACCATCCGTTTGCTGCACGGAAGCTTCAGCATGGATGTACGGAACAAACGGACTACATTACCCGTAAGACTTATCTTCCATGGCTTTTTATTATATTTGGCATCGTTGATCAACAACCATGAAAATCCAATGAACAACACAAATAATATTTTTAATATAAGCGATATCCGGCTATCGCTGAGATACCCCTGCAGTTCATATACAAAACTGTTATCCAGCCACCAGAAATTCTGCCGGATCCATAGTACCCCGATCATCAGTAAAGCAGCCAAAGGCGCCAGCACCGGCAGCAGTTTTAATTCATACCATATTTTTCCCGTCACTGCAGCTATAGAGCCATATGCCTCTTTCCGATATTCACGGAATGTGATCCCCAATGCCATGAGCACAAAGGCAAACAGGGAACTGAATATCCAATTACGGTAAGATGCTGCCCTGTCAAGGCTCTGCACTTTCATCCTGTACAGCCGGTTGCTGTAATAGGTGCTGCCTTTCCCGTCATAATTTTTCTTAGCCACTATATCGGGTGTTTTCACTATTGCCACATAAATACGGGAATCACGGTAGGTGTCGTCTGCAGGCACATGGTCATATCCCGGTATATACCAGCCATACTCCCAGTAATCTCCGGACTCAGGGCTGCTTATTTCCACTTCCGCCCCGTCCTTTAACGCCCTGATCGTTTCTCCGTCATAATATAGCAGGTAGTTATATCCCTCCGGCATTACAAAATTCATTTTCTCACCATCGATATTTACGATGTAATTCCCTCCTTCCGAATTACCGCCGTCCAGTCCCAGATTCTCGTAATTGGTATACAGTATTTCTCCTTTGTTTTCAATCCGGTACAGGACATTTGTATTATACCGGATCCGGTTATGCATGTCTTCCGCTTCCTCTTTCGTCATACTCCACCCGCCATACACGACATCATATCCGTCAAATTCACCCCCATAATAATCATAGTACATTGTACTGGGGAATTCATAAACATCTCCCGCCATACCTGTTTCTTCATCCAAAAGCTCCGCCGCTTCTTCCCATTCATCCCAAAACTCTCCGGGCTCTCCAATCCTGTCCTGACCGGATCCGGCAATCGACATTTCAAGAAAATTACTCATACTGCCAAGGATATACTCCCTGAATTCCTCCGTATTCTGATAATCCCCGCTGAGAGCCTCTTTCACATGCCCCGGAAAATCCCTGTAACAAGTCATTTCCAAACACAATCCAAACAGATTAACCATTAAAATAACCGCTCCTGCAAACCAAGAAACCAACCCAATTATCTTTTTACTTTTTTTCGATTTTATATCCAATGCCCCACACCACCTTTAAATATTCCGGTTCCTTCGGATTCCATTCGATTTTTTCCCGAATTCTCCTGATATGAACCATAACCGTATTTTCCGCCGCGTATGCTTCCTCATTCCATACGCGCCTGTAAATTTCTTCTGCAGGAAATATCCTGCCCAGATTGCACATAAGCAGGTCCACAATCTTTGTTTCTGTTGCCGTCAGTTTCACGGGCTCCTCGTCCGCATACAGGATTTTCTCCTCCTGGTTGTACCTCAGCCGTCCGTTTACGATGTTCGCCGTGGAAAGTGAAGCATGGATATCCCCCAGACAGGTATATCTGCGAAGCTGGCTTTTTACCCTCGCTACCAGTTCCGCCGAATTATATGGTTTTGCCACATAATCGTCCGCTCCCATGGAAAGTCCCAGCACTTTATCCGTATCCTCGCTTTTCGCACTCAGTAAGATGATCGGGATATTTTTCTTCTCCCTGATCTTCATTACTGCGGACAGACCGTCCAGTTTCGGCATCATTATGTCAATGATCATTAACTGCACCTGATCTTCCGCAATTTTTTCCAACGCCTGCATCCCATCGTATGCTTTTAAGACTTCATATTCCTCCTTTTCCAATAACAGCGCTATCGCCTTTACGATTTCCCTGTCATCATCCACTACTAAAATCCGCTCCTTCATATTGCCTTACCTTTCTGCCGTGCCGTCCTTTTAAAGCACTGCCCTATGCTTAAGCATATTGCTATCATACCTGTTAATTCTTACAGACACATAATCCTGTTTCTTACGAAAATCTTAAAGCCGCCAATAGGAGATATCCTGTACGGATTTCCATTGACGGCTTATTCTTCGCGGGATATTCAGCATCCTACGAATGTTTCTGTTTTGCCTTTTTTTCCATTATCAGATTCGCTTCCTCCTCTGATATGAGTTTGGTCGTCTTCACGATATATATTTTATCGTTTTCCGCTTTTCTGACCCGTATCTTTGCCTTTACATACCCGTGTATGTCACAGTATCCTATACAATAATAATGCTTACTGTTGGGCGTGAACCATCTTGCTTTACGTTTTATGTTCCGTCTGCACAGATAACACTTCATACTCATAACTTCCCTGTCGGCAAAGGCTTCCGATTTGCTTTCGAATTCCCTGGAAATATATTTGGCATAATTATCAAAAACCACCTTTACCTCATCCTTACGGTTTTTGGGTGTCACAAATACATCAAAGGAATAATTGCCATATACCGCTTTATCCAGTTTTGCCATAACTTTTGCCGTATAATAGGCATCACTGTACGCCCTGTGAAACGGAATGTCTTTTTCCAATTCCAAAAAATCAATGGCATGTTCCAGCGTTCTCCTGGATTTCCTGTCTTCAAATCCTATACTGAATAATTTCTGTATATCGTAGTATTTCATCGGTTTGTCTTCCAGCGGCTTCATTCCGTAAAACTTCATATTTTTCTGAAGTTCCAGCAAATCCATGGAACCCCATGTACAAAAGATATATTCTTCCCCGCACCATTCCAAAAAGTCCTCCGCCACTTCCGGAAAACATTTTTCGTTTTCCAGTTCTTCCATCTTTATATGGATCAGGTCCTTTGTAATACGATTCATTTCATGATAAATCTGTGGTTTCACCAAACGGCTGAATGATCCGGTCATTTTGAAGTCTTCATTTAATTTCACCGCGCCGATCTCTATGATTTCAAAAGCAATCCCCTTTACTTCCCCTTCTTTTCCGGTATTACCCTGATTCCATTCAAGGTCAAATACTACATAATTCATTCATAATACCTGTTCTTTCCGACTTATAAATCATCCCAGTCTCTCTTCATCTTACACTCTACTGCTGCCTTCAGCAGTCCGGCCGTTCCATCCACGCCAAATTCACTGCTGTCTATCAGCATATCTTTCCCCTCTTTCTGATCCCAATTATTATCCGTAAAATATTCATAATAATTCTTTCTCGTTTTATCCATATAGCGTACTACTTTTTCCGCTTCATCCTTTGAAAAATTGTATCGTTCCATCACTGTTTCCACACGGATGCTGTAAGGGGCATAAATATATACCTTCAATACTTCCGGACGGTTCCTCAGCACATAATCCGCTCCCCGTCCTACAATGACGCAGGATTCTCCGCTTTTTACGATTTTGCGGATCGTTTCCGCCTGCGCACGGTATATCTTTTCATTTGGATTGTCCTGTATAAAATCAAAACCGGGCCCAAACTTAATGACTTTACCGATCAGTTTTTCATCTGCCCTTCCCATGGTCTTCCATTCTATCCCGCTCTCTTTTGCCGCCCTCTCGATTAAATTCCTGTCATAAAAACCAATCCCCAGTTCTTTCGCCAGTTTTTCCCCTATCCTGCGCCCGTTGCTGCCAAAACATCTTCCTATCGTAACTACGATCTGCCTCTCCATACCTTATCACCCGTACCTTTCTCAATCTTCAGGCAAAATACATGTACAAGTAAATTCAATACTTATAGTATAGCCGATTGCAGTGGAATGCACAAGACTTCCCGTTTACCTTAGTTTAGCCAGTACCCAGCTCCGGCCAAAGGGATTTCACCGCAGCCGGAACCTGCCGCCGCGAAATCCCTTTGGCCGGAGCGTTGCCTGTTATCTGCTATTAAAAATGAATTCCGCTTCTTCTTCATCATACAGGTAGAATTTATGATCCTCGATCAGTTCGGTCCTTCCTGATTATCTTCCCGCCATATGGCGAGATAATTATTATGGGAACGTACCGCATGGCGGATGGTTTTGTGATGCCGGACACCGTCATGCCTGTGGGGAAACAATACGATTTCCTCCATACCCTGTACGGACTTTCCCCATTCCGTTCCTTCCGCCGCAATGGCAATGACCAGGGACGGAAGACAGATTTTTCTGTCTCTCCAGTCTTCCACTGCCGATTGCGCAACCTCATAAATAAAATCCTTTCTTTCCTTTCTCTGTTCAATCCGTGTCATTCTGACTCTCCTTTTTATAATCGGCATCTTTCTTCTTACAAATCAGATGGTTTTTTCCTCCTGTATATTTGTATCCCATCCAGTCCATCCGCTTCTTGACAAGATAAATGCCGAGTCCTCCTTTTTTCCTGTCCTCCAGCAGCTCTTACACATTCGGGTCCGGTCTTTCCAGCGGATTATAAGGGATTCCGTCATCTTCAAAATACAGACAGATTTCCCTCTCCTTCGGTATTCCGTTTTCCGCCGCGCCGTTTTCTTCTACCGCGATTCCCAACGTGACTTCTTTCGCCTTGCTGTAATAACAGATGTTGGAAAAAATCTCATCCACTGCCATCTGTATTTTGATGATGGTTTTCATGGATACTCCTTTTTCTCTTAAGGTTTCTTCCACATAATCCGCAAACTCGCGTATATGCTCCATGTCCGGTATACCTGTTTTTTTCTCATATACCGTTCCGTGATAAGTAAGCGCTATCATCGTAATATCATCAAACTGTTCCGTATCCTGTTGGAAACGACTGATATCGTCCCATATTTCTTTTAATAATTCTTCCGGTGTCCGGATATTTTCTTTTTCTGCCATTGTCTTCAACCGTCCCTCTCCATATAATTCTTCCCGTATACTGGTCGCCTCCGTTACGCCGTCCGTATAAAGAAGAAGGGTATCTTCCTTGTTCATGTGTATCCGTGACTTACGGTAGGGCGCTCCCTCCATTCCCGCCAATACCAATCCGCCAAGAGTGGTATCGTAATAGCAGCCGCTGTTCTGCTTCCGAATCAAGGGGCGGCAGTGTCCGGCATTTACAAAGACCAGTTCTCCGGTAGAAAGGGTCAGGATGCCTATCCAGGCAGTTACAAACATACCGTTTTTATTGTTGCTGCAAAGTCTGTCGTTTATTTCCTCCACTGCCTGCTCCAAAGAATGCCCTGCCATAATATGGCCCATAATATGACTGCGGATCAAAGTGCGGGATACTACCATAAACAGCGCGGCCGGAACTCCTTTACCGGATACATCCGCCATCACCAATACCAAACGGTCTTCATCCAATAAAAAGAAATCATAGAAATCCCCGCCCACGCCCTTTGCAGGTATCATGGCGGCGGCTATGGAAAATTCTTTCCGGTCAATAAACGCTCCTTCCGTTTCCGGAAGCATATCCGCCTGCAATCTTGCCGCTACTGTGAGCTCTGTGCGGATTTTTTCCTTTTCCTCCGTAATCTTTGTCATATTCTGGATGTAGTAGCCCACATCCTGCATCATCTTCCAAAATGCCGCCGCAAGATATCCGGGTTCGCCGGAGAGCCGTGCCAGCTCCCGGCACTCCTGCATCCAGGCTGTCATATCGCTTTCCCCTCTTTTGTCTTCCGGACTGCCCGCCACCTGCCTTTTCCGGTCCGCATATCCGATTGCCACCCTTGAAAGTTTTTCTATGGGAATGGTTATCTTATTCTGCAGGTACTGCAGGAAACAGACCGAAACCCCACACAGGACAAAAAAATCCACGGATACTCTTATATATACCCTGTTCCAAAGCTGCAGCATGGACACAAGCCCTTGCCGCGTCCGGATGGTTCCAGTTACGCATAAACACCTCTGCGGAAGGCTGAGAACAGCCTACACTGTGAAGCATAAGTCCTTTCACTTTCATTTTCTTTCCTGCTCTGAAGCAGGGATTGTTTGTCAGAATACTTTCCACAATCTCCATATCATATCCTCCTTTTTAACCAAAAAACGCACTATTTAAACTTTTAAAACATTTATTTCCTGCGCTTTTTCATGATATGTAAACATAATACGATATTTTGTTAAGGGGGATTTCCTGTGGTTTCAAAGGAGACACACAGCACCGGCAGAAGTCATTTGCCGCCAGCTGGCGGCAAATGACTTCTGCCGGTGCGTCCTCATCCCCAATCAAACTATGAAAAAACCTCTTGACACATTCAACAAAATATCGTATTTTGTTAACTCCTTAAAATCCCCCTGCTATTCCCATAAATCCGACTCCCATACCGTCATTTTTCCTACGTATCAACCACCCGAAACATTAAAACTCCAACCCGTCCAGCTTACACCGCTTTTCCTCCGCTGTCGTAGTCGTATAAATACGGGTCGTCTCCAAACTGGAATGTCCTAAGATATCCGCCAGTTCCGTTAAGTCGGCATACTGCCTCATATATGTTATGGCAAAAAGATGCCGGAAACTATGGGGATGCGCCTTTTTCTTTTCCACACCGGCCATATCCGCCATATAAACCAGCATCTTGTATACGGCAATCCTGCTTATTGCTTTCTGCCTGTTTCCCTTAAAAATTACTCCGTTTTCTATTTCTTCCATTTTGCAGTAATCCTTCAGTTCTACCACCAGCTTTGCAGGGAGATATACCTCTCTTGTTTTGCCTTTATTGCCTACTACAAATTTTCCCAAAAAAAGAACTTCTACCGTCAGAAAAGCAAGTTCACTGATCCGTATCCCAGTGAATACCAAAACTCTCATAATGTAATAATATTTGAACCTTCCGCTTTCTTTTGCATAGGAAAGAATATTTCTGTATTCTTCCATATTTATGACATTTTCCAGGCTCCTGCATTTTTGCAGGCGTTCTGTTTTAACGGTACAATTTCCATATCCGGCATATTTTAAATAACTGTTGGCTGCCACGATATACAGATTTATAGTTGTCACTTTTTTGTTTTGACCCAACAGATGTTTCTTGTATCCGATCATTTCTTTTTTCGTAACAGGTTTTCCATCCATATATTCCAGCAAAAGCGATGCCTGCCTTACATAAATATCAATGGTCCCTTTTGATAATTCTTTTTGGAATAGATAATCTGCATATTTTTCCAGCTTCTTTGTTTGCTTCATTTTGTTACCTCACTTCCCTTTTACAACCATCAGGCATGAGAAGCTGTTTTCCATATAGCAGGGGTAAGAAACTGTTCATACCATACCACATTATCTATATAGAACATAATCCTGCATTTCCCGAAGAAATCCTGCTTCCGCCAAGGCAGCTTCCGCAGTATCCGGATATTCTTTTACTACGATTCTTTTTAATGCGGGAAATATTTTTCCCCGTTTATATTCCTGCACAAAAAGTTTCAGACATTCTTCCTGCCGTGTTTCATCAAAAATACGTAGTGCCTTTCCCTGTCTTTCCATCACTGCCACAGGTACGCCGCCAAAACATGCAGCCGCATTTCCTGCAATATTTAAAAAGTTCCTTCCTTCTCTATGAGGCAGTATTTTTCCCCAGCATTGGACCGGGTCCGCCGCATTGATCCAGATTAATTTTTTCTCCGGTTTCTGAAGCATCCGTACCACAGTTCCGTAATCTTTTTCTCTGATGAACTGCACACCGGACATTCCATCCACGAAATAGCCCCTTCTTGCCTGTCCTGTATATTCCCGGATACGGAGTACGGATAATGCTTCCTGCCACGACAGTCCGCAGGCCGCGGCCGTTTCCCTGCATAATATCAGACATCGGTCAAAACAGTTTTCTATTTTCGCTTCTATCGGCAGTTCCTTCATGGGCCTTACCACATCCCATCTTCCGGCATTCAATGCCTTCACTTTTACATTTACGCGCTGGCGTACCGTAGATTTTTTTGTTTTATCTTTATTGATCCACTGACGCACCGGTACAAAACTGTCCGCACATACCAGGCCTTTCTCCATCAGGGACATTAAAGCATCATAAGGAGACTCTCCTTCCAAAAGTCCGTTCAGCGACTGTAAGAAACTGGCGCCGCGTTTTAAAAGCGTCCGGTAAATGATCTGCTCTTTTTCGGTAAGCTCCTCCATCCGTTCCCTGCAATCCGTATCCCAGTCTATGTCCTGCTGGCGGTCAAAACGTATGCCCCCCTTTTCCTCCATATGCCAGAATAATTCACCTTTTGTAAGATACGTATCCAGTACTGCTTCCCTGTAATTCCTGATCCGGCCGGGAATCAGAACCCCTTCCCAAAAAGAAGCCGGAAAAACAGCCCCCGCGTATTGTTTTAGCAGGTTTTCCAAACACTCTTCCGCAGGTGCGCCGGATTCCATGCGGGAAAACAGCAGCGCCGCATAAGCCTCCGCCGGGCAGGTCTGCGCCGCTTCCCGGCGGTTTTTCAACGTCCGTTTTCTGGCGCGGCGGTAAAGCTGCGCATGATAATATCTTCCATCCTGTTTTGCCGCTTCTTCCCGGCGGCACAATTCTTCCAAAATTTCCTCTGCATCCGAAACAGGCAGGCCGTAACGCTGCGCCGTCTCCTCCGCATCTGCCGCCCCCCGGTAACGCAGCATACGCCTTACGATATGGAACCGTTCTTCCTTCCCGCAGGACTTATCATCCTGCTGCGAGGATTCCGTGCAGGATATTTTTCCCAAAGCCGCTGCATATTCTTCTTCCTGCTCCGCTGCAATCCACAGCCCCTGTTCCAAATACAGTACCCTGCCGTCCCTCGCCAGACGGTCCAGCCACTCTGCCGGAATCTCCAATTCCCCCGCTGCCAAGTCTCCTTCTGTCATAAGAAGGGAATGAAGCTGCTTTTCATCTTTTGGAAGTTTCTCCCGTTCCTGTATCTGTGCCAGCTCCTGCTGTCCGGGCTGCAGCAGGTTTTTTTCCTGTTTCAGCGCTTCCTCTACCGCCCGGTGGATTTCCTGCGGAGTCGGGGAATAATCGTACATCACAGCCGCTTCCTGTCCCCATTGAAACGGAAGGGACATAGGGGAAGGCATCTCGGTATAAACTTCCCTCACTTCTACGATACCGGAGCGGATATCATATAAAAGCTCTTTTAAACCTTCCGCATCCCATAATTCCTGCATACATTCCCTTCTGGTTTCCCGCATCAGCGGATGTTCTTTTTCCCTTACCACCTGCTCCATCATCTCCGCACTCCGCAACCGCTGCATCCAAAGGGGCTGCCGCCCGTTTTTCCGCACCCCCATCATCAGCGCACGGCCGCTGTTATAGCGGAATGCCATATTGAAGACAGGAGTAACAGGCAAAAGAATCTCCAACTGTTTCAGGCATGTGTCGGGATTGATCTTCTGCAAAACCCCTTCCGGAAAAATCCCGTCCCCGTAGGAATACAGCAAAAATCCTTCCTCTTCATCCACGCTGCCGATTTCCGCTCCCAGATGTTCTTCCGCCGCTTTTGCCGCAAGAAGCGCCAAAGGCCCGTGAATCCGCCTTCCAAAAACAGAATGAAACATTAACTGGCTGTTCCCGGAGGAATCCTTAAAATGTTCTGCAATAATCGTCCTGTCATCCGGAAGTCCTCCGGTACTCTTTATCTGCCGCTCCAAATAACCAAAGGCAAGGCTTGCTGCCGTTCCGTCCAGCCCCAATCCTGCAAGGGCATCGGACAGTTTCCCGTCCCGGTAAGCTTCCTGCAGCGAACGGAACATACGGCCGAAAGCTTCTCCCGTCCGTTTATTCCGTCCCTTGATCTCCCCTTTCCAAAAGGGAAGTCTCGCCCCTTCCACAGGAGCCTGTGTTACGGTCACGGTATCCCTGCTGATGTTCAATACTTTCCATGCAAAAGAGCCAAGTATAAAACGGTCTCCCTTTTGGGATTCGTAAACAAATTCCTCGTCTACTTCCCCAAGTTTCACTCCCTCTTCCGTCTTTACTGCATACAGCCCTTTGTCGGGAATCGTACCGCCTGCGGAAATGGCCAGCATCCTGCTGTAACCGTCCCCCTCTACTCTTTCATGTATCCGGTCGTATAGAATCCTTGGCCTGGCAGGAATGTCGCGTCCATGTTCGTAATCCCCTGCCAGCATACCAAGTACGGACTTCACATCTTCTTTCGTAACCTTGCGAAACGGCCATGCCCGCGGCAGAATTTCCATTACCTCATCCAGCCTGTAACTCTTGAAAGCCGCCATGGAAACCAAATGCTGGGCCAGTACATCCAGACATTCCGAAGGTGGACTGACATGTTCGATTCCGCCTTCTTTGGCAAGTTCTGCCGTCATGCCGCAGGATAGACATTCTGCCGGGGTTCTGGGGAAAAGATACATCACACTGACCCGTCCCGGATTGTGTCCTGCTCGTCCCAGCCTCTGCATCGTCCCGGAAATGGTACGCGGACAGCCCACCTGCAGCACCTGGTCAATTTCTCCCACGTCAATTCCAAGCTCCATGGAAGATGTGGCGCACAGAAGCCTCAACCGCCCGTCACGCAGGGCCATCTCCGTTTCCGCCCTCTGTTCTTTGGACAGACTCCCATGATGCACCCGCGCAAAACCTTCTCCACCCTGCAAATTCACATAATACGCCAATTTTTCCGCATATCTTCTCCCTTCCACAAATGCGATCACGCTGCGGTTTCCCTGACAGTACTGATAGACAAGCGACCCCAGTTCTTCCCACAGAGGGTCTTTTCTTCTTCCTTTCGTGAGATCCGCATATGGGCCAAGTACCTCCAGCCTGACTTGTTTCCTCATGGCAGGAGCAGCGATACTTACCTTTTCCGGCGCCAGATATTCCGCTGCGGATTCCAAAGGCTCGATGGTAGCCGATAAACCGATACGCTGCAGCGGCTTCCCGCACAAAATATCCAAGCGCGCTAAAGAGAGCATCAGATGTGCTCCCCGTTTCGTATCGATCATTGCATGAAGTTCATCCAGTATCACGGCCTTTGCCGTTGCAAGTACATTCTGTCCCGTTTTAGAGGTCAGCATCAGGTACAGGGATTCCGGCGTGGTAATCAGGATATGGGGCGGATGTTTCACCATCCTCTGCCTGTCCCTCTGGGTGGTATCGCCTGTCCGGATTCCCACAGTTATTCCTTCCGGCTTTCCGGTTCCGTTATTCCAATTTCCGCCATTTTCACCATCCCCTTTGATCCCGTTTAAAGGACGGCTTAAATTCTCACGGATATCTGCTGCCAGAGACTTCAGGGGAGAAACATAAATCAGCCATAACTCCTCTTTTAACGTGCCTTCCTCCCACTCTTTCTGCATCCGGTCAAGGAATACAAGAAAAGCGGAAAGTGTTTTACCGGTTCCCGTAGGAGCAGATACCAGTACATGCCCGCCTGCCGCGATCAACTGCCATGCTTCCTTCTGCACCGGCGTGGGTTCCCCAAGCGTACTTCCAAACCACTCTGCTGTTTTATCCCGAAAGAGTTTTAAAACATCTTCCATACTTTTCTTTTCCTCTCACTTTTCTTTTTTCATCTTCACGTCTGACTGCCGTTTCCATTATCCCAAAATATATTTTTTGTGTCAATCAAATGCCATAACATACCTTTTCATACTGATATAAGAAAGCAGAATATAAACTGCATAAATCAGGAAAAACAGCCCCAGGGTAATTCCGGCAAGCACAAGCGGATGGCTGGCTCCTGTCAGCACTCCCGGTTCTACTTCATTTCCAAGATTTATAATAAACGAAACACCGATCAAAACAGATGGTATTGCAGGCATGGCATAGTAGACAATTAATTGGGTTTTCAGGGCTTTCACCATTTCCCTCTGCTCCATTCCCAGCTTATACAGCAGTAAAAACTGTCTTCTGCAACGCTCCTTTTCACTGAGCTGCCGGAGTGTCAGGATCGCAGCGGCGGCCATGGTAAGTACCAGCGCCAGATAATACAGCGGAAAAACAAGCATCGCCATCATGGAAGCCATATCTGCCTCTTCCTTTGATTTTATGAAAATAAGCAGATCAAAGCCTTTGGAAGAATATAACTGGTACATCTTCTCTTCCAGAACATCATACTGTTCTTCACTTACCGGTTCCGTCGTTTTGGCAACATACATACTGTGGCTGACGGAGCAGGACTGTACCGCCTCATCCGGTACCACCAAAAGAAAACCCTGACCATTTACATCCCAAAAAGACTGGGCAAAATTTTCCGTATAAATACCTGACGGCATCAAAGAATATCCTCCTGCCGTAACAGGTTCTGACCATTCCTTCAGTACCTTTTTCAAATAAGGCTGGCAATGAATCAGGTATTGTCCCTGCTCCAATATTACCGCCGGATAACCAAGCATTTCCCGAAGCGCCGTATAATCGCTGGCACGCATTACGGCATCTTTTGGATAACAACGGTAATATACCGTACAGCTTTCCACATAATCCGTCAGTTCGGAAGTTTCCCCCAAATAAATATCGTACTCTCTAGATGACTCTGTCGGAATATTGGTATTGACGTAATCGATACATTCGGTAAATGCTTCCGGCTCCACGGAACTGAAAATGATATCAAAGCAGGATAACAGTGCCGTCCGGTTCCGCAACATCATGTGAAATGTCATGCCCGATCCTTCCGAAATCAGCGTAGCCGTGAAAAGCAGGGCAATCGTAGCCATAATCACTCCCATGGTAGCCATCTTAGCGCAGAGGGTACGGAATACCAACAGATTCTGCCCCTGGTATTTTCGTGCCCCATGTTTTTCAAACCATGCAGGAATACCGGAAGAAAAACTGGCAAAGAACCCGTAAAGAAAGAAAATGATACATACTGCGCCGAGAATACCGAACAACATTCCACCCGCCATGATCAACACGGTTCCAATCACTCCTGACGCAACGGAAATCACGGAAATTTTTTTCCTCCTGCTGCTCTTTTCAATAACTGCATTTTCATTCTGCCGTTCAAAATAAATGAGGTCATGGATTTTCATGGTACGGATGCGTCTGCGGTTTCTCAGCTGGGCAAACAGGTAAATAAACAAAAAATACAGAAGCGTCAGCCCTGCCGCGCGAAAGGAAAAAGAAAATGCAAAATGATACGGAATCCCAAACAGCGCCAGTACCACCGCCCGCAAAAACTGAAAGATAATATTCCCAAGCAAAATTCCGAATAAAAAGGCAAAACTTCCTACCATTATATTTTCCAAAAAGAATAAATGCGCTACCTGCCGGTTTTCCAAGCCGATCAGAATATAGGTACCCAGTTCCCGGCTGCGCTGGGTCAGCATAAATTTCGTTGTATAGGAAACCAGCCAGCTCATAATGCAGATTACCGCAATACTTGCCAAAACAATCATGGCAGGCAGGGATTTCAACAGTTTGGACAGGCTCTGGATTTCTTCGGAAAAAATCAGTCCGTTCAGGGAATACATCAGGGCTGTCACCATAATGATCGTTGCAAAATAGACCAGATAATCCCCTGCCTGGCGGCGGGCATTGCGTAAAGACAGTTTAGATAACGTCACTGACATCACCTCCCAACAGGGCAAGTACATCCAAAATCTCATGATAAAAAACAGACCTCGTCCGCTCTCCCCGAATCAGTTCATTGAAGATACGCCCGTCCTTGAGAAACAATACCCGCTTCGCATAACTTGCGCTATAAGCATCGTGCGTCACCATAAGAATCGTGGCTCCCATGTCCTGATTCATCTTTGTCAAAATTTCCAATAGATTTTTTGACGCTTTGGAATCCAGCGCTCCCGTAGGTTCATCCGCCAGCAGCAACGACTGTCCGCCTACAATGGCACGCGCGCAGGCCGCCCGCTGTTTCTGCCCGCCGGAAACCTGATAAGGAAACTTTTCCAGGATCTCACGGATGCCTAACCGGTCAGCCACCTGCTCTACCTGCCGCGTTACCGCATGAGGGTCACGATGGTTCAGCGCCAGAGCCAGACCAATATTTTCCTCAATGGTCAGCGTATCCAGCAGGTTAAAATCCTGAAATACAAACCCCAGGCGTTCCCGCCGGAATTTTGCCAGTTCACCGGAAGGTAAATCCGCAATATTTTCCCCGTCCAGCAGAATGTCCCCCGCACTTACCATATCAATAGTAGAAATACAGTTCAACAATGTCGTCTTACCGCTGCCCGACGCTCCCATGATAGCGATAAACTCCGCATCCTCCACATCAAAACTGATACCATCCAACGCTTTCGTCACATTATTTTTGTTTCCGTAATATTTTTCAATTTTTCTTACCTGTAACATAACGCCTCCTTATTTAAGTTCCGCATCTGACCGGACTTTATGGTGTTATGGTACACCGGCGGCAAAGTTCTTTGTATCGAAGTCATATTGGTTTTCCTTACAATTTTGTAAGATTTTCCTTTGCCTGGAAAGTAAGCGTCACTTTCGTTTCTTTTCCCGCTTCCGATGTAATTTTCAAATCAATTTCCAGACAATCCGCCAGTCTGCGGCAAAGATACAGCCCCATTCCCGTAGAACCGCCCCTGGAGCGTCCGTTGCTTCCCGTAAAACCCCTGTCAAATACACGGGACAGTTCATGGGCAGGAATACCAATGCCGTTATCACCCACTGTCAACTGCACCTGTTTTCCAAGCTGCCTTGCCGACAATGTAAGAAACGGATTCTCACCCCGGTAACGGACTGCGTTCTGAAGCAGCTGCCCCAAAATAAAGATCACCCATTTTTCATCGGTATAAACGGTCTGCTCCAGATTTTGCGTTTCTATACGGATACAGTTTTGCATAAGTAAAGTCCGATGTCTCTCAATGGCTTTATCCGCAATCTCTGCCAGACTGGCCGCACGGATGAGGAAATCTTTCTCTGTGCTCTCTGCCCGTGCGTAAAACAAGGCCCTTTCCACATGCGCTTCTATCTGGTCCAGTTCCCGTAAGATTTTCCGTCTTGTCACGGAATCGGCGCTGCGACAGATTAATCCGGCCGCCGTAATAGGGGTTTTGATTTCGTGAACCCAGCTTTCCACATACTCCTGATATTCTTTTTGTGCGGTTTGGGCATCGGAAACGGCTTCAATCATAGCCTTTCCGGACCTGCGTGATAAATCCAGCAGCTTTCGTTCATAAAAACTTCCGGTCTTTGGGACGCATTCGGCAAACAAATATTTTTTATCCAGACCGTCCATAATATTTTCCATTTCCTGTATACGGGAACGGCAGCGGTAAAAACCAACTGCCTGCATACCCGCAAAACATAAAATCCATACAAACAGTAAAAGTATAAGGACTCCGGCCTGCGTACCTGTAAGAAAAAGAAATCCTGCTGCCGCTATTACAAAAACCGCTTGAAAAACAAGATTTCCCAAGCGGTCGGATAAATATTCCATCATCTTCATAACTGATACCCCATTCCCCTGCGGGTTTTAATAAAGCCGCCCATTCCGATTTCCTCCAGCTTCCCCCTCAACCGGGTCATATTGACGCTAAGCGTATTATCGTCAATATAAATTTTACTGTCCCACAATGCTTCTATTAGGTCGGCACGGGCAACAATTTCCCCGGCATGTTCCATCAGGCATACCATAATCTGCAATTCGTTGCGGGTTAAGGCTGCCGTACCCGCTGCTGACGATATGGTTCCCTTTGTCAGATTCAGGCACAGCCCGTCCGCTTCCATCATATCCGGTTCCGGTGTCCCGCTGCTCCTGCGCAAAACTGTTTTTATCCGTGCCAACAGTACAGGAATATTATAAGGTTTCGTAATGTAATCATCGCCCCCAAGACTCAGCGCCCTTATCTCATCCAGACCGGACTCCCGGCTTGTGACAAAAATGATCGGCACGTCCAAAGACTTTCTAAGATTCACACACAACGAAAATCCATCCTGCTCCGGCAGTCCTATATCCAGCAGAATCAGATTGGGACAGGTTTGAACAGCCTGTTTTGGAATACCTGTAAAATCTGTAACAGGTAAGGGATGGTATCCTTCATTTTTCAGCAAGAGCGTCAATTCTTCCCGGATGGAAGAATCATCTTCAATGATCATGATCCTCTGCATATTTTTCCTCAGTTTTCCTGTTCTGGTTTATCTGTTTCAGACCGTTTTTTATCGCATTCAATCCACTCATCCAGAGTCAGCGGTTCATAGTCCGAATATTTACAGAAACAATTAATCATATTACATGGAATATACTGTGCTTCTCCTTTGGAATTTATCACTTGCGTACCGCGGACTGTTTCCCGAAACTGTTCCAAAAGTCTCTGATCCTGCGTATCATGCACATGACCGTAGAGCATATAGGTCTTGGGGATTCCGTCTTTATTCAGCTGATATTGCCCGTTATAACAGATAATGGGGTAATGACACAAAACTACTTTTCGCTTGTTATCAGAAAGCTCCTCATAGGGTTTGATCCATACAAAACGACTGGATCTGAATTCCCTCCGTTCCACAAAGTGGTCATGGTTCCCGGTTATCAAATACAGCCTCCCCTGCAGCCGGTCCAACAGTTCATTGGTCTGCTTTGCAGTTCCCCACGACAGATCCCCGATAATGATTACTTCGTCATTCCTGCGAACCTTTTTATTCCATTTTTTAATCATATATTCATTCATTTCTTCCACATCTGCAAATCCCCGCCGATCCATCCTGGTATTCAGATTTGCGTGAAAAAAATGCAGATCCGCAATATAATATCTCACCTAATCACTTCCATTGATTCAGATTTTTATGACTCATCCAAATATTTTTTTAAATCCAGATTCATGTCGTCCAGTGTGATGGATTTTAATTCCTGTTCCATTGCCGCCTGAATCCGGGTCAGCTTATCATCCAAAACATTATGGATATTCCTTCCTACCGGACAATCCGGGCTGGGATTTTCATGAAAATGAAATAATTTATTTTCTTCCACGCAATCTACCGACCGGTATACGTCAAAAAATGTTATCTCTTCCAAAGGTTTCGCAATGACAGCCCCTCCCGTTCCCCTCTTTACTTCAATCAGCCCCGCATCTTTCAACTGCGATAAAATTTTACGAATGATGACAGGATTGACATTTATACTGGAAGCCAGAAAATCACTGGTAATCTTATATTCTTCTTTAAACACATCCATACAGGCCAGCATATGCATGGCAATTGTAAACCTGCTTGAAATCTGCATGATACTTTCTTCTCCTTCCTGCTATCATTTTATATCCCTGTCAATGTAATGTCAAGCATTACATCATCCGTTAAAACCACGTTCCGACATTCCAATGGAACGCAGCATGGCAAGCTCCCGCCGCCGGAGCCGGATATTGGTTGATATTCTTTCAGGTCAGCGATCATTGACAGTATTTGCAATATATCTTATAATATTTTACTACAGACGTAAGACTTAAGGAGGAACATATCATGAAACCACTGCCCCAAATTTCCGAAGCTGAATTTGAAGTTATGAAAATTGTATGGAAACATGCTCCGATCAGTACGAATGAGATAACAGACCGCCTGGTTAAAACTACAACATGGAGTCCCAAAACAATACAGACATTGATAAAACGCTTAGTAACAAAAGGAGCGCTTTCTTATGAAAAGCAAAGCCGGGTATTTGTCTATACACCATTAGTAGATGAAACAGAGTATATAGGACAGGAAAGCAATTCTTTTCTCAACCGTTTTTATGACGGCAATATTACAGCCATGCTGTCTGCATATATTGACAATGACAGACTATCGGAAACTGAAATAAAGGAACTCCGTTCTCTTCTTTCCAAAAATTAGAAGGGGGAATTTCATATGGCGGATTTTATGATTCGGTTTTTAATATGCAACATTTTTATTAGTCTTATTATCGGAATACTGCTGCTCGCCAAACATTTGCTTAAAGATAACCTGACCAATCGAATGCATTATAATTTATGGTTTCTGCTGCTTGGATTATTGTCTATTCCTTTTATTCCGGTTCATCCAGTCCAATTCCTGCAGATTTTCTCATGGTTCGGAAATCTTAAAAGTACAGCCTCATCCTCTGCCGAAACAGTCATAAAAGAGACTTCTGCCCTCAGCCAGTCCGATACTGCAAACTGGATGAACGACTTCAGTATATCAGTCAGCAGAAAAACACCCGGGGCAATTGGCATGATACTATGTATCCTATGGATCATTGGTATTTTTATAATGATCGTGCTGGTCATAAAATCGATGCTCCGGTTTAACAACATTAAAAACTCTGCGCTGCCATTGCAGAATCCAGCTGTACGCAAACTGTATCATGACTGTTTAAAGGAAATGCATATAACAAAGCCTATTCCAGTCTGCAGTACGGCATTTTTAAAATCGCCCATTATCGTCGGGTTATTTAAGCCATGTATATATCTGCCGATTCATCTGATTTCTGATCATAATGTAAACGACATAAGATATATACTGATGCACGAGCTTGAGCATTATAAATACAAAGATGCGCTGGCAAATTATTTCATGAACATAATCGGTGTATTATATTGGTTCAATCCGCTTGTATGGTATTCACTGAAAGAAATGAAAAACGACAGGGAAGTTGCCTGTGACACTTCCGTATTAAAGCTGCTGGATGAAGATGCTTATGAAGATTATGGAAATACTTTGATCAACTTTGCAGAAAAGGTGTCACTTACACCATTTCCTTTTGCTTTTGAAAACAATGCAATCGGAATCAGCGGAAACATGAAACAAATGCAAAAACGTATTATGAACATCGCAAATTATCATCCGGCTTCTTTCAGAAGAAATTTGTGCAGCGCCTTTGCATATCTCATGATTGCGTTTTTCCTGTTAGGAACTGCCCCAATCCTGTCCATACAGGCTGCGGAAAATAACCGCTACTACTTTAACGACGCTAACCGCAATATTTCATATATCGATTTAAGTGATGTTTTTGAGGAATATAACGGCAGCTTTGTGTTATATGATGCAACCGAAGATTCCTGGCAGATTTATAATAAAGAGTATGCCACTACACGTATCTCTCCGGCTTCTACCTTTAAAATATACAGTGCTTTATTCAGTTTGGAAACTGGGATCATTACGCCTGAACAATCACAGATTCCATGGAATGGGCAAAATTATGTGTATGACTTATGGAATGCCGACCAGACCTTAGAATCCGCCATGAAAAATTCCGTCACCTGGTATTTCCAGGCGCTTGACCAGCAGACAACCCTGTCATCCATAAAGAAGTATGTTCAGGAAATAGGCTACGGCAACCAGCTCGTTGAAGATGACATATCTTCTTACTGGATGAATTCATCACTAAAAATATCACCTGTTGAACAGGTTGAAATGCTAAATAAATTTTATTACAACCAGTTCGGTTTTTCACCTGAAAATATCAAAGCCGTAAAAGATTCCATCTGCCTTTACTCTGCGGATCAGGGCACACTCTCTGGAAAAACGGGCACGGAAGAGGTTAACGGGCACAATGTTAACGGATGGTTCATTGGATATATAGAACAGGACAACCGCACCTATTTCTTTGCCACAAACATCCAAAATGAAAAACTTGCTTCAGGTCCTATTGCCACAGAACTTACTTTTTCTATTCTTTCTGATCTGGGACTATGGAATACTTATCAGGAATGAGGAGCGGGCAGCTCCTTATTTTTTTCTTTATAAATTGGGCTCAACCTCCGGGAAGCAGTTTTTGGTAAAATCCGACACAATTTGGATCGCTATTTCCTTAGCCCCTGAGCTGGATACATTCATACCGTCTGTTCTTCCAAGATGCACACAAAAGTATATTTTTCCTTCTGTACCTTCCGCAAATCCTGTGAACCACGCATCCACAATCTCCGCTTCCATTACTATGCTTTCAGTCGAATCTGCTGTGTCTTCCTCCATGAAATCCCTGCCTGATCCGCTTTCTGCTTCCTCTGTTTTTTCTTCCGCCCGTTCTTCTTTCCCATTTTCTACGGAAATCTTTTCTTTTGCACCATGATCGTCAGCACAGCCTGCTAAAATAAATGCACACGCAAATACCCAATATATCACTTTTAAATACTTGTTTCTCTTCATCATAATTACCTCCGGTTTTCCGATAACTTTTTTAATCTTCTTTCTAATCCGTTCTTGTATTAAGTGCCTGCGAAGCTTCTCCGGTTATAATTTTTTCCTGACTTTCCAAATTAAAATAGTAATTGAAAATACTTCTTCCCACAGCAGTGGCATTGGATGAGCCATACCCATTAGCAATTCGTACTGCTATGGTTATTTCCGGCGTTTCCGCAGGTGCATACCCCACAAACAATGCATGGTCCGGCCTGCTCTTTGATTCCTGTGCTGTTCCAGTCTTTCCCGCAATGCTGATCTCCATATTCCGCAGCACGGAATTATTCCGTGCGAACTGCACCATTCCGGAATTAACCGTTTCCCATATAGAATCCGCTAATTCCACCTTATTCTCCAATACAGCATTATTTTCTACAAAACTTCCATCCGTATCTGCTATTCCTTTTAATAACGAAAGCTGAAAAATATCCCCCTTGGAAGCTATTGCGTTCACATATCTTGCCAACTGCACAGTTGCATAATTATGAGTACCTTGTCCAATCGCTGAAGGAATACTGTATGCATCTGTTACATGAGGCTGTGATTCTGCAATTTCAATACCTGATTTTCTATCCAGACAGAAGAGTTTTGAATACTCCTGCAAACTTCCCAACGCAGCATGATCTGCGTATTCCACGCCATTTACTGTTCCCAACCGATATGCTATTTCACATAAATAATCATTACATGAATACTGCAATGCTGTCGGAGCATTTGTAACATTGCCGTGTCCGGTATGTTTCCAACATTTCAAACTGGGTATCACTTTATCAAACACTCCGTCACACAGCACGGAACTGTCCGGAGAAATAACTTTTTCCTGCAATCCCGCAATAATTGTGATCGGCTTAAATGTAGAGCCGGGAGCGGTCAATTGCTGTGTTGCCCTATTATACAATGGCAACGCCTTATCATTTAACAATCTATTATAATATGCGGAATCCATCTGATTTGCCAGACGATTGTTATCATATCCCGGATAGGATACAAGAGCCAATACCTTTCCTGTTTCCCGCTGTACCACCACTGCTGAGGCAGAGCATGGGTCTAAAGCCAATTGTGCCGGTGTTATCTCCAATTGTTCTATTTTTCTTTTCATAAAGGAAAAAGCATCTATCTCTCCAGATACTAATTTTTCATAATCGTCATCTGCGGCAGATAATATCCGCTGGTCATATAAGAGCCGGCATATTTCGCTTCCCTTGATACGCTCTTCAAAGAGCAGCCATTTAAGCAGTATTTTATCAAATCCGGTGTTGTCCGATATTTTTTTCTCTATACTTTTTATCAATAAGATAAACCTCTCATCTGTTGTGAGATACCCCTGTTCAGAGTCAAAAACCCCGGCTGCAATCCACCCATTCTCAATCGCATAAGTCAGAAATTCTTTTACGCTGATTCCGCTCTTATCTTTCCATTTTTTATATACATCGTCTTCCTTGTCAATGGAACTCTCATTTAAAATTTCCATTTTATCCGTAATATAAGATACATATTCCTGCATTTCCTCAGATAAACGGCTATAATCCGTATTCCCATCCAATAATTCCATTTTTAAAGACTTTAATACTTCCCCATTTTTTTCTTCCAATACTTCTGCAATATGCCTCTCCAATTCCGTTGCATCGGCGCGATACAGATCACTCAACTGAATAACGGAATTGTCAACTAATGCTATATATACATCATAAACCGGGATACGAATACCCGATGTATCAGAAATATGCATCTTATCAAATTTTTTTGTATCGATTAAATTGCTTGCTATGATCCCTGCCAAATTTTGTTCTAAAATGCGATATATGGCAATCTGTAAATCTTTATCAATAGAAAGATATACATCTTTTCCGCTCACAGCTTCTTTAATAATTTTCTCTTTGCTCAAAATCTTTCCTACATTATTTACCAATATCTCCCTTTCACCATCAATGCCCTGCAATTCATTCTCCATATACTGTTCAATTCCTGATTTTCCAATAATAGAATCAGACGTATAGTTCCTGTCAGAATCCGCATATCGTTCCATTTCTTCTGAAGAAATTTTTCCTGTATAGCCAAGGATGTGCGCAAACGCTTCTCCCCCTGTATAAACCCTATCCCAATCCTCACCAATCTCTATTCCTGTCAGAGACTGGTTATTTTCTAATATGCAGGCTACTGTTTTTTCTGAAACATTTCTCGCCAATGTTATGGGTACATACTTTTTGTACGCATTCACAGACAACATATATCTTATCCCTACAATTGTTAAAATTTCCTCCCCCGTATACTCTTTGGGCAATCCATATTCCTGTAATTCCTCCTCGGAATATGCGTTTTTTCCTGACCCGTAAAGAGCAAATTTGCTATTTCCTGACAGAAAACGAATCATATCATCTGCACTCATATCCTTTTGTTCTGGTGTCATATCATTGGGGTCCGCTTCTCCAAATATATCTGCTTTAAAACGTGCCAAGGCGCTCCCTGTTACCGTATAAACATAATCACCATCCGCCCCTGTTTCTATTTTTAACTCATTATTTATCGGTTCATTATTTTCATTTAACTTTCTTATGATATGGTAGATCACACTATTTAATGTCAATTGATGTTCCCGTTCTGATGAATATGTTCCGTTGTCTATCATTGTAACCGTATATACCAGTTCGCTATATGCCAATACTTCCCCATTGCAGTCATATATGGTTCCTCTTGTATTATGGTCTCTTACCGTTCTGGTAATCCGAAGTTCAAAATCGTCTGCATATTTTTGTCCATTTACGATTTGCAGTTCAAATAAACGGTGAAGCAATATCAAAAAAAGAACTGCAAATATTATTTGCAATATAATACACCTAGAGCGTGTTTGAAAATTGTTTTCTGACAGAGGTACGTCAGAATTTCTAGTATTTTTCTCTCTTTTTGTATGGTCTTTTTGACCGCTATTGAAAAAACTGCCTGTCATTTTCTTTTCAGCCTTTCTAAAATATATTTTAAAATATTACAAAGGTAAGAATTCTGTTTAAAAAAATTTATGCCATCCGACATAAAATATTAACACAAATATTACACTAGTAAGACTTACGAGTCAAGTAAAATATTTTAGAATGCTAATTTTAAAGTTGCTATTCACAGCCAATGTCATTTACTTAAGCAGATTTCTGTTACAAATCAGAAATCTGCTTTTTCCCACCCCTAACACAAAAAAATTTTGATTGCTCCTGGCGGCAGTCAATGAAATTGCCGCTGACCCCCAAAAGTATGCCGTCAACCCCGGCAGGGACTTCACCAGGAACCGGAAGATGGGATTCCATGACACCCTGATGATGCTTCTCACCATGGAGGCCGACTGTATCAAAGATGAGCTTTACCGTTATTTTGGACGCACCACGGATGCCCCATCCAAAGCTGCTTTTTACAGGCAGCGCAGAAAGCTTACCGGCGATGACTGCAGGGCTAATGGAAACGGACGAAATGGAGCTTGACACGCTGGGGGACAGAAAGACCGCCCTTTTCGTCATTATCAGCGACACCGACGACACATTTACTCAAACTTCCCACACTCCAAACCAACTGAAAACCTTTAAATTTCTGGCTTT
>CAJTVQ010000011.1:0-8321 GCA_910579935.1 uncultured Lachnospiraceae bacterium
CAATTTATTGTTTCATAGATGGTTGTTTTGCAAGCATGGCTTTCTGTGTATCCCATACCTGTTTCATTAGTTTTTTCACTTCCTCTACATCGGATTTATACACGTTGCCTGTTGCGTTCATTCGCCTTGCTATCTGGTTCAGATTACCGCTGATTTTTCCAAGAGTGGCGTTGTAATCCCGTAAATCAGAGTAGTCAATGTCATAGACAAATCCGTACAGAATCAAACGCCGCAGGAAAGTGGATTTACTTTTCATGCCGGAGATTTTTACTTTCTGCTCCAGTATGTATTGTTCCTTGTCACTTAGATATATTTTCAGTTCATTTTTGCGCTCACGGTTTGCCATTTTTGATGTGTTCTCCTTATCTGTTTTTTAAGGAAATTTTACGAAAATAAATACCCTCATATATGGGGCATTCGTTCCAAAAAAATAAAAAACTCCGGCAGGGCAGTCCGTGATTTTTTGGACGCAAAGGGGGCTAGGGGGACTTCCCCCTACAAGCCGTTTTTTTCAAGTTTCCGCTCTGGGGAAATTTGAAAAAGCGGAGCCTGTGAGGGAACACAGGCAGTGCTTGCTATTACTTCCCGGAAAGGTTTTTGCCTTTCCGGGCATTGGAAGAAAAAAGAGAAATTTTTTTTGAGGAAAGCCCCCATAGAGGGCATATTACTTTATCTACAATTAACATCAGAACCAGCGGAGAGAGGAGGTGAGAAAATGTTGCCGGTCGGTTCGTCGGCCAGCACAATAGCCGGTTTGGTAATCAGGGCGCGGGCAAGCCTGCCATTATCTGTCTTTTGCGGGTTAGATACATAGTCGATGATGTCACTGACAGCCTGACTTTCGGTGCGGCCCTTACCGGTGTGCAGCGGCATGATGCGTGTGGTTGCCATGATGGAATCCTCCCTTCATAACAAAACGGCCTGCATACGCAGACCGCTTGTTTCTTTTTATTCACCATTTTTATATTGGATGACCGGAATCTGTCTGACCTTTTTTCCAATGGTCCGGCGTTCTAACGCAAAAACCATATCGCTGGTGCGCTCAAAAAATCCGATGTCCTTTTTCCAGCTTATCCCGCATTTACAATGCTGCAAGCCGATAAACTGCTGTTTCATTTTTCTGCCGCAGCCGGGGCAGACTTTATTACTGGTTCCCATCGTTTTTGTCATGCCATTTTTTCAGGACTGCTTCTACCTGTGCGACCAGCTGCTCCTTGTCTGGCATATAGAGGACATAGCGGGATGCAAAGATATTGTTGGATAGACCGCCCAGCGCATACTCGCCGCAACACTGTCTTTATCGGTACAGAGGATAATGCCGATAGGCGGGTTATCATCATGGTCATTGACTTCCGCCGCATAGTAGTGGGTATTATTTAAGGTGATCCGCTGCTGGGTTCCTACAAACATGAATCCCCGGCCAAGTTCCAGCAGGAATTTTTCAATCTGCATCACAAGCGCCCGTTCCAAATCGCTTTCCATGTAAGGCTTGTTTTCTGGAATGCCTAAAAACTCGAATACATAGGGATCGCGGATAATATCGGCTGGCTGTGCGATTTCAATTCCCTTTTGAGCCAGCGAGAGAACCTTTTCTTTGTTGGCGTCGCCGCTGGATAATAAGAGGCGTTCATACAAGGAGCTTTCAATCTGCCGTTTCAGCTCCCGTACCGACCAGCCGGAATTGACAGCCTCTTTTTCATAAAAACTGCGCTTGCCCTCATCGGAGATCGTCAAAAGCTCGCAGTAATGGGACCAGGCCAATTTGCCAGACGGTGTCTGGCATTTTTCATACGCCAGATAGAACGCCCTCATATTTTGAAGATTGGAGCGCGAAAAGCCTTTTCCAAACTCCCTTGTCAGTTCTTTGGAAAGTTCTTTTAAGGTCTGCTTTCCATACTCTGCGCGAAGCTGGCTTTGCTGCTCATACTCCACAATAATCCGGCCAATGTTCCAGTAGGTTGTAAGCAGCTCGGTGTTGACCTGCTGCGCGATATTTTTTCTTGACTTTTCCAGCAATTCTCTGATTTCCAAAATCATCGGATTGTCCGATGACAGCTGATGATTTTCCATATACTCACTCCTCTATGAAAAGACCCGCCCGTTTGCGGGACTGTCTGCGCTTTGACCTTTATCAGTATATCCTATTTCATGCCGAAAGTAAATCGCCAAAGCTATCTGGCGTTTCCTTTTTCCCACTTCTCCAAGCGGAATTGGCACAGTGCAGCAATTTCGTTTTTATCTTCTTCCGTCACATTTCGGTGTTCCTTTGTCAGCTTGATTTCCAGATGGTTTTCATAATCGGAAAGAAGAAGGTCAAAAAGCTCCTTTGGGGTACAGCAAACCATGCCGCTGCAATAGCCGGGTAATTCCTCTATCTCGTGAAACTCCACTCGGATATATCCATACTGGCTTTTGCAGACTTGTATGACATCGTTCTGAAGGACATCAGGGAATGGGCGACAATGGCACTTGCAGACGAGCAGGCAGTCCTTGGCAGGGTTATGGAACAGCAACAGATTAACAGTACCGCGGATTATGGTTTGGTTGAGGGGAAAAGGCGAACCATTGAGAAAAGGCTTGGGGAAATCGAGAAAGTCATAAGCAAGCTGTATGAGGATTACGCACTCGGCAGGCTTGCGGGGGCAAGTATAGACAACCTTATGCCGAAGTACCAGAGGGAGCAGGAAGAGCTCAAAAAACAGCTTTCCGCATTGCAGGAGCAGTCGGCAGAGCATGACGCTACAGAGCAGAATGCGGAAAAGTGGATAAGCCTGATCCGGCAGTACAGTGACCTGAAGGAATTAAATTCTTGTATCATCAATGAACTTATCACAAAGATTTTAGTGGGCGACAAACGCCGGGTAAATGGTGAGAAAGTTCAGTCTATCGAAATCCATTACCGTTTCATCGGAAATCTGACCGACAGCGGGAATGGGGAAACAATTCAATAAAAAATCCAGTTAAAAACAATTTAGCTGTAAAAACCGACTTTATCGGGTATTTACAGAGCTGAATTGCAAGGCAGCCTCAGGAGCTGGACAGAAGCAGGGCAGACAGAGACGGAAATTGATTTCCATGCTTATTTTACGGCTGCTCCGTTTCCGCAAGTGCCTGAAAAATCGTCCGTTCAATCATATCCACTGCCCGCTCATTTTCCGACTGGCACTGCGCCACTACCATTTCATCCCCTTCCTGTGCCGCTGCCGTAGTATCCGCTCCCAACTGTACAAAACAAATATAATCGTCAATAATTTCTATCCTCGATGCCGCCACCTTGCCAAGTTCCTGCGGACGCTCCCTATATTTTATCATCAGGGCATCCCTGTACTCATTCAGCAGAGTTTCCACTTCCATCAGACGTTCCGGCTTTGCTTTGATAATGATCATCATATCAATATCCGTTTCCACATTCTGTTTTTCCGCCAGGTATTCCTCATACATATCCGCACCGACACCCGTTTCCGTTTCCAGTTCCGCTTCCGTCAGCAGTTTGTCCGGCCAGTAATTCTCCCCCAGGACTTCCACCACCGATTTTTTTATTATATCCATCAGGATATAACCGCTGCCCGATGCTTCCCGCGTATTGATACCGCCATCCGTGTCTCTTCTGACATTCTCCACACTGTTTGTATTGGAATCGGACACCTCCTCTTCTCCGCATCCGGTCAGTATCGGAGCGGAACATATCCATACTGCCAGGGTTAAAATTAAAGTCACCGTTAATGTACGCATTTTCATGATCTCCTCCTTATTGTCCTGTTATCATTATTTCCCAATCCATCCTCTTTATTCCTTTTCTTATCCGTGATTTCCCCTCTTAAACATACCCGCCTGACCCGTTGCCCGCGGAAATTAAAAAAGTATAAAAAATTCCTTCTTTGCCAATAATTGTTATGCTTCCGCTTAAAATTATGTTATACTATTGGGAAATGTGAAATACAGGGAAAGGTACTCAAAAATGCTGTTTAATTCCTATCTATTTATCTTTATTTTCCTGCCTGCCGTGCTGATCGGATGGTACGGACTGAATAAACTGGAAAAATACGAACCGGCAAAGCTGTTTCTTGCCGGAATGTCCTTATGGTTTTACGGATATTTCAATACTTATTATCTGCTTGTTATTGTTGCCAGCATATCGGTAAACTATTTACTAAGCTGGCTTATGAAATTTTCCCGGACAAAACGGATAAACCGCATGGGACTGGCTGCAGGCATCGTTATAAATCTGGGTATTCTTTTCTATTTTAAATACTATGACTTTTTCATTGAAAACATAAATTACCTGTTCCGCTCCGACTTTAACCTGAAACATATCCTGCTGCCCCTTGGTATCAGCTTTTTTACATTCCAGCAGCTGTCCTTTATCATCGACCGCTGCACAGGAAAAGCGGAACACTATTCCTTTACCAATTATCTTACCTTTGTAACCTTTTTTCCCCAGCTCATTGCAGGTCCCATTGTATTGTATAAAGAAGTAATTCCGCAGTTTGAAGATAAAAGCAGACGGACTTTTTCTTCTGCCGGTTTTGCAAGAGGGCTTTCCCTGTTCGTGCTGGGTTTAGGAAAAAAAGTACTGCTTGCCGATGTACTGGCACTGGTTACGAACTTTGGTTTCGAACAGACCTATTTTCTCGATACCCCCTCAACCCTGCTCGTCATCCTTGCATACACCTTTCAGATTTATTTTGATTTCAGCGGTTACAGCGATATGGCAATGGGATTGGGATACCTGTTCAATATCGAACTTCCTGTAAATTTCCGTTCCCCCTACAAGGCATGTTCGGTAAAAGAGCTGTGGCAGCGCTGGCATATGACGCTTTCCCGTTTCTTCATTACTTATGTATATATCCCCCTGGGCGGCAGCAAAAAAGGAAAAGTCCGCACCATACTCAACACCATGATCATTTTTGCCCTGAGCGGTCTGTGGCACGGCGCCAACTGGACTTACGTGGCATGGGGCACGATGCAGGGACTTTTGGTAGTATGGGACAACCTGGGCATCGTGGGTGTCAGGGGATGCGAAGAAAAGATTCCCGCCAAAATCCATATTCCGCGGTGGCTGGGCTGGTTCTTTACCTTTTCCTTTTTTAACCTCTCCCTTTTTTTCTTCCGCAGCGAGAGTATGACTTATGCCTTCCAGATGTTTAAGAACCTGTTTTCTTTTAAGAACACAGGCTATCTTTACAAACTGGCGGCAAAAATGGATATTCCGGAATTTTATGTTTTCAAACAGGCCATTACCATGTTTGCGCCGGATCTGTTAAATACGGCATATGTAGTACTGCTTTTCCTGATGCTGCTTATCAGCGCTTTCATACTGACCAGAAAAAATTCTCTGGAAATGGTGGAAACAGCCTGTTACGGCCAGGGTTTTAACTGGTATATTACGATTATCTTTCTTTGGTCGCTGATTTCTTTTTCGCAGGTCAGTACATTTATTTATTTTAATTTTTAAATTTTAGATAAGAAAGGAAAGGACGGAACATGCAGCAGATATCTTCCCGATCGGACCATATACCGCCAAATACACAATACCGGAAATTTCTGAAAGGTTTCTTGATAAAAAGCATCCTGCTTATGATACTGATTGCCGCTCTGGTCGTTCTCACAGACCCCTTTTTTCACTACCACAAGCCATGGTTTGGATTAAAAGCGGTGCTGACAGACAAGGAATATCAGTGCATCGGTTCCCTGCGCACGTTTGATTATGACAGCCTCATTGTCGGTTCCTCCGTAGCGGAAAACTATTACAACGGCTGGTTTAACGATGGTTTCGATTGCAATGCCATCAAAGCCATTCGCTCCTACGGCGCCACGGCGGATTTATGCTACCTGCTGGACGCGGCATATGAAAGGCATGATCTGAAATATGTATTTTACAGCATGGATACTTCCTCTCTTGCCGCCGATGCCGTCCCAACCTATGAACTGACAGGCTGTCCCATGTATTTATATGACAAAAATTATTTTAACGATGTGGAATACCTTTTTAACAAAGGTGTTTTATTTGAGAAAATTCCTTATATGATAGCCAATTCCATGATCGGTGATTATGATGAGAACGATTCTTATAACTGGGCGCAATGGAAGGAATTTAATCAGGATATGGCATTAGGGCTATATCTGCGCAAAGCGGAAATAGCTCCTATGAAAGAAGCGGATTTTTACCAAGATGTACTGGACGCCAATATCGACCTGATAAGGGCGCAGGTGGAAAATCATCCGGAAACCCGGTTCAAAATCTTCTTTCCCGCCTATTCCATGCTCTTTTGGGACAATCTGTACCGTACCGGAGATTTGGAAGCCTATCTCTACAACATGGAGCAGGCAATCGGTGCGCTGATTGTCTATGACAATGTGGATATGTACTATTTTCAGGATGAAACGGATATTATTACAAATCTGGAAAATTACATGGATACACTGCATTTCTCACCGGAAATCAACCGTTTTATGGCGGACCAGATGATCGCGGAAAATAAGGAATATCGGATGACGGAAGAAAACTATAAGAAGCGGCTGTCCGGTATGCGTGAACTGTCTTACCGGATCGTGGAAGAATACATGATGCCTTATGTGGATCTGATCAAAATAGATTATGGTGGGTAGGAGGTGCGATATGGATCATAAACTTCAGGAGTTATTAGACCAAAAAGGAGAGGTCAACCTTTTTACCCGTCCCAGACGTTTTGGAAAAACCCTGAATATGAGTATGTTCCAATATTTCTTTGAAGATGCAAGGGATAGAAACGGAAATATCATTGACCACCGATACCTGTTTGACGGTCTTCACATTATGCAGGCAGGAGAAAAATATCTCTCCCATATGGGACAGTATCCGGTGATCAACCTGTCGCTAAAATCAGGAAAACAGCCGGATTTTGAAATGGCTTATACTATGATGCGCAGACAGATTGCCGCTGAATATGCGCGTCATGCGTTCATCTTACAGCATCAGAATCTCAGCGAGCAGAAAAAACGTTATCTGACAATTATGAGAGAAACCGCCGGCCGCAGCGAATACAACGATTCACTCCAGTTCCTCTCCCAATGTCTGCAGGCATATTACGGCAGAAAAGCGATCATCCTGATCGATGAATATGACGTACCTTTGGAAAACGCCTTTATCCGCGGATTTTATGACGAAATGATAGATTTTATCCGTACCCTGTTCGAGTCTGCCCTGAAAACCAACAGCAGCCTTGCATTTGCCGTTATCACCGGCTGCCTGCGTATCAGCAAGGAGAGTATTTTCACGGGCTTAAACAACCTTAAGATCATTTCTACACTGATTGAAGGTAAAACACTGATCAAACCTATTCATGAGGATATTACTTATGATGAAGTATACCAGACCATGGATAACCTTTGGAATTTCATGTTCTTTACCGGATATTTCCGCCGAAAAATCTTCTCATGGTTTGAGGAAAAAGTAAAAGAAAAAGACCGTACCCGTCTGTTTCAGGCGGTGGCAGAATGCGATGCCGAAACAATGGAAGAAGAAATCACACAGATGCTTTTGGAAACCATTAGTTTCAATGACGCTTATGAAAGTTTTTATCATGGCTTTCTGGCGGGCATTTTTCCGGTATGAAGGGCTACACGGTAAAGTCAAACCGTGAAAGCGGCCACGGACGCAGCGACCTGTTTATCGCACCCGTCACCCGCAGAAAAGCTGCCTTTGTACTGGAATTTAAAATAGCGGACAGCATCCGCGCACTGGAACCGAAGGCAAAAGAGGCAATACAGCAGATTAAAGAAAGAAAATATATACGTGAATTAAATGACGACGGGTATGAGACGGTACACAAATATGGTATGGCATTCTTTGGGAAAGATTGTTATGTGGTATGGGAGGAATAAACGGGTTTCAGCCCGGTCAGAATGTTTGCCGGTGAAGTAAGACACTCCTGTCGGGCTGCTTTGACGGTTTGGTTGTTCCCCGTTTAAAAACCGCCTGTCATCTACTCAGGGATGACAGACGGTTCTCCGTTTTCTTCTCTAATCAGATCTTACTTCACACGCAGAATTAGTTTGCTTTTGTTTCAGCATCCGCATTCTCTGCAGCTGCCTCTGTACCATCTGCAGAAGCTTCTGCGTCTGCACCTGCGCCTTCAGCAGGTGCTTCTGTGCCTGCCTCTGCATCTGTGCCTTCAGCAGGTGCTTCTGTACCTGCCTCTGCATCTGCGCCTTCAGCAGGTGCTTCTGTGCCTGCCTCTGCATCTGTGCCTTCAGCAGGTGCTTCTGTACCTGCCTCTGCATCTGCGCCTTCAGCAGGTGCTTCTGTGCCTGCCTCTGCATCTGTGCCTTCAGCAGGTGCT
>CAJTVQ010000011.1:8421-97548 GCA_910579935.1 uncultured Lachnospiraceae bacterium
GCCTTCAGCAGGTGCTTCTGTGCCTGCCTCTGCATCTGTGCCTTCAGCAGGTGCTTCTGTGTCTGCCTCTCCATCTGCATTTTCTACCGGCGCTTCGGTCTCTGTGTCTGCATCCTCTACCGGCGCTTCTACTGCCGTATCATCCGTTACTGCTGCTTCCGTATTACCGCAAGCCATCATCAGGGTTGCGCAGGTTGCTGCTGCTGTCAATAACATAACTGCTTTCTTTTTCATAATTTTTCTCCTCCTAAAATGAAACTATCATTTTACCGAATCCGTCCTATGTAATATCAGGTTTCCTTCATCGGCTGTAAACATAGTATGTCATAAATGTGTCCAATCTGTGAACAAATTCTTTAAGATTTATGAACTGACTTTTTTTGAACATCCAAAAAGTACAAAACAATTAAAAAAAAAGATACAGCCTTCTCACTTTTTCACAATTTTATTCATTGATTTTCCGGATTTTTATGACAAATCCATAAATACAAAAAATATAAATTTACAAATTCAGAATTTCTATATAAACTATTACATATAATGAGATTTTGCATTATTTCACAAAAAGACACAATTTATAAGAAAATGTAATTATAAGAAAGGACAATCATATGAAACTAATATCATGGAATGTAAACGGGCTTCGCGCCTGTGTGGAAAAAGGCTTCCTTGACTTCTTTAAAGAACAGGATGCCGATATTTTCTGTATACAGGAAACAAAATTGCAGAAGGGACAGATCGATTTAGAACTTCCAAATTATTTTCAATACTGGAATTATGCAGAGAAAAAAGGATATTCCGGCACCGCCGTTTTTACGAAAAAAGAACCTCTTTCTGTTACCTATGGAATCGGAATCGAAGAGCACGACCATGAAGGACGTGTGATCACTTTAGAATATGAAGATTTTTACATGATTACCGTATATACGCCCAACTCGCAAAACGAGCTGGCCCGCCTGGATTACCGGATGCAGTGGGAAGACGATTTTCTTCATTATATAAAAGAGTTGGAAAAAACAAAACCCGTCATTTTCTGCGGCGACTTAAATGTTGCACATAAGGAAATTGACTTGAAAAATCCAAAGACCAACCGCAAAAATGCAGGTTTCACCGACGAGGAACGGGAAAAATTCACCGTCCTCACACAATCCGGCTTTCTTGACACTTTCCGTTATTTTTATCCCGACAAAGAAGGGATTTACTCCTGGTGGTCCTACCGCTTCAGCGCCAGAGCCAAAAATGCAGGCTGGCGTATTGACTACTTCCTTGTGTCCGAAAGTCTCAAAAGCCGTCTGGAAGATGCCCTCATCTACACCGACGTACTTGGCTCCGACCACTGCCCGGTAGGACTTATCCTGAAATAGCATGAGATTAAACGGTTTTCGGTTCTCTCCCGGACTTGGGCATAAGCGTCATACCCAAGTCCGAGAGGAGCCCCGGGGCTTTCCCATGCCTGTATAATTATGACAGCTCCCCATGTTTCTCGTAGCGGGAAATCCGTGCAATTCCGTTTTCTTCATCCGTAAACACCACATACGGCTTATGCCTCTTTGCTTCCTCCGGTGTCATATCGGCATAGGCCATTATGATAATATGGTCGCCTGTCTGTACCTGCCTTGCCGCGGCTCCGTTTAAGCAGATCATTCCGCTTCCGGCCTCTCCGGCAATGGTATAAGTCTCAAAACGGTTTCCGTTCTCCACATCCACAATCTGTACCATTTCATATTCCAAAATACCTGCTGCCTCCAGCAATTTCGTATCCACGGTTATACTTCCTACATAGTTCAGCTCTGCCTGCTTCACTACGGCACGGTGAATCTTACCTTTTAACATTCTGATATTCATATGTGTAACCATATTCCTTTCCCTTGTCGATACGGATAAACCGGCAAAATCTCATCCGGCTTTCCACACTCCCTGCTCCGTCTCAATCTGCTCAGCGGTATTTGCAGATAAAATTGTCAATCAGCCTTGTTTTTCCGATGTAAACCGCTATCGCACAGAGAATTTCCCCCGTCTTTGCCGCATCCAGATTTTCTATCGGCGTGATATCCGCAAAATCCACAATTTCTACATAGTCAATCCTTGCCAGCTTCTCTCCCGTTATCACGGCTTCTATACATTTCTTTATTTTGGAAACATCCCTTTCTCCGCTCTCCACCAGCTTCTTACCTTCCGCCAGGCTCCTGCTTAAAACCAGCGCCGCTGCTCTCTCTTCCGCGTTCAGATAGGTATTTCGGGAGCTTTTTGCCAACCCGTCCGCTTCACGTATGATCGGACAGCCGACAATCTCAATATCCATGCTCATATCCCTTACCATCTTCTTGATCACGGCAAGCTGCTGGGCATCTTTCTGCCCGAAATATGCCCTGTCTGCCGGAAGAATATGAAACAATTTGCTCACTACCGTCTGCACGCCCCTGAAATGTGTGGGGCGGCTTTTTCCGCACAGCTCTTTCGTAAGCCCATTCATATCCACATAAGTAGAAAAATCTTCGGCATACATTTCCTCCGCCTCAGGATGGAAAATCAAATCCACCCCCACGCTTTCACAAAGCGCCGCATCTTTTTCCAAATCCCTCGGATAACTGGCAAAATCCTCGTTTGGCCCAAACTGAATGGGATTTACAAAAATGCTGACCGCCACTTTGTCATTCTCCCTCTTTGCCGCTTCCATCAGACTTTTATGTCCTTCATGTAAATATCCCATGGTAGGCACAAATCCCACGCTCAATCCATGCCGCTTCCACTCTTTTATCTGATTCCTTGTTTCTTTTATATTTCCTGAAATAATCATTTCTCCGCTCCTTTTCCGTTCCCTGAAAGACTGCTGGACATCTCATTACAGCATCCGATCAATACAATTTATCCAAAATACTCTCATCCATCTTAAACGTATGCTCTTTTGCCGGAAATGTCCCGTCCTGCACTTCTTTCTTATAAGCGGCAAATCCCTTTTTCATCTCCCCGCCAACATTGGCAAATACTTTTACAAACTTCGGCGCAAAGTCCGCGTACATGCCAAGCATATCCTGATATACCAGCACCTGGCCGTCACACCCCGCACCGGCGCCGATGCCAATCGTCGGTATGGAAATTTTTTTCGAAATCAGCTCTGCCAGCGCTTCCGGTACACATTCCAATACTACGGCAAAAGCTCCCGCTTCTTCTACTGCCTGCGCTTCTTCTAACAGTTTCTTCGCCGCTTCCTCTCCTTTGCCCTGCACCTTGAATCCGCCGAACGCATGAATAGACTGCGGTGTCAGACCAATATGGCCGCAAACCGGAACAGATGCCTTTACAATCGCTTCTATCTGCGGGCATACCTCTTTCCCGCCCTCTAATTTTACCGCCTGTGCACGGCCTTCCTTTATCAGCCTTCCGGCATTCACAACCGCGTCATACACCGAAGTCTGGTATGACATAAACGGCATATCCGCAATCACCAGCGCTTCCTTCGCTCCCCGCGCCACAGCTTTTGTATGGTGAATCATATCCTCCATTGTAACAGACAGGGTATCCTCATAACCAAGGCACACCATTCCCAAAGAATCCCCTACCAAAATCGAATGAATCCCCGCTTCATCCACCATCTTTGCCGTTGAATAATCATATGCGGTGAGCATTGTAAGTTTCTCACCCTTTTCCTTTGCCTGTTTAAAAGTAACCGATGTATTTTTCATAATCCTGCCTCATTTCCCTTCTTTTATTATCACTGATCAACTTCATTTCCCATGCAGCGCAGATTTTCTGCATATGCGCTTATACTTCCTGTTTTTCTTCCAGCATTTCCCGTATGCGCATATACCTTTCTGCATTTCCATATCTTCTCTCTGCCATTTCCAGCAGATGTTTTCCAAGCAGACGATAAACCTCCCTTTCTTCCCCTGCCAGCACATCCAAATGCTTCGCTACCGTGGAAGCATCCCCGCGGGGAATAGGACCTGTCATGCTCGCCAATGTTCCGTTTTCTAAAACATTCTCCACATTTCCGCGTACTAACGCTCCGGCAGCATACACGGCTTCCTTTTCCGTAAATCCGCACTGTCCCAATAGTTCGAAACCCATATCCAAAAGAGCCAGCACATCATTGCTTAAGACACTCGCCGCACAGTGGTACTTTGCCTTATCTTCCGCCTTTATCAGCCAGTAAGGATTGCCTGTTTCCTGAAACAGTCCTTCCAGCTGCCGCAGGGCATAGGGATTACCTTCCAAGGTAAAAAAACAGTTTTTTAATTGTCCGTAAGATGAAAATTTATCGCGAAATGCGAGCATAGGGTGAACCGAAGCCCCGTAAGCCTTCTTTTCACCTATTCCTTTGAACACATCAGATGATAATGAGCCGCTAAAATGACATATGATACGCTCATCCAGGGACATTCCTTTCATGCAATCCCATACCGCACCGATTTGTTCATCCGGTGTGGCAATAAACAGGGTATCACTCAAAGTTACCAGCTCTTCCATTGTCCGGAAGCAGTCCGTACCGGTAAATTCCGCCGCTTCTGCGGCGCTTTCATAAGTCTGGCTGTAATAGCCGGCTACCGTTTTTCCTTTGTCCGCGAGGTATTTCCCAATCGAACAGCCTACTCTTCCGGCGCCTATGATTCCTATCCTGATTTCATTCTTCATTCCATGCATACACCTTCTTTCCGAAGCGATGCACACTATCACCTGATGCAGTTTCCGCAGAATACTGCTCGTTAAAAATATAACATGCCATGGTAAGGATTGCAAGAAAAAATACTGATTTATTCCGACTGCGCCAAATATTCCTGTTCTCCTGCCAAACCGGCAAGCACCTCCTGCACTTCGGGTGCTCCGTCATAATAATGAAGCAGAAGCCCTACTACTCTCGTATAACTCAGAATCCCGTCTTCCACTCCGTTTAACACCATGGAAGTCTCCGACAGCTTATCCGAAACTTTATCCACCACTTCCGTACTGATCACCGCCTTCTGTTCTACCTTTTCCCACGCTTTTTCTTCCAAAAATACATTTTCCTTCCGTACCTGGGGGGAAATTTTCACATGGGAATTATACACCTTCATATTTCTTCCGATGGCATCATAATACTCATTATTAATATAGTTCAGAACGCTTAAATAACCGCTGTACTGGAAGGTCACGTCCGAAGAATGAATGCAGGCAAGGAAACCTATCATATTCGCTTCTTCCTCATACATAAACCCCTTCAGATGGGCATACTCATGACATATCGTTGCCGGACGGTTTATCTCATGCATCAGTGCATTATAATTAATCTCCATCGAAAACGGGAAAAAATATCCCTTCATTTTCTGCTGGCTGAAAAATTCGGAAAAGGCAAACTGTTTCGGCTGTGGATAATAACCTTGCAGCTGTGCGCAGTCTTCGCTTAAATTCAGCATGGCTTCCACGGCAATTTCTTCCATATTTTCGGAATAAATAATATTGCCGTCTTCATCCCGCTCCACCTGCTTTGCCAGTTCGTTGCATTTGATTACCACATAATCCCGTAACTGCCCCAGTTCCTCAATCGTATATTCCTTTTCCATAAGTTCATGGAGCACCGGGGCATCTGCCGTCACACGGTTCATAAGCCCGTATTTTTCCTCTAAAGTAGAACAGTGGTAAGGAATAAAGCAGTTTAACGTCATTACGACTGCCACTCCCGCAAAAATCCACGCATACGCCGTCCAGTATTTCCGGCAGAATCCCATAATTTTACCATACATCCGCCTTTTCCCGAATCCTGTGAATACTACGACTGCAATGATTCCCAACAGCAAAGCCGCAACTGTCAAAATCACCCCTGCCACCAGCATAACCTCTCCCACGGAAAAGGGAAAAACCCCTGTTATCCTGCCATATGTATTCACCCACAACGGATAAATTTCACGTACATAAAAATCGCAAAATGCGCTGCTTTCCCATGCAATCACATTCGTCAATGCCACCAATGCAGCAACCCCCGACAACAGTAACCAGCCCCGTCGTTTCATCCGCATACCTCCCTATGAATTTTTTGAAGTCCTTACCCCTAAAGACTTCCCCCGCTTCTCTATAATTTTAGAATATCATACAGATGTTAAGTAAAAATAATAAATTATGAATAATTTGTGAATAATTCATAAAATTCCTGTTTATTAAAAGATTCTTTTGGCAATTATATACAATTTTGTATTTAACCGGAAATGAATCGTGAAATGTCCCATTTTTCATTTTTTCTAATATCGCTATTTAATAAAAATTTATCGTAAATCAATAAATAATTATTGACTTTCGATTTTTCAAGTGCTATGATGTAATCCATAAGATACACAGGAAGGGCAGACCGTAATAATCAGAAAGGATATGGGATATGTATATCAGATTAATCCAGCCCAAAATGAAAAAATATCCCACTATTTATCATAAACAGGAGGATTCATTCATGAAAGACAGACTGACCATTATAACGAAACTGCTTTTGGATTTTATGTTTTATGCAGGCATAGCGGTGACGGCAACCCTGCCTTTGAGCATCCGTATCTACGCAAAATACAATTCCTATTTTGCCGACAACTATATTCCCCTGATACTGCTTTTCTTTTTCTCCGGCATCTTTGCCATTCTCATTATCTATGAACTGAGAAAAATGTTCCGTTCCGTACTGAACGACGACTGCTTTATCCCGGAAAATGTCATAAGTCTCCGGAGAATGGGTACATACAGTATCATTATTGCACTGATCACCGCCGGAAGGCTTTTCCTCTATATTACTCCGGCTGTACTCATTGTCATTCTTGTTTTCGTCATTGCCGGATTGTTCAGCAAAGTATTATCACGTGTCTTTGACCGGGCCGTTACTTATAAACTGGAAAATGACCTGACGATTTAGGAGGTATCACATGGGAATCATTATTAATCTGGATGTTGTCATGGCACAGCGCAAGAAAGGTCTGACCGAACTTGCCGGCGAGGTGGATATCACCCTTGCCAACCTGTCCATCCTGAAAAACAATAAAGCAAAAGCCATCCGTCTTTCCACCCTGTCCGCCATCTGCAAAGCGCTGAACTGCCAGCCCGGCGACATTCTTCAGTATGTGGAGGATGAGGACGAAATCGGCAGATAAAACTTTCTTACTAACAGTCCCTAAAAACACCCGTTAACACAAAACGGGAGAAAAGAGGTAAATTATGAACGAATATGCAGAACAACCACTCCTTGCGGAAGAAAAGGAGAACCGCATCCGCCACTTTCAGTTTTTCGGCATGGGCAGTTTCCTTTATGCCCTGTTTTATACCTTCTGCCTGTATCACAATGCTTCCGGTATCACCTACCCTTTTTTCGTAGGCGGAACCCTCTTCTTTTTCTTCTTATCCTTAAAAAAGTCAGGGATTTCCGCAAAAAAAGACTCCGTATTTTACGTCGTCAGCCTGCTGCTGTTGGGGATTTCCACCGCCTGCACTGACGCCTGGTATATTATTATCATGAATAAAATGGGAATTTTCGTACTGAGTTTTGTACTGATGCTGCATAGCTTTTATTCCGATGACAGTTGGAATCTCTCCACTTATATCCTGAGAATCTGCCGCCTCATTCTCGGTTCCGTCAATATCATCGGCCGGCCGTTTTCCGACCTGCATCTGTATCTGAATAAGAAGAAGGAAACAGGTCCGGAAAAGAACTCTCAGGTTAAGTATATCCTTCTCGGACTTGTTATTTCCATTCCATTAATGTTTTTTGTGATACTGCTCCTCAGCAGTGCGGATGTCGTATTCAGTTCTGTCATGAGTTCTGTTTTTGATATTGATATTCCGTCTAATCTTTTCGGTATCAGTTTCACGGTCCTGTTTGCATTTTTTGCTTCCTACTGCATTATCACATATCTGGGAAAACGGAATATGAAAGAAAACATGCCGGACAAACGCACCGGAGAACCGGTGCTGGCCATTACCGTTACCTCCGTACTTTCCGTTATATACCTGGTTTTCAGCGGTATTCAGGTTGTATACCTGTTTTTCGGCCATATGGAACTTCCTTATGATTATACCTATGCCGAATATGCAAGAGAAGGCTTCTTCCAACTGCTTTTTGTCTGTCTGATGAACCTTGCACTGGTATTGATCTGTCTGGGAAGATTTAAAGAAAATAAGATACTGAAAGCCATATTGACCGTTATTTCCTTATGTACTTATATTATGACTGCCTCCAGCGCCATGCGGATGATCATGTATATCCGGTGTTATGCCCTGACCTTTTTAAGAATTTTCGTTTTATGGTCACTGGCTGTAATCTTTCTGCTGATGACAGGCGTCGTGGTTTCCATATATAAAGAAAAATTTCCTCTTTTCAAATACAGCATGGTTTTAGTCACCGTGCTTTACCTCGGACTGTCTTTCAGCCATCCGGACTACTGGATCGCCAAATATAACATCAGCTGTATACCGGACTTAAACGAATGGAACTGCCGCGGCGACGGTTACTATTTATCCAGACTGTCCGCCGATGCCGCTCCTGTCCTGCTCAGTGAAGATACGCTGGCTGCTTTTAACTATCCTTCTGTCCGCACTGCAGAAAGAGATGAAGACGGAAATCTGCTCTATGCAAATAATACCTCCTGGCTGCCCGATTATATATACTCTCTCGACAGCCATATCGAATTCGTGCAGTCCGAAGGAACGAAAGCCCGAACCTTTAATTTGTCCAGATTCATTGCCGGGAGATATCTTCCTCCCTTTTCATCTCGTTCAACACGCTGAGGCACAACGGAACCGCCAGCACAAACGAGCATATATTCGAAACCGTCTGGCACATTTCCACGCCAAACAGTCCGAACAGCTGCGGCAATACCAAAATGAGGGGAATGAAGAACAATCCCTGTCTTGCCGCCGCCAGTACGGACGCTTTCAAAGCTTTTCCTATGGATTGCAGCATCATATTGGACATTACGATCCAGCCTGTAAGCGGAAATGCAATACACTGCATCCGCAGCGCCGCTGTCCCCACTTCTATTACCTGCATATCATCCTTCCGGAACAAAGCAATCACCTGCGGCGCAAATACGGCTCCTAAAACAGCCACGCCGACTAAAAATATCGTTGCATATTTCACACAGAATGCAAACCCTTCCCTTACCCTGTGGTACAATTTTGCCCCGTAATTAAAACCGCATACCGGCTGGAATCCCTGACCGAAACCGATCAGCGCAGAACCGGCAAACATGGACACTCTGGATACAATGGACATTCCGGCAATCGCCGCATCCCCGTACACTCCCGCGCCGTGATTTAACAGGATGCCTGCTATACTGGCCAGTCCCTGCCTGCAGAGAGAAGGGAACCCGCCCCTGCATATTTCTTTTATATAATGAAAATTCGGTTTGAAATTTTTAAACTGTATCTGAATATTACCGCCCTTCCTGCTTTGGAATAACAGCAGCAGAAAACTGCAGAACTGACTGAATACCGTCGCAGCCGCCGCACCCGCAACTCCCATTCCGAAACCGAAAATCAGAATCGGATCCAGTATGATATTAATAACCGCCCCGGTCACGATTCCTACCATGGCGTATGCCGCGCTCCCCTGAAAACGCAGCTGGTTATTCAGCACCAGGGAAGACGTCATAAAAGGAGCGCCAAACAGGATAATCCGCAGATATGCTTTCGTATAAGGCAGAATCGTAGGAGTAGAGCCCAAAGCTACCGCCAAAGGATTCAGAAACAAAATCCCCCCGGCCATAACCGCCAAACCGCAGATAAAGGCCAGAAAGAATCCGTTCGCCGCCATCGCCGCCGCTTCTTCAAAATCTTTCGCGCCGAGACGTCTGGAAATATAGTTTCCCGAACCGTGCCCGAAGAAAAATCCTAATGACTGGATAATAGCCATTACCGAAAATACCACACCTACTGCCGCCGTAGACTGGGTGTTGATTTTTCCTACAAAAAAAGTATCCGCCATATTATAAAACGAAGTCACCAGCATACTGATGATCGTCGGCACCGCCAGTTCTCCGATCAACCGTGGAACTGGTGTAGTCGTCATATATATGTATTTTTCTTCCTGCTGCATATATCCTCACATCCTGTTTAATCATTTTTTAACTGTTATTTCCCGCTTTCTCCTATTGCTTTCCCTTTCCATTTACCAAAACGGTAACAAATAAGCGTGATCAGGGCTCCCAGCGTCCACGAAAACAGCAGCGATACAAATACGCTTTCGCAGCGTCCGTTCGGATACGCTTCACTTCTCGTCAGATAAGCGATTCCATATGCCACGGGCACCCGGATCGCCACCGTAGTGACCAGTGATATCCACATAGGGGTCATCGTGTCTCCGGCTCCCCGCATCACGCCGGAGAGCGACTGTGTAACCGCCATTGCAATATATCCCACTGCCAATATGCGCATCATCCGTATACTCATATCCACCAGCGACTCTGTTTCGGTAAAAATACCCATCAGGTATTTTCCGAAAATCAGGATCAATGCCGTTATGACTCCCGATACGGCCATTGCGATCAAAGTACCCTGTTTCGCTCCCTGCTCCACTCTTCCGTATTCCCTTGCCCCTACATTCTGTCCCGCATAAGTAGTCATTGCCGTTCCAAACGAAAAATTCGGCATCATTGCAAAACCATCCACCCTCATAACGATCACGTTTGCCGCAATGAACAATTCCCCGAAGCTGTTTGTCAATGACTGGACAATGATCATTGCCATGGAAAATATGGCCTGTGTCAGTCCGGAAGGCAGACCCAGCCGAATCGTCATCCAGGCATATTTTTTATGCAGCTTCAGATATTTTTTCTTAAAATCAAAAATATCCGACATCCTCATCAGTTTCAGCAGACACAAAACCGCCGAAATTCCCTGCGCAATGGCCGTTGCCAGAGCCACGCCGGCAACACCCATCTGAAAGCCTGCCACAAACAAGATATCCAGTACAATATTTATGACCGTGGAAATCAGCAGGTAAATAAGCGCCGATACGGAATCCCCAAGCCCCCGCAGTACACCGCTTAAAATATTGTAATAGGACAATCCTATGATACCGATAAATATAATATTCAGATAAGATTCACACCAGCCCAATATAGACTCAGGCGTCCGTAAAAGTTCCAAAAGAGGTCTTGATATCAACGGACCAATCAGCATGATCAGCAGCGAGGAAAGCGCCGTCAATGTCACACAGCTCCCGATCGTTCCCGATAAATCCTCCCTTTCCTTTGCCCCGAAATATTGGGAAACCATAATGCCGGCTCCCACTGAAATCCCGACAAAGAGAACCAGCAGAAGATTCAGTATCGGTCCTGCGCTTCCTACCGCAGCAAGTGCATTATCCCCCACATACCGTCCCACAATGATGCTGTCCACCGTATTATACAGCTGCTGTGCAATATTTCCGATCAGCATGGGAACTGCAAATGCTGCAATCTGCTTTCCCGGAACACCTACCGTCATATCAATAGGCGCAAATAATTTTTTTAAGCCGGTCAAATGATTCTCGCTCATACTATATGTATCCTCATTTCTTTGTAAATACTGAAAATTTTTCTTGCATTTTTCCTGTCATTCCGTAATATGATATAAATAGCGGATTAAATTCCATTGTACAAGATTATAAAAATAATATCAACTGCCAAAAGCAAACATCTGCAACGGCAGTAAAAATGAGGTAACAGTGAAGGCAGCTGAATAACATTGGCAACTGAACTGTTACAAAATGAGGAGAAACAGCATGTATACGAAACGCATTACCCAACTTATATCCCAAACAGTACTGTGCATCTTTCTTGTATCGGCTCTTTGCGGATGCGCGTCCGCCCATCCCCGTTCAGAAATCGATGCATCCAATATTCATACCTGTACTCTTACCATCCCTGGTTTGTCCAGAGACTATGACCTTCTGTTTTTAACAGATACCCATATCGTAATCCCGGACGAATCTGCAGCCAGCGAAATACAAAGCTATTCCGAAGAGAGGCTGGCCCATTTCACCGGGGAAGGAGGCCGCATTTCCTCCGACCTCTTTACCGCATGGATGGAATATGCCAATCAAATGGAACCGGATGCCCTGCTTCTGGGAGGCGATATTATAGATTCCCCTTCTTCCGCCAATGTAAAATACCTAAGCGCTTCGCTTGATTCATTGAAAGTACCTTACCTTTATACGCTGGGAAACCATGACTGGACTTTTCCATGGGACTATATGACAGAAACCGGAACGGCAGAATATCTTCCTCTTCTGGCTCCGTATATGGAAACCAATACCGCCATCCATACACTGGAACTGGATGATTTAATAGTAGTGGCAGTAGATAACAGCAACAACCAGATACACCCCGACGCACTGGAAGAATATCAGCGCATCCTCTCCAGAAAGAAGCCTGTCATTCTCCTGCTGCATGTTCCGTTCTACACGGAAGAACTGTTGGCCAAGACCTCTGCTGTCTGGCCGAACGGCGTTGTGCTGGGCGGCGGAGTCCATGGAGGTATTTATCCAAACGATGTTTCCGCACAGTTCATGTCATTAACCACCGCCGCGGACAGTCCCGTAGCCGCAGTACTTGCCGGTCACGTTCACCTTTCCGACGAGTCTGTCATTGACGGGGAAAAAGATATCCCGCAGATTGTCGGCGACGCCGGATATAAAGGAAAAGGCACTTTGATCCACATTACCGCAGAATGAACCGGTAAATCCGAATTCATACACAAAGAACAAGACATTGGATCATTTCCATATCCTATGTGAAAGAAGGCACAGATTTCGACAACTTTTCATAAGATATAACAAAACACTTATTGAGGAATCTATTATGTACTTGTTCTTTGGTATCCTTTTTCTGGTACTTCTTTTTTTCTTCTGCATAAACCATTGGCGCAGAAAGAAAATTATCAAAAAAGTCCGCTGTATGTGCATGAAAGAGAAATGCCATATTTTGGGTGAACTCATTGCCCCGTTCGGCTACGCCTATCTGCCGGAGCAGGACATTTTTACTTCACGCCTCGATGTCTGGCAGCGTGACTTCGGCTACTGCACCCTGTACGATAAGGCAGCCTTCCGCTTTAACATGATTTTTGACTGTCTTCCGGTTTATTTTGATCATGACGGCAGAACATGGCTTTTGGAACTGTGGAAAGGCCAGTACGGCATCAATACGGGAGCGGAAATCGGTGTCTATTATGCAGACCGCATACTGGATAAACGGGAATACCGCACGACGCTCTTTCAAAGCGTGGAAGACTGCGATATGCCTGCCCTTTCCTTCCGGCTTTTCCGCAAAGGCGTGCAGATTGCCGACGTATGCGCCAGACACTGGTGGCTGACTGCTTTTTCCATGGGACGGTTTTCCGAACCGGCGGACCTGTATATGCAGGCCTGCATCACCTTCCCCACCCACTCCATGGCACATGCTTTTATAAAAGGTCTGTCCGGCTGCGGATATCCGAAAGACGATATCTGCTTAAACTGCAATACCGTCACATTTCCTTTTACAAAATCCGCTATGCGTTGGAACTTCCTGGACAGATGCTGGATTCGGGTCGCACAATGCGTCAATCATTTCTGGTGCAAAGTATATCTGTTCGTTACAAGACCTTTCTGTCTCTCCATAGACAGACTCCTTTACCTGTATTATTATCTTCCGGCTGTTTTCCGTAAAATGCTGCGTATCCAAAAATATAAAAAGAGGGTCGTCAAATGAGTTATTATTCCCGTCTTTCCAAGTCCTTTGAGGGAGCGCTCCGGCTCCCTCTCACGGACCGTTCCAAATATGTGCTGATCAGCGACTGCCACCGCGGCACCGGCTCTTCCAATGATAACTTTATGAAAAACCAAAATCTTTATTTTGCCGCCTTGCAGCATTATTATAAAACAGGTTATACCTATATCGAACTGGGCGACGGCGACGAACTGTGGGAAAACCGCAGTATGGAACAGATTATGGAGGCACACGGCAATGTATTCTGCCTTCTTTCCCGCTTCCATGAACAGGGACGCCTGTATATGCTTTACGGAAATCACGATATGATCAAAAAGAATGCCCGTTATATAAACAAAAACTGCAGCGCCTGCCGCTGCAGCTTTGAAGATCACCCCTATCAGGAAGAACCACCAGGCTTTTCCCAAATAACATTCCATTCGGGCATCATCCTGGAAAATCACCTGTCGCCTGCCAGAACCAATCCCATGGGTGCCGTTGCAGGTTCCCCTATGGATCTTTACCTGACTCACGGACACCAGTCCGATCTGTTTAATTCCACATTTTGGCGGGTATCCCGTTTTCTTGTCCGTTATCTTTGGAAACCGCTGGAACATTTCGGCGTCCTCGACCCCACCAGCGCCGCTAAAAACTATACGCGGAAGGATAAAACGGAAAGGCGGCTTCACCATTGGGCTGAGCAGGAAAAACATATCCTGATCACCGGCCATACCCACCGCCCCACGCTTTCGGCAGAGGACAGATATTATTTCAACAGCGGCAGCTGCGTCCATCCCCGCTGCATTACCTGTCTGGAAATCCAACGGAAATATATCCTTCTTGTAAAATGGACTTTAGCCGCCAGACCGGATATGACCCTGTTTGTATCAAGAGAAGTACTGGCCGGACCTGTGTGGCTGGCATAATAGCGCTGCGTTACACTGTTTACAAACAAATGACTTTAGTAGCCATTGCCTCCACAAAACTCCTGTCATGTTCCACCATGAATAAAGCAGGCTGGTATTCCCTGATCAATTCCTCTATCTGCATACGGGAAAACACATCAATAAAATTCAACGGTTCATCCCACACATATAAATGAGCCCTCTCACAAAGGCTTCTGGCTATCAGCACTTTCTTTTTCTGCCCTCCGCTGTATTCTTCTATTCTTTTATCAAACTGCGTTCTGGACAGATCCAGTTTCCGAAGCAGGGCCTTAAACAATGTTTCATCCACATCGTATTGTGAAGCATATTCTTCCAGGGTACCGTGAAGATGATCCGTATCCTGCGGCACATAAGAAATTTTCAATCCGGCAGCCGTTTCCAAAATACCGTCCACTATCATTCCTCCCGTATCCGTTCCATCATATACTGCCGCTAAAAGCGCTTTCATAATACTGGACTTTCCGCATCCGTTACGCCCCTGCAGCACAACCCGGTCACCATTTCTTATCTCCATTCCAAAACCGTCCAGAATCTGACGAACCTGTGCAGGATACCGGATACTTACCCCTTCCATCCGGACCAGCGTTTCTTTGTGATGCCGCAGAGGAAATAGTTTCAGATTTTCTACGGTTTCTATATTCTTCAGCAGTCCGGATTTTTCCTCGATCGCCTGATTCTGACGCCGTTCCAGATTTTTGCGGCGCATCTGCATACGGCGGGACTTTTCACCGATATAAGCCCGTAAATCAGCGCTTTTTTCATATTTTCCTGATTTTCTCCCTATTTTTGTTGCTTCCACATGGTCTGCCCACTGTCCTGCCTGTCTTGCCGCTGCTGTCAGCCTGCGGATATCCTTCTTCAGCCGCTCATTCTCCGCCCGTTCATATTCATCCTGCCGCCTCTTATTTTCCCACCAGCTGGAAAAGTTTCCCTGCTGTACTTCAATATTCGTCTTATTGATCGTCAGCACATGGTCAATGCACTGATCCAAAAATGCCCTGTCATGAGAAACCAGCAGAAACCCCTTCTTTTGATTCAGATAATCACTGACCAGCTCCCTCGCCTCCATATCCAAATGATTAGTCGGCTCATCAATTAACAGAAAATGGTTTTCCCCCGAAAACAATACCGCCAGCATCACCTTCGTCTGTTCCCCGTTGCTGAGCGTATCAAACGGACGATATAACACATCTGCCTCCACATGAAGAAACGTCAGCTCCCTGCATATTTTCCAAAACTCATATTCCGGATTTATTTGTTCTATAATGGAAATCGTATCCATCTTCTTATCAGACACCGGAAAAGGAAAATGATCAAATGCCACGGAAGCCGTTATGGTCCCCCGATATTCGTAATTTCCCATTAATAAATTCAAAAGCGTCGTTTTCCCCCGCCCGTTCCTCGCAACAAATCCCAATTTCCAATCCGTGTCGATCTGAAACGACACATCCTCAAATATATTATCATAACTGCCTTCATAATAAAAAGTTAAATTATTTACACTGATTTGTGACATATACATACCCCCTGTTCTATTCACAAAACACTCCATACGAATCCGTCAGCTTCGCTGACATTTTCCCTTGGGCGCCTGTATGCAAAAAAGAGTGCAGAAATAATTTTCTGCACTCATAAAACCACAGTTTCCGCCTGTCACAAACGCAGCTTCCGCACACTCTTCCGAACCAGAAGCCATACATTTCCCAAACTGTATATATAAAGAGATATCAGATAATATTATTCCTGCCCGCACGATAAAAACGCCGCTCGCAGAACCAACAGTTCCAAAGCCGTTTTACCATGCATATTCAGTTACTGATTAGCAAGAATAAATTATCATTTACACATCTCCTGTCTGTCAAATTTCCTTTAGTATAGCGGTATGCTTTGAAAATGTCAATCCTAAATTTTCATCCCCTTCCGCCAAGATCAGTATTTCTTTCCGTTCACCACTAAATTCTCCACATAATCCAAAAAACTGAAATCACATCCCTCTCCGGTTTCCAAATCCACATACTTCAGATTCGGACACTCCTTCAGCACACTCCAGTCCGAAATCCCTTCAAATGCTTTTGCCAGGGTAAGTTCCTCCAGTTCTTTCAAATTTCCAAGGAAAGAAATATCTTTTATCTGTGTTTCCCTGTCCTCAATATCTCTCGATAAGATTAGGCTTTTCAATCCGGTCAGTTCTCCCAGCCCGTTGTAAGATTCCAAATCCGAAATCTGCAGCAGCACCGTTTCCAAATTGACAAAATGCCGCATATCCCGGATAACCGCCTCTCCAAAGTCATCGGGAAGCGGACGGTCTTCAAACTCCTGCCAGATTTCTGCAAAAGAACAGGAATAGGTATCGTCATTCACATATAACATATCATCCGGATACCACTCCACTAAACCGAGCACCGTAATCTCCTCTAACTCACTCACATATACCGGCTCTTCCATATCCTTTCCGAGAAACCGGCGGACACCGCATTCCAAGATCGGTTCTTCCCAGATAACGGCATAATCTTCCGCCTCACTGATATGATTCAGCGCCGCCTGCTGTGCCGGAGATTTCCACGCTTTGCCCGTAACCGCCTTGTATCCGACCGCAAACGCATTATGGAAGCCTTCATAATCCCAGGAATCCTCTCCCATATAATCCGCTCCTGCCCCGCTCCAAATACTGAAATCTTCCCCGATTCCCTCTGAAGCATCCTCCTTGAAATCCGCGGTTATATAACGTACCAGATCCTCTACCGGATACCCTTCCGCACTCGGACCAATTCCGATAAACTCAGCCTTTAGGTTTTCACATAAACGATAACCCACCGCTTCGGTCCATATTTTGCCATCCCCGTCTTCCAGTTCAAAGGAATAGAAGTACAGCGCATCCCCGTTTTCCAGCGTATAGGTTTCAAAATGCAGACGGTCAGCCATTTCTCCCAGAACTTCCTCTTTTCTTCCGTTCAGAGATTCGTAAAATTCCTCCAAATCTGCCGAAAACCCATTTCTGCCAAAATTATTTTTGGAAACGTTAAACGTTACCACGGTTTCCTCACTTCGCGGATAAAATGCTCCCAGTTCCGTATCCAGACCGGTTGTTCCAAAAGCCCATTCCTTCGGAACATCGAATTGAAATACGCCGTATTCCAAGCCGCCAAGGCTTCCTTCCTGTTTTGGAATATAAAGCTTTTTCCCTAAAAGGGAAAGCTCCTGTCCTGGATAGATGAAATCCGGATCTGCAATTTTATTATGAGCTGCGATTTCATAACTCCTGCTCCCGTCCCTATAATGAGCCTGCGCAATCGTCCACAGGCAGTCTCCCTCCTTCACCGTATATTCCGATTCCTCAGCATAAATGGGAATATATTCGGATTCTTCCCCCGTTATTTGCGATACCGGTACATATTCACCGGACTTTGATGCTGCACGGACCTGTCCGCCCCCTGACCATCGAACCATCAAATCCGAAAAAATAATAGCTGCTGCCAATCCGGCTGTCTTTAAGACTTTCCTTCTGCTGTTTCCCATATTCTCCCCCGTTTCCGCACTGTTCTTTACCGCACAGATGCAAAATTTTCTGTTTTTAGTTTATAGGAAATATGCATCAAAGTCGCATCAAAATTGCATCAAATCTGCATCATCGGCATTTTTTCCAAATCTTCTTCCTGCCTTTGAAGCGCATACCCTGCCGGAGTCAGCCCACACTTTCCATCCGCTCGAAATTAAGCGATGCTATTATCATCATCGCAACGGTCAGAGCCGCCACAACCAGGATCAAAGTGATCAGTCCAGCCTCCAGTGAAATCAAAAGTGTCCCTGCCGCAGCTCCTAAAACACCAAATCCGATCACAATTCCTTCAAAAAACAATCTGGCAAACTGCTTTCCGACAGAACCAAGAATATCCCCGAGAAAAGCCTCTATCATAACCTCCGCATATAATTTGCACGCCTGTAAACACACGTAAGCAACAATAATAAGCGCTGTCTGGATAACCGGAAACCCCATCACGATACCGGTCGGCAGCGTAAGCAGACACCCGTCCGCCAATGCCCTGATATGCTCCATCAGCGTGGCGTACCACAGCTTATGAAACGCACTGTCAGGTATGAGATAAGTGTAAGGTTTTGTCAATTCCTTTCCCCATTTTCCCGCATAGCTGGCAAAAATAAATGTAAGATAGGCCATCATGCCAAGTATAACGAACGGGGCTATTTCCCCCAGGTCACCCCTGTATGCAAATACCGCCAGAGCAATCCCTGCCATCAGACAAAGCAGGGTATAAAATCCAAAGATAAAAAAGCGGTTCTTCTTATACTCCAGAAGCTGCCGGTAAAACAAGGCTTTTGCATAACTGCCTTTATAAACAACGGCCGCCTTTCCGTATTTCTTTTTCCAGCCGGCAATCGCCACTTCCCCGTTTTTCCCCTTCCGTCTGGCTTCCTCATAATCTTCGGCAAATTTAATGGCATCCTCATAATATTCACCGGTACATTTCATGCGTGCTGCCAGTATAAACAGAAAAATAACCGCTGCAAAATACAAGACCGAACCGGCCACATTTACAACCGCAGGCCCCATAAAAAACAGATGAAGAAACGCAATATACCACCCGATAACAGGCACCATCTGAATCGCGGGACTGTGCAGATAACCGGCGACTGCCCCAAGACTGGCTCCTTCCTTTACATAAACCGCAATGCCGATCAATACGAAAATCCCCAACACTGCATACATCAGCAGCTGGAACAGGAACATCTGCTTCCGGTCAAGTCTTTCATTTCCATAACAAAGTATCATCATGGAAGCTTCCAGTATATTTTCCACCACACAGGAAAATAGAAAATATACAGCCATCTTCCATACCGGCATATGAAACCACAGTACGCCGCCTGCCGACAGAATCATATTCAGAATCGTCCCGGGTATGACTGTCCGTACATGCGCATACAGCAAAACACTTTTCGGGCTCACCGGTGCGGAAAACAGAAAATGGATATCCGACTGTCTGAATATCAAACCTTTTCTTTTACAATAAGAAATCAGATTTGACGGAATCATAAAAAATGTAAAAACCGTAAGCAGCACCGTCAGGGACGATGCTGTTTCTGTACTCCCTTCGTCCCATATGTCAAAAAATGCAACGGAAAAAGAGCGGAAAAAGAAAACCAGATATAAAATTACAAGCAGCAGATAAATATAAGTTACCGGTTTATGGAGCGCTTTTTTCACCCTGTTCTTTAATATCTTTTTATAAAGAAAGAAAAACATCTTCCAACTTTCCATTACCTTTCCCATATCTACAATTCCTCTCCCGGCCTGCTGCCCTCTTTCCCACCTCCGGCATCCGTCACATGGAAAAACAGCTCCTCCAAATCCTCTTCCTTCACTTCACTCTTCCGGTAAGAGGCTACAATATGCCCTTTATCCATCACGAACATGATATCCCACAATTCCCTTACCATCTCCAGCATATGGGTACTGATCAGTACCGTCACACCTTCCGCCTTCAGTTCCAAAACCACCTGCTTCAGTTCCTTTATCGCCGCCGGGTCCAGTCCCACCATCGGCTCATCCAGCAGAATTACATCCGGATGAATGATCAATGCACAGCAGATACTGACCTTCTGCATCATACCTTTTGAAAGTTCACTGCCCAGTTTATCCTGCTTATCCCACAATTCAAAACGTTCCAGCAGCTTCTGTACTTCCGCCTCCGAAGTCTGCAGATGATACGCATGAATAATAAAATCCATATGTTCCCTCACTGTCAGGGCTTCGTACATTGCCGGAAGCTCCGGCACATATGCAAAAACCTTTTTCGCTTCTATGCTGCGGGCTTCTTTTCCTTTAATATAGATGCTTCCCTGATACCGCAGAAGCCCGGCAATGCTCTTAATAACCGTAGACTTTCCAGCCCCGTTGGGCCCCAGCAATATTCCTATTTCACCGTTACCTATGGTAAGGCTGACTTCATCCGCCGCTTTATATTTTTCATACACCTTCGTCAAACCCGTAATTTCCAGCATTCTTACTCCATTTCTGCGCTTCTTGTCCGGTTTTCCTGTTTCTGCGCTGTTTTTATTCACATATTCATTCAAACTGTATGCTATCACTGGCAAAAGAACTTGTCAATGTTCACAATTTTTTCACAGAATTTGTTAGCACTCTCCCTTGACGAGTGCTAATATATGTGTTATATTATATCTAGAACAAGCAAACAGGTATAAAAAATGAAAACCTGCAAATAATGTAGAAGAATGTAAGTTATACCCGAAGACACAGGTAAAGCAGCAACTTAAAAAAGGAGGAATGACCCATGTTAGTACCCAGTATTTTAGGAAAAGATATGTTTGATGATTTTTTTGGTTTCCCGTTCTATGATGATAAGGATTTTAAGAAAATGGAAAAGAAACTGTATGGACACAGGGAAAAAAATCTGATGAAAACCGATGTAAAAGAAAGCGACGGCGGTTACGAGCTGGAAATGGATTTACCCGGATTTAAAAAAGACGATGTGAAAGTTGCCCTCGAAAACGGATATCTGACCGTCAGTGCCGTAAAGGAATCCGAAGACGAAAAAGAATCCGGCAAATATATCCGTAGAGAACGTTATTCCGGGGCCTGCCAGAGAAGCTTTTATGTGGGAGAGGATGTAGAGCAGGAAGACATTCGGGGTGAATTCAAACACGGTATCCTGAAGCTGTCCATTCCCAAAAAAGAGGCAAAGCCTGCCGTAGAAGAGAAAAAATACATCACCCTTGAAGGATAATGAGAATAATACCGAAACCAAATCGAAATATCTGAGCAAAACGATAAGGGATACATTCATGATCGTGAAAAGACAAACATGAAATGTATCCCTTTTTCCCTGCTACATTCTGGCCTCCATCAAATTGCCGGAAGAGTATCTTCTCAGCCCTCTGTAAAATGTAAATACTGCCGCCGCCGAAAGCAGCACGGTATATCCCGCTACTTTCAGCAGCCGCCATGCATCAAATTCCACCATAATGTCTACCGGGGTATAAATCGACATTCCTACCGGAACTACACTGTAAAGCAGGAATCTTACCGCTCCTTTAAAAATACCGTCCGGATAAGTGGAAAAACTCACCAGGGCATTCACCATATTGTTTCCGAACGTATCCGTCTTTACGAACCAAAAAGAGAGGCTTCCAAGCAGCAGCGCGAATGCTGTCATAATAACTGCCCCGGTTACAGTAAACAGAAGAAACAGGAAAAACCGCCGGACACTGAAACAGAAAATACAGACGACCATCAGTCCGTAAAGCAAATCCCCAATTGCCGAGGCAGTAGTTGCCGAAGTCATCACACTTAAAAGAACATTTTTCGGCTGCACCAGATAAGTATCCAGCTTCCCGTTTATGATCAGTTCCGGCAAAGAAAACACCCTCGCAAACAATACATGCGCCAATCCGTAAGTACTTGCAGCCAGCCCCCATAGAAGCATGATTTCCTGTATGCCATAGCCTCCTACCTCTTCCTTTATACTGAATAATATTACCCACTGTACGATGAATGTGGCATTGTTTAATATCATAAAGCCAATATTTGTAAGAAATGTAACTTTATTTAGCATTTCCCTCATAATATTATATTTAATAGAGAGCAGACACACCCGCAATTGATTTTTAACCGCCGTTAACATACAGCTTTTTGACCCCCTTCCCGTAAATAAACAGCATCAATGCACAGCCGGCCGACAGATACAGAATCTGAGCCAACAGGATTTCAAAATATTTTGCCCGGCTAAAATCCACCATCAGCTTGGCAGGTCCGTAACAGACTGTATAAATCGGTGTCAATTTAAAAAGAGGCTGCAATGCCGCAGGAAATATTTCGATCGGAAATATCGTTCCCACTACCAGTATCAGTTTATCGTACAGCCATTGAAACGGATTGGAATCTTCTATCCAAAACGACATCAGACTGATACAGAGCTTAAAAAACGCATGAATGGTAATTCCTAACACAATACAGGGAATCACCGCCCAAAAAGTGACAGTCCGGAAACCGGGTATCCGGCCGACCAGCAGCAGTCCTATGACAATTGTAAGCCCTGCATACATAGGCAGTCTTACACTCCACTCTCCCGTATACTTCGTTAGGACATAAAACGTATAATGATAAGGCTTATTCATCAGATATGCAATGTTCCCTCCCCTGATATCCGTTGCAACCTGACGTGTTACCGTCGATGAACGGGTACCGCACCATATCATTTCCGTTATCATGACATACCATATCATCTGCTCTTTTGTATATCCGGCAATCAGTTCTTCCGGACTCTCGTAGATATAACCCCATAATTGTATAAATACATAAATAAAGATAAAATAACTGATGAACCCCATTGCGATATCCATCACATACTGCAGATTTTCCATTAACACGGAACGATATATAACCATATATTTCTTCATGACCATCAATCCCTTCACACCGTCTTTCCTTCCGACTTATATATATCCGTAATGATATTTTCTAACGGAATATTGGAAATATTGATATCCTCCACATTTTCCGTATCGATGCGGCGGAGCGCATCATGAATCTTCATTACCGCAGTATCCACTTCAAATTTTACATATCCCCCCTTTTCCTTTAAAACAGTAATCCCCTCTGCCGAAGGCAGCTTCACCGATTCGTGAAGCTTGACTTCCACCGTCTTTTTATTCAGATAATGGTATTTCAAATGTGCCATGGAATCGTCCAGTACGATCCGTCCGGAATTTACGATGATGATACGTTTACAAAGCTTTTCAATATCCCCGATATCATGACTTGTCAAAAAAATGGTCGTATGAAGCTCCTTATTCATCTGCCTGATCAATGCGCGGATGTTTTCTTTTACCACCGGGTCCAGTCCTATGGTCGGTTCATCCAAAAACAGCACCTTTGGTTTATGGATCAAAGAAGCTGCAATCTCACAGCGGATACGCTGCCCAAGCGAAAGGTTCCGGACAGGGGTATTGATATAAAGTCCCAGTTCAAAAATTTCAGACAGCTCCTCTATCCGTCTTTCCATTTCCCCATCCGGTATATCATAAATCGCGCCGAAAAAACGAAAATTGTCATACGGGGTCAGATGTGTCCAAAGCTGTTCTTTCTGTCCGAACACAGTCCCGATTTCATAAGCAAGCTGTTTTCGCTTTTTTGTCGGGTCAATACCAAGTACCTTTACGTTTCCTCCGTCCGGATAAAGGATTCCGGTCAGCATCTTAATGGTCGTACTCTTTCCTGCCCCGTTGGGACCAATAAAAGCCAGCACCTCTCCTTCTTCCACGCTAAAGGAAATACGGTCAACCGCTCTTATTTCTTCTGTCTGCGGATGGAAAACAGCCTTTATGCTTCCCCGTATCCCCTTCTCTTTCTGTTTCACCCTGAATACCTTCGACAAATCCTCTGCTTCAATGACCTTCATGCTCCTGTCCTCCTTCTTTATGATTCTAACAAAAAAACCGCCTGGCTATATACATCCCTGTATATAAACCATGCGGTTTCCATTATCTGATCACCGCATAGCCAAATAAGACTTTCCATCTTACGGCCATGCGCTTTTCCGGTTTATAAACCGGCATCAGGCTGCGACCGTACTATGAAAAATCTGCTGCACCAGAATAATGACGAAAGAGACTTTACTGTTTTCATTCTTATACATATCTTTTCTCCCGTTTCATGATCGTTTAAATTTCAGATAGCATATCACAGTCTTTTATAAAAAGCAAGCAAAAATTTGACCGCAAACAACAGAAATGCTATACTTATGACTTATGGAACAAATAAACAGACACCAAAACCAAAAATTATCTGCCCTTATTGATACACTGGAACAGAACCAATCCCTCACGCTGTCCGAATACGAAGAACTCATTACCTGCCGCTGTAAAGAAGCAACGGATATTCTGGCAAAAAGAGCCGTGTCGCTCCGTCAGCGGATATATGGGAATTCCGTCTATATACGGGGTCTGATCGAAATCAGCAACATCTGCCGAAACGACTGTTTCTATTGCGGCATACGGCGCAGCAGCCAACGCTGTGAACGTTACCGGCTGACTGCAGAACAGATTTTGGAATGCTGTGAGGAAGGATATTCTTTAGGCTTCCGTACTTTCGTACTTCAGGGAGGGGAAGATGCCTTTTTTACCGATGAAGTTATATGCAGTATTCTATCGGAAATAAAAAAGCGGTATCCTGACTGTGCAGTCACGCTTTCTCTTGGCGAAAGGAGCCGGAACAGTTATCAAAAGCTTTTTGATGCCGGTGCGGACCGTTATCTGTTGCGCCATGAAACCGCGGACTGTGAACATTACCGGAAACTGCATCCGCCGGACATGTCTTTCCACCACCGGATGAAATGCCTGCACGACCTGCGGGAAATCGGGTATCAGACGGGCTGCGGCTTTATGGTTGGTTCTCCTTATCAGACTGCGGCTGATTTGGCAAAAGACTTAAAATTTATCGAAGATTTCCGGCCGGAAATGTGCGGCATAGGGCCTTTTATTCCACACAGGGACACTCCTTTTCATGACCAGGCCGCAGGAGATGTGGAACTTACCTGTTATCTGCTCTCCATCATACGCCTGATTCATCCCCCCGTACTGCTGCCGGCTACTACGGCATTGGGAACCATCGACCCAGGCGGACGTGAAAAAGGCATTTTATCGGGTGCAAATGTGATCATGCCTAATCTGTCCCCTGTTTCCGTCCGAAAAAAATATGAATTATATGACAATAAAATCTGTACTGGCGACGAATCCGCTCAATGTAAAAGCTCTCTCTCCGGCAAGATGAAATCCATTGGCTATGAAATTGTCACAGACCGCGGAGATATCAAGAAGCCGGAATCAGACACAGCCTGACAAACAGGGATGCAGATAAACCGCCGGAAGAAAGGAAGAAAAACCATGGCAATCTATGATCCGAAATCTCTTAAAGCAGAGGAATTCATAAACGATGAAGAAATCCTCGAAACCCTTGAATACGCCGAACAGAACAAACATAATCTCTCACTGATCAACGAAATCCTGGAAAAAGCCCGTCCCCGCAGAACGGAAACCGGCTGCGTGTGCAGCGGACTGACCCACAGAGAAGCCTCCGTTTTGCTAGCCTGTGACATTCCGGAAAAAGTAGAAGAAATTTACCGCATTGCAGAAGAAATCAAACTTGCCTTCTACGGAAACCGCATTGTCATGTTCGCACCGCTGTATCTGTCCAACTATTGCGTCAACGGATGCCTATACTGTCCCTATCATATGACGAACCGCCATATCACCCGTAAGAAGCTTACGCAGGAAGAGGTAAAGCAGGAAGTCATTGCCCTTCAGGATATGGGACATAAACGTCTTGCCATTGAAGCGGGCGAAGACCCGGTACAGAATCCGATTGAATATATACTGGAATGCATCCGGACCATTTACAGCATCAACCACAAAAACGGCGCCATCCGCCGTGTCAATGTAAACATTGCCGCTACCACGGTAGAAAATTACCGCCGCCTGAAGGAAGCCGGAATCGGAACCTATATTCTCTTTCAGGAAACATATCATAAAAAAAGCTATTTAGAACTGCATCCGACCGGCCCGAAACACGATTACGATTACCATACGGAAGCCATGGACCGTGCAATGGAAGGCGGCATTGATGATGTAGGATTAGGCGTGCTCTTTGGCCTGGAGCTATATAAATATGAATTTGCGGGACTCATCATGCACGCGGAACATTTGGAAGCAGTGCACGGCGTAGGCCCCCATACCATCAGCGTGCCGAGAGTAAAACATGCGGACGACATTGACCCGGATGTTTTTGACAACTCCATTCCCGATGATGTATTCGCTAAGATCATCGCATGTATCCGACTGGCCGTACCATATACGGGCATGATCATTTCCACCAGGGAATCTCAGGAAGTCAGAGAGCAGGCACTGCGTCTCGGTATCTCGCAGGTCAGCGGCGCATCCCGCACTTCGGTAGGCGGATATACCGAAAAAGAGCGTCCCCATGATTCCGAACAGTTCGATGTATCCGACCAGCGTTCTCTCGATGAAGTGGTATGCTGGCTGATGAAAAACGGCCATATTCCGTCTTTCTGTACCGCCTGCTACCGGGAAGGCCGCACCGGCGACCGCTTCATGAGCCTGTGCAAAAACGGTCAGATTCTCAACTGCTGCCATCCTAATGCATTAATGACACTGACGGAATATCTGACAGACTATGCATCGGAGGAAACAAAGAAAATCGGATTTAACTTAATCGATCAAGAACTTGCCAGGATTCCAAATGACAAAGTAAGGGCAATAGCCGCACAGAATATTGAAAATATCAAAAACTCTAACCGGCGGGATTTCCGGTTTTAACTGAAAGGCGGAATATAAAAATGGGACTCAATGATATTTCATCTTCGGAACGCATCCATATCGGTTTTTTCGGACTGAGAAACGCCGGAAAATCCAGCCTTGTCAATGCCGTAACCGGACAGGAACTGGCTTTGGTATCGGATGTCAAAGGAACCACTACCGATCCGGTAAAAAAAGCGATGGAGCTTCTTCCGCTCGGCCCCGTAGTCATCATTGACACTCCCGGCATTGACGATGAAGGCACACTGGGCGGGCTGCGCGTTAAAAAGGCCCGTCAGACACTCAACTACACCGATATTGCCGTACTGACCGTAGATGCTTCCAAGGGACTTCAGAATGCGGACCGTGAACTGATAACGCTTTTTGAAGATAAAAAAATTCCCTATCTCATCGCTTACAATAAGGCGGACCTGCTGACGGATGACACTCCGGATATACATACAACTTCCTCTGACGCGATAAAAACAGCCGCTTCCCCGGAACATGTCATCTGCGTTAGTGCAGAAACAAAACAGAATATTTACGAATTAAAGGAAAAGATTGCAAATCTTGCAAAAAAAGAAGAAAATAACAAACATGTAGTCGCAGACCTGTTAAACAGCCGCGATACGGTAGTTCTGGTCGTTCCCATTGATTCGGCCGCTCCAAAGGGACGGCTCATCCTGCCCCAGCAGCAGACCATACGGGATATACTGGAGGCCGGAGCCATCGCCGTTGTTTCCCGTGATACCGAACTGGCTGAAACACTTTCTTCATTAAAAGAAAAACCCAGACTGGTCATTACCGATTCACAGGCATTCGGACAAGTCTCCCGCTGCACCCCTGCGGAAATACCGCTGACTTCCTTTTCCATCCTCTTTGCCCGTTACAAAGGAAATCTTGCCATGGCGGTAGAAGGCGCCGCACAGCTGAAAAAACTGAAAGACGGCGATACCGTACTGATTTCCGAAGGCTGTACCCACCACAGGCAGTGCGGAGACATCGGAACCGTAAAGCTTCCTGCATGGATAAAAGATCATACCCATAAGGACATTCATTTTGAATTCACTTCCGGTACGGAATTTCCGGAAGAATTATCCGGCTATGCGCTTATCATCCACTGCGGCGGATGTATGCTGAACGAAAGAGAAATGCAATACCGTCTCCGCCACGCGAAGGACTGCGGCGTACCGATTACCAATTACGGCATTGCCATCGCACAGATGCACGGTATCCTAAAAAGGAGTCTGGAACCTTTTCCGGAAGTTTTAAAAATTTTGGAGGGCGATGCCTGAAAGGCCGCCCTCCGTTTTACTTTCTATTTATGCTTTTTCGTTTCATCAAGATCATCTTTCAGAAAATCCAGACCGTAACCGCTGGAACGGTTTTCCCTGATATAATTAATTACAAACTCCCTGACCGTTTCATAATTATCATCTGCCTGTTTTTTTATCTCCGGAAGTTCCGTCTTATGCTTTGTATCAACTGCATCCGGAACATCGGAAACTATAAGCTTTTCCTTCTCTCCGCTGTCTTTTCCAAGCTCCTCGGTCAGCTCCGCAGCCTCTTCGGCTTTTTCTCCGATTTCTTCCGCGGCTTCTTCCTTCCGTTCTGCCTTATCCTTTTCTTCCTGAGCCAGTTCCTCTTCCGTGGGAAGGCTGAGATATCTTGCCGATTTCACAAACTCCATGTGGACATCCTGTATACCCATGGTTTTTTTCAGAATCTTTTCCATTAATCCCAGTTTCTTTCCCTCCGGAATATTGGGATTGTTCATAATGGACTTGGCTTCTGCCAAAAGGCTCCCCATTTTGTTCAATTTCAGCTTTTCCACATCATCTTTCGTTTTACAGTTCTCTAATTCCCTCTCATAAGCTTTCTTTTCGTTCTGTATTTCCTCATATTCCTTATATAATTCGGGATTATTTCTCTGTAAATACTCGATTTCTTCACTGGTCAAAGATGAACCGGCTTTCAGCTTGGTACTGATATCGGATAATTTTTTGCTTTCCCTCATCTGTTCCAGATCCTCTTTATACTTCAATATCTGTTTTGCCACCGGATCCAGATCCTTTTTCTCCCATAACTTCCCGCTCTTTTTTTTCTGCTGCCATTTGCCGTCCATTTCTGCTAATTTTACCGTACTGCGAATCGTCCCTGATACTATCGGTAACATGATATCAACCTCCCTGTCCCTATCTTATCATTTATATCGGCAGAATCCGCATATATATTATATTTCTGGCTATATTTAGCCTTTGACAGCCCCGGCGACCATTCCTTTAATAATCTGCTTACTGAAGACAAAGTACAGTACAACGATCGGCGACATGGTGATCAGCATGGCCGCCATCTGCTTCGGATAATCGGAAGCAAACTGTCCCTTGAACTGCGTTAATGCCAACGGCACTGTCTGTAATCCAACATCCTTGATCAATACCAGGGCAAACGAAAATTCATTCCAGCAGCTGAAAATCTGAATGATCGCTACCGTAACCAGAATCGGTTTGCAAATCGGCAGAATGATTTTCCACAGAGTATTGGAAAAACTGCTCCCGTCAATTGCCGCCGCTTCTTCCAAAGAAACCGGAATCCCTTTTACATACCCTTCTACGAGGAAGATTCCCATGGGCAGACCGAAGGACACATATGGCAGTAATAATGTAAACCACCGGTTTGACATACCGCAGTTCCTGAATACGACATAAATCGGAACCAGCAGGGAATGAATCGGAATCAGCATACCCATCAGGAACATGATGTATAAAATCCGGTTCAATTTAAAACGGACTCTTGCCAGAATATAACCCACAATAAAGGAAAATAAAACAATTAATAAAATTGATAAAAATGTAGTCCGTACACTGTTGAACATGGACTCCGCCAAATGGTAATCCGAATTCGTCAGAATACGTGTGTAATTTACCAGTGTCGGACTTTTAGGCAGTCCGATAATATCTGCATTGAATGCACGTTTTTCCTTTAAAGATGAATAGATCATCCACACGATCGGGAAAATACAGGTAAGTGAAAATATAATTAATATAAGATTCATAAAAAATCCCAAAATACCTTTTTGGATTTTATGCGTACCGCTTTCTTTTTCATGATTCATCATCTTACGCCTCCTTTTCCCTTGTAAAATATTTGATCAGACCCTGGGAACCGCCTATTACCAATAAAGAAAGTACAAAGATACCCACGGAAATACAGCTTCCGTATCCCATATTACTCTGGTTAAAGGAAATCTGATAACCATACATCGCCATAACCATGGATGCCGTTCCGGGACCTCCCTTTGTCATAACAAAAATATTGTCAAATGCTTTCATGTTTCCGGCAATACAAAGAGTAATACATACCAGCATCGTGTTCTTTATCAATGGAAGGGTGATATACCATGCTTTCTGCATACCGTTTGCCCCGTCAATCTCCGCACTCTCAAACACTTCTCCGTCAATGGAAGAAATGGCGGAAAGCATGATCACCATATAGTAACCGATAAACTGCCAGATCAGCGGAATGGATACAAGCAGCATAACTTTATCCGTTTCGTTCAGCCATACTTTACAAAGATCCGGTCTCCCGATGGTTTTTAAAAACCAGTTGATAATACCATATTGGTTATGATAAATCATATTCCAAATTAAACCGATACAAACTGCAGAGATTGTACTGGGAAAAAATCCAAAGGTACGATGCATCCCTTTCAGTTTTACCAGTTTCGAATTCACCATGATGACCAAAATAAAAGCGATGCCGATCTGTCCGATAATACATGCAATAACCAAATAAATATTATGTCCAAATGCTTCCCAAAATGTTTTATCCGCAAACAGCGTGATGTAATTCTGTAATCCGGTAAAGGTTTTCTGTGGACCGCCTTTCCATTCAAAGAAGCTATATACGAGAGCCGTTATCAGCGGTACAAATACAGTAAATACAAACATTGCTACGGGTACAAGGAGATATAAAAATATAGTTTTTCCTTTCGGCTTAATTGAATTTAACATTCCACAGCCCCTCTCTTTCCTGAAATTATCTAAAGTTGCCTCTTATGATAAACTGACCTCTGTCTACTTGACAGAGGTCAGTTCAGGCAGAACAACTTTTGTAACCACTATTTCCTTACTATCACTACCTAATCATCGGGAAAACTCCCTCCGTATTTTAGTAGTTGGCTTCATAAGCTTTCTGTGCGTTTGCAGCCACATCTTCCGGTGTCATATCGCCGTTCATCATGGTCTGCAGGTCTGTGTTCAATACATCCCATACTGCATTTGTAATATAAGAATCATAGATTTCGCAGGTTTCTGTGTTCACATAAGACCAGTTGTAGAAATCCTGTGTAATCTGGTCGAAAGCGCTAAGGTCAACATCTGCAACTTTGGTCAGACCGCCTAAAGCATAATTCTCAGCTACAAAACTTGCAAATTCAGGTCCTGTAATGAACTCGGCCAAATCAATTGCTGCTGCCAGTTTTTCCGGCTCATTTGCTAATTTTGCATTGATCGCTACTGCATAACCAAGTCCGATATTCTGAGAGTTCGGTGCTTTTGTTGCATCTGCAGGCTGAGGAAGAACCGCAAAGCCCATGTTGTTCCATTTTGTCTCATCTGTTTCTTTCAAAGTAGCCCAAATATAAGATTCATCCCAGTTTCCGCCGATGAATGCTGCTGCATCACCGGAGATATAATATTCACGTGCATCTTCGTTCGTTACTACGTTGAAGTCTTCATTAAAAATTTCAGTCTGTGTAAACAGGCGCTGTGTCTCTGCCAGTGCGCTTACAAATTCAGCATCCGTGAAAGCTGCACCGCCCTTTGCAACCAGGCTCATGAACCAGTCGGGACCTGTATATCTGTTGCCCAGTGTAGAGAGGAAGTCAGAGTTTGCCTGCCACTTGCCGCCATTGCCGAATGCAACTGTGGTGATACCCTGTCCGTTAAAATATTCAGAAGCTTTTTCTACATCCGCCCATGTTGTAGGGAAGGAATCAAAGCCTGCATCTTTCCACATAGCTTTATCATAAATAACAACCGTACATGTACCGCCTGTCAGAGCCGGATATCCGTAAATGGAATCACCAACCGTAAACGGTGCAAAGTATGCCTGATTATAGTCTGCATAATACGGAGAAGATTTAATATCGTTTGTCAGATCATAAACCAGTCCCTGATTTGCCCAGTCAATGGTATTCATACCCTGAAGCAGGAATACGTCCGGAAGGTCGTCTGCTGCTGCCAATGTTGCAATCTGTGTTTTATATTCCGCATTAGCCAGTACGTTCTGTGTCAGCGTGATATCCGGATGAGCTTCATCCCAAAGCCCCAGCACCGTACGGAATCCGTCCGAACCGCCGTTTCCTTCAGATTCTTCCGAAGTAGAATAATGCATGATCTCCAATTCACCTGCAAAAGTAATATCACCTGTTGCTTCTGCCGGAGCTTCTGCTTCCGGTGTCTCCGCTGCGGGCGTTTCCGCCGGAGCTTCTGCCGCGGGTGTCTCTGCTGCCGGTGTCTCTGCCGGAGTTTCCGCTGCCGGTGTGTCTCCCGAACCACCGCATCCTGCCAGTACAGATGCTACCATGGCTGTTGAAAGTAACAATCCAAGTAATTTCTTTTTCATAACTTCATACCTCCTTGAGATTCAGTTTTGACGGATTACGATTCCAATCAATCGTTATCACGCCAGTTCTGTTCAAACATTTTCCTTATGGTCTGACCTTCGAATACCGTTCCCTTCACATTCGTAATTTCCCGAACTGCCGTTCGCGGATTCTCAATCAGATCAATCAGTTTCTCTGCGGCATACCGACCTATATGTAGAGTATCCTGTTTTAAAGTCGTCAGCATCGGAACCACATGTCTTGCTAACCGGATTCCATCATACCCAACCAAAGAGATATCCTCCGGTATACTCATTCCCCGCTTTCTGATCACATTAATTCCTCCAAAAGCAGATAAATCGTCCGGATACATAATACACGTCGGAGGATCTTGCATATCAAGCAGTTTCGCGGTGGCTTTAGCGGCACCTTCCACATCTCTGTATTCGCTTTCCAAAATATACGTATCCGGTATCTCCAGTCCAAGCTTTTCGGCCGTCCTGAAAAAACTGGAAAGCCTGCTTCTGGTAACATGCGAATCCGCTCCATGGATATAAGCGATCTTGCGGTGTCCCATTTGGTATATGTAGGAAAGAAGATCCTCTATACCACTTACATTGTCAGACATCACTGCCATTCTGTCATTAAATACATAATCAACCGTTACTATCGGAATATCACTTTTTACCAGTTCAAGAACCTCCGGGTCCGTGAAATCCACACACGCGATCACTACTCCGTCAAATCCTCTGTACCTGGCACGCTCCAAATAACTCATGTGGTGTTTTCTTCCCTGATTACAATTCAGAAAAGTCAGATCATAATCCTTCTGTTCAACAGCCACCTTAAAACTGTCCAAAACCGCGGCAAAGTAATCATGCGTAAGCCCGTTATTTGCTTCATCCGTAAAAAGCACACCAATGTTATAACTGCGCTTTGTTTTCAGCGTCCTGGCAAATAAATTCGGATGATACCCCATTTCTTCCGCCTTATGCCGAATCATGGCTTTTCTTTCCTCGCTGATATCCGAATGGTTATTCAATGCTTTGCTTACCGTTGCAACAGATACGTGACACTCTCTTGCTATATCTTTCAGTGATGTCATACCGCCTACCTCCTGTTCACTACTTTTTTATACTCCCCAAATCGGTATACAACAGGTGTAGCGTAAACGATATCCTTAAACGTTTTCTACACCTTTATTATATGCTTTATGCCGATGTATTGCAAGCTTTTTCATTCGTTTTTGTGATTTTCGTTATATTTAGTCAAAAATTTAATTTTCAATTTGTGCATTTTATATATTCTTATGTTTTGGAAATATATGTTTTTGCTTAAACGTTTTCTTCCATTTAGTTCTCAAATCATTTTCCGTAAATACTTTCATCCGGTCCTAAAAAAGAACCTTCCTGTATAAACTTCATACAAGAAGGTTCTTCTGTTTATCGGTCGATATGCATTCATTTCCTGTTTTACTGCGCTGCTTCGTCTGTCCCGTTCTCTTCCGGTGCGCTCCCGCTCTCTGTTTCCACAGTCAGATACTTCAATTCACCTTTATTATCCGTAATGTTATATCCCTCTATCAGGCTATTGACATAATCCGAGGTTTTCTGGCTTGCAATGGTATTGGAAATATTTTCATCATCGGCTTCGTCATAATACCGGTTTATAAATTGCACTACATAGCACCGGTTTCCTTCCGTATCCTCTATAACGGTAATGTCTCCTTCCGCTCTTCCGTCTTCATACAGCCAGTCGCTGATGGCAGCCGGTGTTCCGGAATAGTATGCACCCTCCCGAAGGGATGCATCTGTCTCGGAATCTTCATAAGAAGCTTTATTTTCTTCCGTTGCATTCTCCACACAAAGTTCCTTAAAATCAGCCCCTCCCTGACGGGCCTCCAACATAGCCTCTGCTTTACTTTTAGCATCTGACATTGCTTTATTTACTTCTTCCTCCGAAGCGCCTTCGGCAGCTTCCGCATCAAATATAAAACTTCTGTAATCTACTTTGTCATAGCTTTGCACATTCTGCTCATAATACTCTTTAATTTCCTGTACCCCAGGTGCATTCTGCTCAATGAGGTGATCATAATATGCATTTGAAAGTATACCTTCTTTTAAATAAGGTTCCATATTCTTCTCTGTAGCATATTCACCATAAATCGTTTTATAGTATTCTTTTACCGATACTCCTGCAGATTCCGCACCTGTCTGCAAACTGCTGACCGCAACGGCATATTCTTCCCCCGTATCATAGGTGAAACCATTAGCTGCTGCATCATCCGTCAATGCCTTTGTCTGCTTAATCTGTTCTACCGTCAGTTCATCAAAAAAGTCCTTCCAGGTCAGATTCTCCGTATACTGCTGATTTGCCAAATCAGATGTCGTATCTACGCCCATATAAGACATTAAACTAGAATAATTATTTAATGTAGCCTGATAATAATAATCATATTCCAGTTTTGTTACCTTATGGTTTCCTATTGTCACATAGGCATCTTTTGTCGCCGATCTTTTATTCCAAACAGACACTCCGACAGAACCTGCGATTGCCGCCATGATCACTACGCATACCGCAATCAGGCTGATGCGGAATATTTTTTCATCCCGCTTGTCTTTTTCTTCCTGCTTTCTTCTTGCTTCCATCTTGCGGTCATATTTGGTCTGAATCTTCTGCCCATTCTCCGCCTGCGGCTTATTTTTCTTTGCCATTGGTGATGATCCTCCTCTTATCTTACATACTTTTCATGATACCCTTTCTTTTAGCCGTTTATCATTATACACCTCAATTGTGATATCCGTGTGAATTTTCCGTTTCTGCCGTTTGTATCACAATTATACGCATTGTTTTTTATTATACTCTGTGTGGAAGGGGTTTGTCGATATTTTTTTATTGATTTGTTTCCTTACGCAGCCCGTGTGCCTCTTAGCGGCATACTTATAAAACACCGGCAGGAGATATATACCCCTGCCGGCGTGTCCGAACTGTTATAATCAGTAATCTTTCCCTTACGTACTCACAGCGCCATCCATTTCCTTCGCTACTGCCGCCGCCACCGCTGCATTCACGGCTTCCCTGCTCTCCCCGTCACCAACCGCAATGTTAATATTCCGGTTTACCTTTGCGTCATATGTCCCTGCTTTGACGATTTCCGCAAGGTCAATTCCCACTGTATCTTTCATTGTTTCAAACAGCCTTGCCATCACTGCCGGAACATTGTCCGCTACGGAACTGACACCGTTGGACTGGTCGCCTCCTCCGATAATCGTAATCTTATCAATCTGGGTGAGAGGTTCAGCAATCTTGGCCGCAATCTCCGGCAGAACACCGATCAGCATCTCTGCCATGGCCGCATTATTATACTTCTGGTAAGCCTCCGCCTTTTTCTCCATGGCCTCCGCTTCCGCAATACCTTTTGCACGGATTGCTTCCGCTTCCGCTTCACCTACCATACGGATTCCGGCAGCTTCCTGCTCTTTTGCAAATTTCTGTGCTTCCGCTTTTGCCTTCATGGCATCTGCTTCTCTTTCCTGCTCGAACTTCTCGGCTTCCGCCTTTCTCTGCCTTTCATACAGTTCCGCATCGGACTGCTGCTGGCGGGCGAACCGGTCGGCTTCCGCTCTCTTGCGCACTTCCGCATCCAGGGCTTTTTCCCTTACCTGCGCTTCCCTCTCTTTTAAGGTAACTTCTTTTTCCTGCTTTGCAATGCTTGCTTCCGCCGTAGCGACTTCTATCGTCTTTCTCTGTTCCTGTTCCTGAATACTGTAAGCCGCGTCCGCTTCCGCTTTTTTCGTATCCTCTAATTTCTTTAACTCGGACTTTTGCAGGGAAAGTTCATTGTTCTTCTTGGCAATTTCCCTCTCCGCATTGATGCGGGCATCATTTGCCTGGCGGTCCGCTTCCGCTTTGGCCACGGCAATTTCTTTCTCCGCTTCCGCTTTGGCAATGGCTGCCTTTTTCTTAATCTGTGAAATATTATCAATACCTAAATCATCGATCACGCCGTTGCTGTCAGCAAAATTCTGAACGTTAAAGCTGACTATGTCAAGACCCATGGCTGCAAGATCAGGTTCTGCATTTTCCTTTACCAGATTGGCAAATTTTTGTCTGTCGCTGACCATCTCCTCCAGTCTCATACGCCCGACGATTTCTCTCATGTTGCCTTCCAGCACTTCTCTTGCAATGCCGGCTATGTACTGCGTATTCTGGTTCAGGAAATTCTCCGCCGCCAGCGCCAGTCTCTGGGGCTCGCTGCTGATCTTCACGTTCACAGCGGCATCCACCTGAATATTGATATAATCCGCAGTAGGAACTGCATTGGACGTCTTAACGTCAATGGCGATCAGTTTCAGGCTCAGTTTATCCATCCGCTCCAGATACGGGATTTTTATACTTGCCTTTCCGATAATGGTTCTTTTGTTCAATCCGGAAATAATAAATGCCGTATCCGGCGGCGCTTTCTTGTAACCTGTTACAAGGATGATGACTACGAGCACAACTACCATTCCGCCTATTATAAAACCTATCATTTTTTATACCTGTTTCCTTTCTGTCAGCCTTTTACTGCTTCCTCCAGCAGTCTGATGCATAAATCCATTCCCAGCTTTCCGCTGTCCATGGACAATCCGAAGTATTTCGGACTTCCCCATTCCCATTTTGTCACGGAATTGAAAAATCCGCTTCTTCTCTTATCGATCTTTTTCAAAGTACTCTCGGCCTCGGACTCTTTCAGACCTTCCTTCTCCATCGCCCTTTTAATCCTCTTATCCGTATCCGCATGGATAAATACTCTGAGGCAGTCTTCCCTTTCCCGCAAAATATATCCTGCCGCACGTCCTACAATCACGCATCCTCCTTCTTCCGCAGCCTTTTCTATAATATTCTTTTCCGCCTCAAACAATTTTTCCGTCAATGATAAATTCTTGTCATTCCCTCCGATCGGAGTCTTGGAAAGATTGAAAATAAAACTGCCGGTTGGGGTTTCCTCTAAATTCTCAATATAAATAGACGCAATCTGAAGTTCCTGTGCCGCTTTTGTCAGAATATTGCGGTCATAAAGTTTATACCCCAGGGCACTTGCCAGTTTCTTTCCGATTTCGTTGCCTCCGCTGGCATATTCGCGTTCAATGGTTATCACATGATACATTCTGCTCACTCCCTTCATTTTATGTAAAATAATTGTATCTGCTACTATATTTTATTATAGACAATTCATCTGTTTTCTTCAATTCTTTTTTACAAAATTCCAAAAACTTTCATAATATTTGACAATATTTTTTTCATATGATAACACTATAATAGCATCTGGAAATTATTCCGGCATTAGATACATCCGACTGTAAACCAAACCGCAGGAACAAAGAAAGGCAGAAGCTGCAGACATGATTACCAATGAAATCATCAACCGCGCCATTGACTATATTTTACAGCATATCAGTGAAGAGCTGTCTATTGAGGACGTAGCGGAATACTGCCATTTTTCAAAATTTCATTTCAGCAGGATGTGAAATGGAATCCTTAGAAGAATGCAGCCGGAAAATTATGATAAAAGAACTGCCTGACTTTTTTGTATTATACGAACGGAGAATCGGTAATTACCGGTCGCTTAGCGGACAATGGAGTGATTTTCTTGAAAAATACCGGAACTATATCACGAACCATACAGTATTTTTAGAACGGACATTTGACGACCCATCCATAACGGATACGGATACCTGCCTTTATGATATCTGCATGAGCGTGGACAAAAACTGTACACTGGAAAATACCTGCACCATACAGGGCGGAACCTGTGCAGTATATCCTTTTCGGGGACTGGCAAAACATATCTATGCCGCTTACCAAACCATTTTCAATATATGGCTTCCGCAGTCACGCTATACATTGGACAACCGCTGCGGCTTTGATATCTACCGCACTATTGACTGTGATTCCATGTATATGGAGCTAGATATCTGTCTGCCTGTGAAATCATAAAAGCAAGAATTCAGAAGTTTCCATTTCCATTCCCTGCTATTATAAATACTGCTCTGAAACAATTCCAAACTAACTTCCATCACATTAAAATTCAATACTTCAGAAAAAGGAGAAACCATTCATGAACTTGGAAAACATAAGACAGCACACCATAAAAACCATTCTGCAATTTTCTGTCCCATCCATTATTGCAATGGTCTTAACTTCCCTGATCACCGTTGCAGACGGATTTTTCATCGGAAACTATATTGGAAAAGACGGCATCGCCGCCGTAAACTTAGGCCTTCCGGTTATCTACCTGTTTCTCGCGATCGGGCTGATGGTATCGGTAGGAGGCGTCTCCATTGCAGGTATGTCGCTCGGCGCAAAAGATTTTGCGAAATGCAATCAGATATTCCGCCAGACCATATTCACTACCGCCCTGCTCGCTGTCCTTACGGGTTTATTTGTCTGCATCTTTTTTGAATCCATGCTTGACTTTCTGAGAGCGGAAGGCTGTGTCAGGGAATATTTCCGGACTTATTACAGGATTATGCTTTTAGAACTTATCCTGATGGTCGTTAACTCTTCCTTCGGCATGTTTATCCGAGGGGAAGGAAATCCGCAGTTTTATATGAAAATCAACATTTTAAGTATTTTTACCAATATTATCCTGGATTATGTATTTGCAGGCATCTTTCAGACAGGTGTCGCCGGAATTGCCGCCGCCTCCCTGATTTCCGCCATCCTTTCCCTGATCTGTATTTTATGGTACTTCAGAAAAAGAGCCAAAATATACCGTCTCGAAGCCATATCCTTTTCCGCGGAGATATTAAAAACCACTTTCCTAAACGGCAGCTCCGAATTCATAGGGGAAATGTCCACCGGAATCGCAATGTTTGCGTATAATTTCGTAATCATGAGAAAAATCGGCGTAGACGGCGTAACCGCTTTTACCATCGTTGGATACATCTCTTATGTCTTCAGCGAGAATAAGGTATCTTGTATAAGTTTAGAAAAATTGATATTATTTTTTAAATGCACATTTACAATGGTTTATTGATGATCCGATCGATTATATTCATAAAATAAATGGTACAGATAAGGATTTGGCTGCGCATTTTAAAATCATAAAGAAATATGGCGTTGTATTTAAAATGGACATAAATAAGCACAAAATGTCAGGAATTTTTACTGAACATCCTATAAAATACATGATAGAAGGAGACAGCGTATGGAATGGGTACAGTCAATTAATAAGGCAATAGAATATATGGAAAATCACTTGACGGAAGATATACATTGCGAAGATGTTTCCAAATATGTGCATATTTCATCGTTTCATTTCCAAAGAGTGTTTAACCTTTTAACAGGTATGACTGTGGGCGAATACATTAGAAAAAGAAGGCTGTCCTTAGCGGGAGAAGAATTAACAAGGCAAAACACAAAAGTTACTGATGTTGCATTTAAGTATGCTTATAATTCTCCGGAAAGCTTTACGAAAGCTTTTACCAGATTTCATGGGATTACTCCAAGCCAGGTCAAAAAGGGAAATGAACTGAAATCCTTTAATAAGCTTGTTGTTAAAATATCAGTGGAAGGTGGTACCGTCATGGATTATCGCATTGAGAAAAAAGAAGAATTCAGACTGCTTGTATATGCTAAAATGTTTACGGAAGAAAGCAGCGAAAAAGGAATTCCCGCGTTTTGGGAAGAGTATTATCAAAATGAAATATATAAAAAGGCACCGGGATATTTAGGTATTTGCGCCCAGGAAAAAGACAGCGCTGAAGAATTTATGTACGGAATAGGATGCGATGCCGGGGATGTGAAAGAAATACCGGAAGGTTTTCACATTATCAGTATTCCGGCTTATACATGGGCTATTTTTAAATGTGTAGGACCAACACCGGATGCGATTCAAAAAACGTGGGAAAATATTTACCGTGAATGGCTTCCGGGAGCAGATTATGAATTGATCCCTGATTATGATATTGAAAACTATTTACCGGGAGACAACTCTTCTTGTGATTATGTCAGCGAAATATGGATTCCCGTAACGGAGAGAAAGAATGGAAAAAGTGAAGCAAAAAGCGTTTGAATATTTTATACAATGATATATCTTGTAACTTTTTTTCTTATTTTGTCATGCATCCGCAAACCCCTTGTATTCCTTTTTTTCTATTGTTATACTGAAATCGGAACATTAACACCATAATAAAAGGAGAAGGGGTTATGAAAATTATTCAAGCAGAAAACTATGATCAGATGAGCCATATCGCGGCAAACTACATTTCCGCACAGATTACCTTAAAACCAGATTGTGTCCTCGGACTCGCCACAGGTTCCTCACCGGTAGGCACTTACCAGCAGTTAATCAGGCAGTATCAGGCGGGAGACCTGGATTTTTCCGAAGTTTCCAGTATAAATTTGGATGAATACCGGGGACTTTCACCGGAAAATGACCAGAGTTACCGTTATTTTATGGATACCAACCTTTTTAACCATGTAAATATTGACAAAAACCGTACTTATGTTCCCGACGGTCTGGAACCGGATTCGCATAAAGCATGTAGGGACTATGATGCCATTATACGAACTCACGGTAGCATCGACCTTCAGCTTTTGGGATTGGGAAATAACGGACATATAGGCTTTAATGAGCCTGCCGATACTTTTGCCAAGGGAACCCATTGCGTCGATCTAACACCAAGTACCATCCAGGCCAACGCACGTTTTTTTGCTTCCATGGATGAAGTCCCGAAACAGGCATATACTATGGGCATACAGTCCATCATGCAAGCAAAAAAGATACTTGTCATCGTAAGCGGAACGGCAAAAGCCGGAATCGTTAAAGAAGCTTTCACCGGACCGGTCACTCCGCAGGTTCCGGCTTCCATACTTCAGCTTCACCCGGATGTAACCGTTGTTGCTGACAAGGATGCCCTCTCCCTTTTGTAAACAGGAAGGAGTAATATAAATATGCTCATAAAAAATGGTTTCGTATTTACGGAAGCACAAAAATTTCTTCCCCTCTCCATCCGGACGGACAACGATATCATAACTGAACTGATAAGGGAAGAAAGCGGAATACAGCAGACAGAAGAAAAGGAACCCGTAATTGACGCTGCCGGATGTTATGTCATTCCCGGCTTAACCGATATCCATTTCCACGGCTGTGACGGATATGATTTTTGTGATAACAGCCTGGAATCCTGCAAAGCCATTGCATCCTTTTGCTTAAAAAACGGCGTGACTTCCATCTGTCCTGCAACCATGACCATGCCGGCGGAAACCTTGGACGGAATCTGCGAAACGGCGGCTTCCTTTTTTTCCATACAGTCCGGACGGCAGACAGAAAAACAGGAAGACAGGAGTTATGCCGACCTGATCGGTATCCATATGGAGGGGCCTTTTATCAGCAGGGCAAAAAAGGGTGCACAGAATGAAGCCCATATCCTTCCCCCTGACAGCGCCCTTATCGAACGCTGGCTGAACCTTTCCAACGGACTGGTGAAACTGGTATCACTTGCACCGGAACTGCCGGGTGCTCTTTCCTGTATCGAATCCTGCAAAAATAAAACAGCTTTTTCTGTTGCCCATACGGAAGCAGACTATGCCGCGGCAAAAGCAGCCATGGACGCAGGAGCGCTGCATGTCACCCATCTGTACAATGCCATGCCTCCTTTCCATCACAGGGACAGCGGAGTCATCGGCGCGGCATCTGACACGAAAAACTGCTATGTGGAACTGATCTGCGATGGACTGCATATTTCAGCGCCGGTAGTCCGCGCCACCTTCCGCCTGTTTGAAGGACGTGTCATCCTGATCAGCGACAGTATGCGTGCAGCCGGAAAACCTGACGGCACGTATACCTTGGGAGGACAGGAAGTTACCGTAAAGAAAAACAAAGCTACCCTTTCGGACGGTACGATTGCAGGAAGCGTAACACCGCTTTTTCAATGTATGCTTACTGCCGTTTCCATGGGTATTCCTTTGGAAACCGCCGTTGCGGCTGCTACTGTCAATCCCTGCCGTTCTATTGGTATGGATCACCTTTATGGAAGTATCTCCCCCGGAAAAAAAGCCCACTTTCTCCTTTTAGACAGAGAAACCTTACAAATAAAACGCATCATAAAAGGGGCTGTCGGGTAATGACACTTTTTAGACCTGTTTCTCCCAAAAAGATATCTCCCGCAGAATTCCGTGCTTTTCAGCATGGACTCTTCTGCGGGAGATGCTTTTTTCTTGTTGATCATCCTATTTTAGGGCGCAAAAACCCCTTGGTGCTGATTCGGGCAGCGCTCTTTTCCCTATGCGGCTTTCTCCCCGGTTTTTCCTTCGAATTTATGTATTTTATCGTGCAGAAATCGGTGGTATTTATTGATATTCCACCCGATTGCATACAGCATAAATTCCTTGTATACCTTTTCTGTAGAACGGTAATGAAACCGGCGAAATTTTTCGTTTTCTTTTATGTCCCCAAAGTGGCCTTCTGTCTGTATCGAGTGGATCTGACGGTTCAGGATCCCTTTTTCGCTCTGAATGTTGGAATGGGATTCTTCCTTCAGTTCCTCCCAGCGCTCATTGACTTTCATGACCTTATTTTTCCCTGCATCTTTTTCGGCATTATATTTATATAAACATTTCTCCTTATGCCCACATCCACTGCAGCCTGCACACCCATACACCTCAAACGTCTGTGTATATCCATCCTGTTCTTTTTTTTCTGTCCGGATATGTCTTAATTCCCGTCCGTCATGACATACATAATAATGCTCGTCTTCAAAGACCTCGTACTTCATGTTGTAATACTTCCCGGTGTCCTCTTTACAGGCACGGGTTTTCCGCTGTTCATGATCCTGAAGCTTGATATGGCTGGCAACAGCATTTTCCTTCAGATACAGAAGATTCTTCTCACTGCCGTAACCGCGGTCAGCAGCATGTTCTGCCAGAGTTTCAGTATCTCAAGCGGAGAACAGTTGTCGATCTCAATTAGCGTATTATTCGAAATTTTTTTATACTTTGTCAGCTTGCGCTTCCTGTTTTCTTCGATCACACTCCGGACTTTGTCCATGCCTTCAATGATGAACATCTGGGCATTTCCGAGGTAATACTTTGCCCCGTATCCATAACCGGCGCAGGAACTGGTGGTTCAGTTCATCCAATACCTCGCCTTTCAGCTTTTTCCCTTTGAAGTCATAGAAGGCATCCCCCTTTGGCTGCTGTCCTTTGGTCAGCAGGATAAAAGCAAGAAATACCATTTACTTTCCATGAGCCATCAAGTAAAAATGCTGCTTTTCCTTCCACAAACATTGCAAAAGTTTCATCATCTTTTGCTGAAAGCGTGTTATCGGGAAAATATCCTGCTTCATAAAGAGCCTTAATATCTTCCATCGCTGCTACCCAGCCCTGTCCGATTTCATCCGAAGCGCTTTCAGGAATCGTCAGATGATTTTCCGTCGTGGTATGATTGAAAATCGCAAATTCCCACCAATAATGAGGAATGTCTCCCAATGCCGCCGCAATCGGTGTATATCCTGCATCTTTAATTTTCCTGCAGTCTGCTTCGAACTGTTCCCAGGTGTAGTCCGCTCCCGGCATTGCAACTCCTGCCGCATCCAAAATTTCCGTATTGACAAACATTGTTCTCTCAATTTGGCTGTTTATCATGGAAAACACAATGTAAATCATACTCAAAAAAAGAAGCAGAAACGGGAACAGCCATCCAAACAGCAGCATTCTTACAATTTTCCATCTTAAACTCTTTCTTTTCTTTAATATTTCCATTTCTTCCTGTTCCTTCCCTATGGCCTGCTATTCCGCAAATATTCCGTAAATATATAACAAACGGTTTCATGGCTTATCATACCATAAAACCGCCTGTCAAAATACTTATTTCAACCCTAAAAATTCTTCATAAATCTCACTTACTTTCTTCGCTTCCTCTTTCTCAGGCATCTCACAGAAAATACGCAGGAGAGGTTCCGTACCGGAAAATCTGGTCACGACCCAGCCGCCGTTCTGAAAATATATCTTACATCCGTCCATATATGAGATATGGTCTATTTCAAAAGGCAGCTCCGGAACTTTCCTTTCTTCCATAAGAATTTTCTGCATTTCTTCTTTTTTCTCAAGGGTAAATTTATAGTCCCTTTCTTCCATATGTATCGACCCGCATTCTTCTTCTATCATCTGATAGATTTCAGACAGACGCTTGCCCGTTACCGCTATCATTTCTACCAGCAGAGCCGCCGCATAAACGCCGTCTTTTCCGTTAATATGTCCCCTTACCGTAAGACCGCCCGAAGATTCCCCGCCAATGACAGCATTTGTTTCTGTCATTTTTGCAGATATATACTTAAATCCTACCGGAACCTCATAACATTTTTCTCCAAAACTCTCCGCTACCTTGTCCAGCATATGAGTGGTGGAGAGATTTCTTACTACAGGACCGTTCCATCCTTTATATTTCACAAGATAATAATAGAGTAAAACCAGTATATCGTTGGGATGCAGGAATCTTCCCGTATCATCAATGACACCGATCCGGTCCGCGTCGCCGTCCGTTGCCAGTCCGATATCGCATTTTTCATCAATGACAAATGTCTGCAGGCTCCGTAACGTTGCGGCGGAAGGGGAAGGAAGTTTTCCCCCGAACAGAGTATCATGCCTTTCGTGAATCATCTGCACTTCACATCTTGCCGTCAGTAGAATGGTTTTCAAAGAAGTCTCACTTACCCCGTACATAGGGTCAAGGGCAATCTTAAGTCCCGCCCTGCGTATGGCCCCCATGTCCACTGCCTCGATGATATTATCCAGATATTCATTCAGCGGATATATTTCCTGAATAAGTCCCTGTTCCAGTCCTTTCGCATATTCCATGATCTGTATGGGTTCTTTCTTCGCTTCTATCTCACGGATATAGCCTTCAATATCCGCAGTCTGTGTTTCATTCGCATCCCTGCCGCCTTTGGTAAATACTTTGATTCCGTTATAGATTGCCGGATTATGACTGGCCGTTACCATCATTCCATAAGACAGCTCATGTTTCATCGTATAAAACATAACCAGCGGCGTCGGTGAAGACTTATTGATCAAAAGAGATTGGATTCCTCCGGCAGCAAATACTTCTGCCGCCCACTGCATGGCTTCCTTTGCCAGAAACCTTCTGTCATAGCCGATGACAATTTTCTGTTCCACGCCTTCCGCTTTCATCTTATTGCACATTGCCTTTGCCAGTAACTGAATATTCGCTTTTGTAAATTCATCCCCTATTACGGCTCTCCAGCCGCCTGTTCCAAATGCTATCATAGAATACCTCCTCTTATCACCGCAGAATGTTTCTCATCCCATAACCACTATTACTTCATGTACGCTTCCCTTCTCCTGCACCATGATTTTTTCCACTTCTTCATGATCCATTATAATTTTCTTCACACCTTTCATAACTCTGTCCGGATTCTCGACCGTGATATGATATTCTGCTCCCCGCCATTGCCTCGTAACCTGAAAACTTTTCCATTCCTTTGGAATACAGGGATCTATTTCAAGGAAGTCCATCTGCGGTCTGATTCCAAGCATATACCTGGTAGCGCTGAAGTATGACCAGCCTCCGGAACCCGTCATAAACGGATGTCTCGCCCTTCCGAATCCGGTATGGTCTTTTCCCATAATAAACTGACAGTAGGAATAGGGTTCTGCCTCCCTCACTTCTATCTGGTCATTCTGATAATAAGGGCAAAGCGCATCATAAAATTTCATTGCCCTGTCACCCCTGCCGAGCTTACATTCCGCAGCCCATGCCCAGGGATTTGGGTGGGAAAATACAGCCCCGTTTTCTTTTAATCCCGGATATACCCGTGTAACAAATCCGATATCATCATCCGGTTTCGTATAAGAAGGGGCATTTAACAGCAATCCGTATGGTGTGTATAAATATTCATCAACACTGTCCATTGCCTGAACCGCTTTTCTTCCGGTGCCGCACCGGACAATACCCATGTGTTGGATTCCAAATGTACCTTTCCTTCCTTATCCTCCTGCGTCCCGATTTTCCTTCCGGCTTTTGTAATCCCCCTGATGTACCACTTCCCGTCCCAAAGTTCTCTGTCACAGGCTTCCTTTACTCTTTCCGCACATTCCGTATATTTCTTTACGTCTTCCTCATAAATTCTGCAAAGCCCAGTAATGCAGGAAAGATACCATGGCGCTTTCTCCGCCGTCGAGATTCAGACAGTCATTCCAGTCTGCCCGAAGTCCTTTGCATATACCGCTGGCCCCTACCTGTTTTGCGGAAAAATCAAGAATAGTCTTTAAATGTTCATATATGGTATCTTCCCCTTTGTCCGCATAGGTCACTTTGTCCTTAAGAAATTCCATTTCTCCTGTTTCTTTTATATATTCCACTACCGCGCTGACAAGCCAGAGCGCATCATCGGAACATGCATCCTTCAGTCCTTGGATCATATTTTTCCTGTTTATATTATAAAGGATAATGTTTTCGATTTGTATTGTAATATGTGTCATCTTTTGTTTTATTTTGGTGAAAGGGAAACTACATTTCTTAATCATGTACAAACCACTGCCGGTAAAAATAAAACAGCAATAAAAAAACTCTCATTTCTTACAAATATCCTCAAAAAAGAAATGAAAGTTTTTTTACAAATATGAATCTACTATTAATCTATGCCGCCGCTTCTTTTTTATCTTTCGCATACAATATCTTCAGAATGATCGGTGTCAAAATAGAAGATACAATGATCAGCAGGATAACCGAAGTGAAATATACCGGAGTCAGCAGTCCCGCCGTCAATCCTTTTTGGGAAACGATCAGTGCCACTTCCCCTCTCGTCATCATACCCACACCGATTTTTAACGAATCAATACCATCAAATCTGCATAATTTCGCCATAAGTCCGCAGCCGATAATTTTGGAAACCAATCCAACTGCCACAAATGCCAGAGAAAATATTAAAATTCCCATACTTACACTTTCCACATTCGTTTTTAAACCGATACTTGCAAAAAATACCGGACCAAAAAACATATAAGAATTTGTATCCATTTTCTTTGCTATGTATTCTGAATCCCTGATGGAGCAAAGAATAATACCTGCCACATAAGCACCCGTAATATCGGCAATTCCGAAATATTTCTCTGCAACATATGCCATGGCAAGACAAAATGCCAAACCCGCGATCGGAATACGCCTTGTATGTGGATATTTGGCATCTACCTTCTTAAAAATCCTGTAACTGATATATCCTACCACAATGGCAAATATAAAAAACAAAACCGTATTTACGATCACTGTCATAGGATTGGAATCCGGACTCTTAAAACCGATTACAAATGTAAGGACGATAATACCAATCACATCATCTATGATCGCAGCGCTTAAGATTGTCGTTCCGACTTTTCCTTTCAGTTTTCCCATTTCCTTCAACGACTCTACCGTAATACTGACAGAGGTCGCAGTCAGAATCGTGCCGACAAATACTGCTTTATAAAATTCCTCGTCTCCCCATGGGGCAAAACCGTAAAAAGCCATATAAAGCAATGCTCCGAATACAAGCGGAATAAATACGCCTGCACAGGCGATCAAAGCAGCAATAGGACCTGTCTTCATAAGGTCTTTCAAGTCTGTCTCAAGCCCTGCGGAAAACATCAGAAGGATAACTCCTACTTCCGCCATCTGCACCAGGAAATCCGACTGATTCACCCATCCTAAAATACTCGGACCAATGATAAGACCGGCAATGATCTCCCCTACTACCTGCGGTGCTTTACATTTTCTTGCCAAAATCCCGAAGAATTTCGCGGCTACCAAAATAATAGCCAAATCTTTGAATACCACATACGATTCCATAATTCTCCTCACCTCTAAAATAATATAATTATAATACCAATCACATATTTTAACACAAAATATGAAAAAAAACAGTACTAATTCAATAACAGTAAAGCCAAAGAATGAACTGTTACCTAATTTCCTATCAGCACGTTTTTTCCGCAAAATTCTGTAAAGCCAAAGGAATCTTCGTATTTGTTGGAAGTAGTTGTTACTACTTCCAAATTATTCAGATCAGAGAAAATAGATTCCTTACTAATTCTTGTTCATATTAAGGGTTTTTCCAAACCGCCTCGGACGGGTAATCAGGGTTACTTCATCGTCCTATTTCCACCATTCTTTGATAAATGCTGTTTTATCAACATAAAAATTATTTTTCATCCGAATTTTTTCAAAGTCCTGATTCCCTATTCCAACGGTTCTTGCCATACGCTAATTCCTTTCTGTGGACGGATCTCCATCCGGCAGTTTACATACATCAATCCATCCTGCCGAGCAGGAAGCCTTTTCCAATTCTTCCAAAGTCAGCACTACACAGCTGCTGTCACTGCCTGCTGCCGGAAGCATCGTATCAAACCTTTTCATGGACACATCCAGATAAGCGGTAACCCTTTCATCCTGAATATCAAACGGACAGACCCCGCCTACCGCATGTCCCGTGTACTCGATCACTTCTTCGGGCGTCAGCATCCTGGCCTTTGTTCCGAATTGATCTTTATATTTCCGGTTGTCAATTTTCGCGTCTCCTGCCGTTACTACCAATACTGCACAGTCTCCGACTTTAAAAGAAAGTGTTTTTGCAATCCGTGCCGGAATCACCCCCGCCGCTTTTGCCGCCAATTCCACCGTCGCACTGGAAACTTCAAATTCCTTTACCTTTTCCTCTAAACCAAACTTTTTCAAATATTCCCTGACCCTGTCCACTGACATATCCAAAACCTCACTTTATACATGATCTGTTTAAAAACGCTGCCTTATTACAGCCCAAGCTTTTTAAACAAATCTCCCAGCGAAGTTCCCACCTGCTCGCGGGAACTATATTCCGCAGCTTCTTTTTCTTCCATTTCATCCGGTTTGGAATCTTCTTCTACTGCTTTTATACTCAGACTGATTTTTCCATCATTAGTATTCAGGATCTTCACCTTTACTTCGTCCCCAACACTAAGCACTTCCGAAGGCTTCTTAATTCTCTTTTGGCTGATCTGTGAAATATGCACCAGTCCGCTTAAATTTTCAGGAAGGGAAACAAATGCGCCGTAAGGCATCAGGGATTCTACCTTACCCTTTAATACTGTTCCCGGCGCCAGCATGGATATCTTATGCTGAATCTCCGCTTCCGCCTTTTTCTTTTCTACCGCTTTAGCGGACAATACCAGCTTTTTCTTACTCTCATCCACGGTAATCACTTTTACCTTAAGCTGTTTATTCACCCATGCATCCAGGTCCTCCACATAACTTAAAGATAAATGGGAAGCGGGAATAAATCCGCGGATTCCCTCTGCATAAGCAATGACACCGCCGTTTACCGTTTCACTGACTTTTACATCTATTTCTGTTTCTTCTTCCAGGTATCTCTTTAAAATATCCCAGGAAAGCACATCTTTTGCTTCTTTGCAGGAAAGCCGGATATTGCCTGCCCCGTCGTCTGTGCTGACCACAGTACCTTCTATTGTATCTCCCAGCTTCACTTCATCCAAAAGATTATACTTCGGATCATTGCTCATATCTTCTGCCTTAATGATTCCCTGGGCATAATAATTCAGGTCGAGTATCACTTCCTCTTCATTTACGGAAATAACCGTACCTGAAATAATATCCCCTTCTCCTATTTTACGGAAAGATGCTTCTAATTCCATGCTGTAATCTTCCATTGATTCCATTTTTTCCATTACTTTATCCCACTTTCTTTTTGATTTTTTATTTCAGTATTTACTTTTTATGAAATTCCTTTCCCCTATTTCACTACAAATACGCATACTGAACGGGGAATCATCTTTACTTTTCCTCCGCTTACCAGTACCATGTCTGCTTCTTCCGCAATTCCTTCCGGTAAATACCCAAAACCTGTATCTACTGCTGCATACCAGTTCGTTCCGGGCGGCAGGGCAGGAAGATTAAATTCCTGATTTTCCCAAAAGGTATTGATTGCCAGACAAACAATATCATCCCCATCATTTTTTTCTGTTCTTCCGGCATATATAACTCTCAGTACCTTACATCCCCCGTTTGCTTCCGCAATCTGAATCTCCGGAAATCCAAGGAAACAACGCCCCATATCTTTTCTTATCACATGATGAGTCTTTCGGAATTTTATCATATACCGGAAAAATTCGTAAATATCCCTGTTTTCTTCCAGCCTGTTCCAGTCCAGCCATGAAATTTCATTATCCTGACAATATGCATTGTTATTGCCAAACTGGGTATTGCCAAATTCATCACCTGCCAGAAACATTGGAATTCCGCGGCTCATCATAAGCACTGCGGCAGCATTTTTTACTAAACGGCGGCGCAGCGTCAGAATTTCCTCATTATCTGTCTCTCCTTCCACTCCGCAGTTCCAGCTCCTGTTATCATCGGTCCCGTCTGTATTATTCCACCCGTTTGCTTCATTGTGCTTGGAATTATATGAATACAGATCCCATAAAGGAAAACCGTCATGACAGGTAATAAAATTTACCGACGCATTATTGCCTCTCTCTTTCGGATCATAAATATCTTTGGAACCCGTGATCCTCTTTGCCGCTATATGGGACATTCCATAATCTCCTTTCAGGAAATCCCTCATATCGTCCCTGTATTTTCCATTCCATTCCGCCCAGCGGTTCCATGCGGGAAAACTTCCTACCTGATACAATCCTCCGGCATCCCATGCCTCCGCAATCAGTTTTACATTACCTAATATCGGATCAAATGCCAGATTTTTTAACAGCGGCGGATTGCTCATAGGCGAACCGTCTTCATTCCGTCCTAATATAGTTGCCAGATCAAATCTGAATCCGTCTATATGGTAAGCTGTTGTCCAATATCTTAAACATTCCGTTATCATCAGCTGTACCATAGGATGATTGCAGTTAAGTGTATTGCCGCAGCCGCTGAAATTATAGTAATGTCCGTCCGGCGTCAGCATATAATAAATGTCGTTGTCAAATCCTTTAAAAGAAAAACAGGAACCCATTTCATTGCCTTCTGCGGTATGATTAAAAACCACATCCAAAAAACACTCGATTCCGTTTTCATTCAGTTCTCTGATCAGCCTTTTTAATTCCGTACCCTCATGATTATGTTCTACCTCTGCCGTATAACCTGTATTTGGTGCAAAAAAGCTGACCGTATTATACCCCCAGTAATCCATTACCACTTTGCCGTCCACTTCCCGGTAATCTTTCATTTCATCAAATTCAAATACCGGCATCAATTCCACGGCATTGACTCCTAAATCTTTCAGGTAACTGATTTTTTCCTGCAGACCCTTAAAAGTTCCCGGATACTCCACGCCGGAAGAACCATGTCTCGTAAACCCCCTTACATGCATCTCATAAATTACCAAATCTTCCATAGGTATTAAAGGCAGCCTGCTGTTTCCCCAGTCAAAGTCATCTTTTACCACCCTTGCCCTGTAACAGTTAGTATCCCTGCTTAATACGCCCCAATCCCTCTGTCCGGTAACTGCTTTGGCGTAAATATCCAGAAGATATTTATTTTTATCCGTAAACAAACTCTTTTTCTTATCTTCTGGACCATACAGCCTGTATGCATATTCAAACTGTTCGATATCAAGTCCGAACACAATCATGGAATATACTTTTCCGATTTTATAATGCTCCGGAAACGGAATCACTGCATAAGGCTCATCTTCCAGTCTGTGAAACAGAAGCAGCTCACAGGATGTTGCCCAGTAAGACTGCACCGTAAAATTCACACCGCAGGGAATCGCCGTTGCCCCGTTCACTTCATACATGCCGGGACGCACCTCAAATCCGTTTACCGTATCCATGGGAATCATATGAATGCTTCTCATGGGAGATATCACCTTATTACTGTCGTCTGATACTCTTTGTTCTTCTATCGTATTTGTTTCCATTTCCTGTTCCCTCTCTCTTTTTTTTCTATTTATCATGTTAACATAATGTATATGCAAAATCCAGTATATTACGGAAATAAAAGGAGTGCACCATATCCTGAAATCCTTTGAATTAGTAAAAAAACATGGAAAATTTTAATGGAAAGGTAAAATATTCAAATGTATGAAACAAAAATAAAAGAAATTAAAATCAAAAAGAAAATATAGAACTTTCATAATAGAAATTTATCCCGTAAATACCGCACCAACAGCCCATAAAAACTAAATAATCCCAAACCGCCGCAAAATCCTGTTACCAGCCTTCTTGGATTCGTGGATTCCATAATACCAGCTTCCTGTATACCCCAATCCAATCCCATGATCCCCATCAGGGAAAGACATGTGCGGAAAGAAACCTTTTTTCCGCACAAATACAGAACGATAGCAGTCATATGACCAAAAAACACGCCCGTACATCTTGCACAAACCGGAAACTGCTTTCCTTTATAAAAAAAGCTCCTTTCCGGCATTTGATGGCATCCGCTGTAATTTCCCAATATTCTGATAAATTCTAAAAACGATTGCCGCAGTCCTGACATACATTCACTACCCTCGTTGTTGTCGTTGTCTTTTTCTTACCCTTTCCCATCCCGCACAAACCGCACAGAATACCCCATACATTAAATATCAGATAACCAAGACATGCTTTAAAACAGCCAAATCCTTTCGTCTTCTCCGTAACTTCCGTATCCGTCAATGTTTGCGTGATCACTTTGTTGCTTCCGCACTTTGGACAAATCATGAATATTCTCTCCCTTTTTCAAAAACATCATTACCTAATATATTTTATTCTAACATATCATTTTTTTTGCCACAAGTGAATCTATTTCGTTTAAAGTCTGAACTTTTATAACAACAGGTATCAGCTTTAAAATATTTTTATCATTCTACCGCATATTCCGCATATATTCCTTTTGTACTCTTTTTTACTTCATAAAGCGCTTCATCTGCCTGACTCAAAAGTTCATATATACTGATACCGGCATGTTCCGTCCATGCAAATCCGCTGGAAGCACTTATTATTCTTGATTCCGTTTCAGATAACTGGACACTGTTTTGATTTAAAACCTTATAAAATTCATCCACATATTTTATAATTTCCTCTCTGTCTGCACAGTCAAAAATCATCATACAAAACTCGTCTCCCGAACGTCTTGCCGCCAGAACATGTTCCTGCGGCATGGATTTCATTACCGAAGAAAAACTTTGTAAATATTTGTCCCCTGCATCATGTCCATATGTATCATTAATCGATTTAAAATAATCCAAATCTAGCATAACAACGGCACATACGTGGCCCGGAGACATTTTGTTCAAATTTTCCGATGCCAGTTGTTTGAAGTATGGATATTTATATAACCCGGTCAGCTCATCATGGGTATTTTCATACTGCATCTGTTTCTTTTCCATCATATTCTTTGTTGAATCCGTTATTACTCCAAGATATCCATCTGAAAATACCGACATATGTATACAAATATATTTAGAATCATTAATCTGATAAATATCTTTTTCCCCTTCTGCCGGATTTTTCATAATATCACGGATATATGCATCAAATAAATAAGAATTGCTGTAAAGTTCTATTGCTTTCTCATTTGAAATTCCTAATAATTCCATCAATCCCGAAGTAACAAATACATTCTTTTTTTCTTTCTTATACTCAAACGCTGCCAAAGGAATCCCGCTCATTTCAATAATTGCGGAAATACGGTCGGATATATTTACAATACTTTTTACCATCGTATTGATACCTTTACTTAATTCATCAAATTCCTCGTTGCCCCTTACTTCTACTTTTGTATCCAGATTTCCTTCTGTGATCAAAGAAATTTTATGAATAATATTATGAATACCGTTTATTACCTTTTTCTTTACGAGATAATTCAGCAGGGCAATAACAGCCGCTTCAATAAATAATAAATAGAATAAAGTACTGACTGCACTCCCTATTAATTTTCTGAACATTATATTACTCGGCAGAGCGGCACATATCATTACATCCTCATATCTACTGCTTACCACATACATATATTTCCCGTCTTTTCCCCTTTGATAGGAACCATTAATACAATCTTCCAACTTATTTAACTGATAATAATCCGATGTAAAATCCTGATTGATACCATTGGAATGACCGACAATTTCTTTTGTCGTGCCGTCCACTGCAAACAGTTCTTCTCCTACATCCGTTGGAAATTTTGAAAAAATATAATCAAAAGTATTCCTTGACTGTGTTTCCAACTGCCTTTTTGGTTCAAATCCAACCTGAACGACTCCCTTCTGCGATTTTCTGGCAACTCCGATATACTGCATGACTTTTCCTTCTGCTGCATTGGGCTGCGCATCCTGAATCAGGTAAGCGTCCTCTTCCTCACTTTCCAAAAGAGCAAGAAATGCACGGGTCTGTTCATGATCATTCATATCAATCCCCACATATTTCGGAACAGATGCAAACACAATGATTCCGTTTTCATCGATCACATGAAGCTCATCCACATTCAGAAGCTTTGCCAGATACTGCATTTCATAAACACTCATGGTCACTTCCTGCTGCCGGTCCATCACATATGCTGCAGCTTTTGCCCTTGTAAGGTAATCTTCATCCAGACTTTCTTTTAGCAATGACAATTCTGTCTGATTATTTTCCAAGGTATGTATCACCTGCTCAATTTTTGTTTGAAATGTATTAAACTGCTGGGATTCAAGAGAATGAAACGTAAAAATAAAATTTATGGAAAGGATTAACAGAATAGCAGCTGTCATAATAACAAATGTATATTTGATAAAAGTTTTCTGCATAGGATATTCCTCCGCTCATATGATAAAAGAAGACATTTTTATTTCAATGTCTTCTTTTATCCTGGTGATGACGCATGCAATTACATCTATTACATTATAACTGATTTCTTATTCCTTTATTCCAGACAGAAAACCCTTTTTTACACAAAACAAGCCTAAAATTTCGCAAATATTATAATTTGAAAAATTCCGTTTTCACAATAACACCCGATATTTCCTCCTATTTTATCCGCAAAAGCTGATATACTCAGCATTCCTAACCCGTGGTTTTTTCCTTTGCTGCTTTTTGGAAGACCTGTAAAAGAATCCATGACCACTTCTTTTTCACATTCATTTTTTATATCAATCAATAGGCATTCTTCCGTACACTGTATTTTTGCATCCACATATCTTTTTTCTTTTTTCAGATCCTGCACACACATCAGGGCATTTTCAAATAAATTCGCAAGAACAGCCGCAAATTCATATTCATCTACAGGAATACTCTTTCCAATTACCGTATCCAGATTTACATAAATATCTAAAGAACGGGCTTTTTCCATCATATTAAAAAGAATCGTATTCATCAATAAATGATTGCAATATTTTACGATTTTATTTTCATCCACTACATCATTGATATGTTTTACCAGATTCCTTACTTCCCCGTATTCTTTCTGGTCGAGAAGATGTTCTATCATACCGGAATAATGCCGTATATCATGGCGCAGTATTTTCAGGTTCTGCTCAAATTGTTCCACGGAATGATACTGGTTTTCCAAATCCTTAATATAACATTCCGAAAGCACATTTCTCCAATAAATATCACTTCTTTTCGATTCGCTTTCCACATAACGCAGTACCACCACATAGGAAACAAACATCGTTACAATAAATATAAGGACTCCGCTGATATTATTCGGATTATCTTCTAACCGGTAAGGAAAAAAAGCAAGAAAAGAAAAACCGCAATAAAAAAATACAGGAATTAAACATAATTCCCACCAGTTTTTGATATATTCTTTTTCAAAACATTTTATCCATATCCGATTTATTTTTATATAGATAAAAATAAGGATCAGAATATGAACTAAAGTACTTCCAGCCAAAGCCATTACTCCATCATTTGTTAATATATATATGACAGTCGCTAATATACTCCCGGCTATTACATAATTCGATGCGCTCAGTCCAACAAATAAAACCCTGCTGTCCCTCGTACTGGAAATTAAAAGATTGGTCAATTGCGCAACTAATATCTGAAAAATAGTTACTAAAAAATAACACAGATTACTGTCCGGATATAAATTTAATTTCAGACAGTCTGATAAATTAAATAACAAAAAGGCACAGATACAAATACCAATCGTTTTCTTTTTTGAAAATCGATGAACCGTAAAAAGATAAAAAAACAATAATAGAAAAATGTGACTGTTCATATATGATATATTTTTAAAATATTCCATTTCTGTTTCCTGCCTGTTTTATCGGTACTGTCTGGAAGCAAATAAAAGATATTCCTTTTTTACATTTGAAATCCTGTTTTTACTAATAGGAATGATTTTATCACTTTCCATGATCATACTGTTTTTTACTATCTTTTTTACATATTTCAGATTAACGATAAAAGACTTGTGAACCTGTAAAAAATTATCATTTTTTATAATTTCCTTTATTTCTTCATCAAAGGATTTTCGGATAAAAATACTCTGTACACATTTTCCATTGGTTAAATAAATATCAAGTATCCTTGCAGAATTTTCTATATATTCTATTTTCGAATAAGATAACGATATCAGACCGTCTTTTGTTTTTACCGTATATACAGCTTCTTTTTTTATATCCGCGTAAGACAGAGCATAATTCATTGCTTCAAAAAATTTATCTTCAGAAACCGGTTTTAACAAATACCGGATTGCATGTACCTGATAGGCATCCAAAGCAAAATCTTCAGAAGAAGTAATATAAATGATCACGTTTTTATCATCTATTTTACGGATTTTATTTCCTATATCAATGCCTGATCTATATGCCATGATCATATCCAATATATAAATATCTGCTAATTCGTCTTTTTTAATCTTTTCAAACAGCCTGGTTGCATTCGAATATTTTTCTATTTCAAAATCAATATTGGAATAAGTTTCTTTATACTTTAGCAACAGTTTTTCTATTTTGCTCAAATACTCAATGCTGTCATCACATATTACTATTTTCATATACTTATCCTTAAAAAATACCGCAAAGATCATTTACTTTGCGGTATTTTATTACTATTCATCTTCCCCGTCTTCTTTTGGAAACGTCACATCTTCATTTTCTTCTCTCAACGGATGTTTTTCTTCTTCCGGTATATCCTCCAGGGCATCCTCTATATTTTCAAATTCATGGTCGCCGTCAGATACCCTTTCCCTTACTTTTGCAATCTTGGCAACTTTCATACCCTCATCCAGATTTATCATTTTTACTCCGGAAGTAATGCGTCCTAACGTGGAAATATCTTCCATCCGAAGCTGAATGATCGTTCCCAATGTAGTGATCATCATAATCTCATGGCTGTCATTTACTGCCTTAACTCCTACCACATATCCTGTTTTTTCTGTTATTTTATAACACTTTACACCTTTGCCGCCCCGCTTCTGAACAGTAAATTCATCCAGGTAAGTACGTTTGCCCATGCCGTTTTCCGATACGATCAGAAGAGAATCTCCCTGATGATCCAACTGCATCCCTACGATTTCATCCCTGTCACTCAAATTCATTCCAATCACACCCATGGAAGATCTTCCGGTAGCCCTTACATCCGTTTCCAAAAAACGAATACACATTCCCTGCTTCGTTACAAGAAATATTTCCGTATCTTTATCCGTAATCTTTACTTCAATCAGTTCATCATCTTCCCGAAGGTTAATTGCCGCAAGGCCGTTTTTCCTGACATTACAGTATTCCATCACATGTGTTTTCTTTACGGTACCTCTTTTTGTTACCATGAAAAGATTCTTATTGGCTTCATAATCTTTGATCGGAATAATTGCTGTTATCTTCTCACCAGGCGTAAGCTGCAGCAGATTTATAATGGCAATTCCCCTTGATGTCCTGCTTGCTTCCGGAATTTCATATGCTTTCAGCCGGTATACTCGTCCATAATTGGTAAAAAACATAATGTAATGATGAGTCGTGGTCATCAGCAGGTCTTCGATATAATCTTCCTCTATCGTCTGCATCCCCTTGATTCCCTTGCCGCCCCTGTTCTGGCTCTTAAAGTTATCAATCGTCATCCTCTTGATATAACCAAGACTGGTCATGGCTATGATCGTATTATCTTTCGGAATCAGGTCTTCCATGGAAATATCAAAAGCGTCAAAACCTATCGAAGATTTTCTGTCATCCCCGTATTTTTCTGCTATAATGGATATTTCATCCCTGATCACTCCAAGAAGTATTTTTCTGTCCGCAAGAATTGCTTTTAATTCTGCAATTTTGACAAGCAGTTCCTGATGCTCTTTCTCTATCTTATCTCTTTCCAAACCGGTAAGAGTACGCAGACGCATATCCACAATTGCCTGTGCCTGCACATCCGTCAGACCAAAACGCTCCATTAACCTGTCTTTCGCTGTCTGCACATTCTCACTGCTTCTGATAATACGGATCACTTCATCAATATGGTCAAGGGCAATGAGCAGTCCCTGTAAAATATGGTCCCTTTCTTCTGCTTTGTTTAAATCATATTTGGTTCTTCTTGTCACTACTTCTTCCTGATGGGCGAGATAGTGATTCAGCATATCCAAAAGATTCATAACCTTTGGTTCATTATTAACCAAAGCAAGCATGATGATTCCGAATGTATCCTGCATCTGTGTATGCTTATAAAGCTGATTCATGATGATATTTGCATTGGCATCACGGCGCAGCTCTATGACCACACGCATACCTTCCCTGTCAGATTCATCCCGAAGGTCGGTAATTCCGTCTATTTTCTTTAATTTAACAAGTTCCGCAATCTTTTGTATGAGATTTGCCTTATTTACCATGTAAGGAAGTTCCGTTACGATGATGCGGCTTTTTCCGTTGGGAAGGGTTTCTATATCCGATACTGCCCGTACCCTTACCTTTCCCCGTCCGGTACGGTATGCTTCTTCGCTTCCCCTTGTTCCGAGGATGATCCCTCCGGTAGGAAAATCAGGCGCTTTGACAATGGGAATCAACTCATCAATATCCGTCTCCCTGTCTTCTTCCACCCTGTTATCAATAATTTTTACAACCGCGTTGATGACTTCCCTTAAGTTATGAGGAGGTATATTGGTAGCCATACCTACCGCAATACCTGTCGTACCGTTTACCAGAAGATTCGGAAAACGGCTGGGAAGAACCGTAGGTTCTTTCTCCGTTTCATCAAAGTTCGGCACAAAGTCCACCGTATCCTTATTGATATCGGCAAGCAGTTCCATGGATATCTTGGAAAGTCTTGCTTCCGTATAACGCATGGCAGCGGCGCCGTCGCCGTCTACGGAACCGAAATTACCATGACCGTCCACCAGCGGATAATGAAAAGACCACGGTTGTGCCATATTAACCAGAGCGCCGTAAATAGAACTGTCGCCATGCGGATGGTACTTACCCATCGTATCACCTACAATACGGGCACACTTTCTGTGAGGCTTATCGGGGCCGTTGTTTAGTTCAATCATCGAATACAGTACTCTTCTCTGTACGGGCTTTAATCCGTCCCTTACATCGGGAAGAGCACGGGAAGCGATAACACTCATGGCATAATCAATATATGAATTTTCCATAGTCTTTTTTAAATCCACATCATGAATTTTATCCACTTCACTTTTGTCAAAGATATTATCATCCATTTTTTATATTCTCCATTACATTCTAAATATCGAGGTTCTTTACAAATCTTGCATTTTCCTCGATAAATTCCCGCCTCGGTTCCACTTTATCCCCCATCAGGGTAGTAAACGTCAGATCTATCTCCGATTCCGCTTCTTCATCCATGGTAACACGCAGCAGAATACGTCTTTCCGGGTCCATGGTAGTTTCCCAAAGCTGTTCCGGATCCATTTCCCCCAAACCTTTATAACGCTGTATCTTGTTATTCTGATCCCTTCCTACTTCTCTTAAAATACCGTCCAGCTCTTCATCGCTGTATGCATACCATACTTTTTTATTTTTCTCCAGCTTATAAAGAGGAGGCTGTGCCAGATATACATATCCCTGCTTGATCAGTTCCGGCATAAAGCGGTAAAGGAAGGTCAGCAGCAAAGTAGCAATATGCGCTCCGTCCACATCGGCATCGGTCATAATAATGATTTTATGATATCTCAATTTTGTAATATCAAAATCCTCATGGATTCCCGTACCAAATGCCGTGATCATTGCTTTTATTTCCGCATTGGCGTATATTTTATCCAGTCTTGCTTTTTCCACATTCAGTATCTTACCGCGTAAAGGAAGGATAGCCTGTGTTGCGCGGCTTCTCGCTGTCTTGGCGCTGCCGCCTGCCGAATCCCCTTCCACAATATAAATTTCACAGTTGGCAGGGTCTTTATCGGAACAATCCGCCAGTTTTCCAGGAAGACTCATTCCCTCCAAAGCGGTTTTCCTTCTCGTCAGATCCCTTGCTTTTCTGGCGGCATCCCTTGCCCGCTGTGCCAAAATGGATTTTTCACAGATGATTTTTGCCACGACAGGATTCTGTTCCAAAAAATAAGTAAGCTGCTCGCTGACAATACTGTCCACTGCTCCGCGGGCTTCGGAATTTCCAAGTTTCTGTTTTGTCTGTCCTTCAAACTGGGGGTCTTCTATCTTTACACTGACAATGGCAGTCAGACCTTCCCTTATATCCTCACCGCTTAAATTAGGTTCACTATCCTTCAACAGTTTATTATTTCTTGCATAGTCATTAAATGTTTTTGTAAGGGCATTACGGAAACCTACTAAATGAGTTCCGCCTTCCGGTGTATTGATATTATTAACGAAACTGTAAGAACTTTCGGTGTAAGAATCGTTGTGCTGCATCGCCACTTCCACATACACATTATTTTTAGAACCTTCAAAATACATAATCCTTTCATATAAAGGAGTTTTACTTCTGTTTAAGTAAGTAACAAATTCCTTGATGCCTCCCTCATAATGAAATGTTCTCTCTATGGGATTTTGTCCCGTCTCCACCCTCTCATCCCGAAGCACGATTTTCAGATTCTTTGTCAGAAAAGCCATTTCCCGCAAACGCTGTTTCAAAACATCAAATTCATATTCTGTCGTTTCCTGAAAGATTGTTTCATCCGGTTTAAAGCTGACTTTTGTACCCGTTTTTTCCGCAGGGCATTCTCCCACCACTTTCAGGGAATAGCAGGCATGGCCTCTCTCATACCTCTGACGGTAAATTTTTCCTTCCTGAAAAATCTCCACTTCCAGCCAGTTGGAAAGGGCATTTACGACTGACGCACCTACGCCGTGAAGCCCTCCGGATACTTTATATCCCCCGCCGCCGAACTTACCGCCGGCATGAAGAATGGTAAATACAACTTCCACCGCAGGAATTCCCGCCTTATGGTTAATTCCCACCGGAATCCCGCGCCCGTTGTCAATGACCGTCACCGAATTATCCTTATGCACGGTCACTTCTATTTTGTCACAATAACCTGCCAGTGCTTCATCTACCGAGTTATCCACAATTTCATATACTAAATGGTGCAGTCCCCTGGAAGAAGTGCTTCCGATGTACATACCGGGTCTTTTACGTACCGCTTCCAAACCTTCCAATATCTGTATCTGGTCCGCCCCATATTCATTTTCTGTCTGATTGCCCATATTTTAACCATGCCTTTCTTCTGCCTATTTTCATCCATTTGCATCCGCATTTTCTATGGCACCCTCTACTACCCTGAATACCTTATCTATTTCAAACCTGTTGTTGACAAATTCATCCAAACCTGTACAGGTAATAATTGTCTGTATATCTCCTATGGTATTTAACAAAAACTGCTGTCTGCTGCTGTCCAGTTCCGACAACACGTCATCCAGTAAAAGAACCGGCGTATCTTTTGCCACCTTTTTCACTAATTCTATTTCCGATAATTTCAAAGATAAAGCTGCCGTTCTCTGCTGCCCCTGGGAACCAAACTTACGTATATCTATATCTCCCACCATGAAACTAAAGTCATCCCTGTGAGGACCTACGCAAGTCTGCTTTAACTTGATATCTTTTTCCTGACTTGCCTTCATGGAATGTTCAAATTTTTCTATTTCCACGTCCGGCTCATATTTTATTACCAATTCTTCTTTACCGCCCGAAAGATTTTTATGTATTCCGTAAATAATTTCATTCAACTGTTCTATGAAAATACGGCGTCTTTCTATAATCTTGCTTCCGAAAGAAACCAGCTGGGAATCCCATATATTTAAAGTATCCTTAAGCTGTGGATTAAAGTATATATCTTTCAACAGTTTGTTTCTCTGATTCACTATTTTATTGTAATGATTAAGATTATAGAGATAAAAATTATCCAGCTGGCAAAGTTCCATATCAACAAATCTTCTTCTTTCAGCAGGACCATTCTTAATAATGCCTAAATCCTCCGGAGAAAAAAAGACAACCTTCAACAAGCCTAAAAGGTCTGCCGCTTTTTTCAATTTCTGTCCATCCACAGCAATACCTTTCGACTTATTTTTTCGAAGATGCATATCCACCTTATATTCAATTCCTTCTTTTTCAAGGTAAGTCCTTATATGGGCTTCCTCCGCATGGAAATTAACAATATCTTTGTCTTTGCTTCCCTTGTGGGATTTCGTGGTAGCAGACAGATAAATTGCTTCTAGTACATTTGTTTTTCCCTGCGCATTATCTCCATATAAGATATTCGTTCCTTCACTGAATTTCAGATCCAGTAAATCATAATTTCTGAAATTCATAAGCTCCAAAGATTTTATGATCATTTTTACACCCGTTTTTTATAAAATTCATATGGAGCTGCCGGCTTTTACCTTAAACTTACTGCCGTCGTATTCTACGATATCTCCATCATGCAATTTTTTTCCCCTTTGGAATTCCGTTTCTCCGTTTACCTTTACAAAGCCGTCTTTAATCCTGTCTTTTGCTTCCAGTCCGGATTCCACAAGACCGGCAAGTTTCAGCGCCTGACCAAGTTTTATATACTCATCTTTTATGTTTATTATTTCCATAATTATCCTTCTATAAACCAATTATCATCAAACTTTTAATCTACTGTTGTAAAATTCACCGGCAAAATAAGATAAATATAATTTTCCCCGGCATCCCTTATGAAGCAGGGAGCCTTCGGATTTACAAGATAAATATCCACTTCTTCATCATCAATAACTCTTAAGGCATCGATAAAAAATTTGGGATTAAAGCCGATCATAATATCCTTTCCCTTTTTTTCTATATCAATTTCCTCATTCATACTTCCGACCGTGGAATTAATCTTAAGTTCCATCATGCCATCGGTGATATTTATGATAATAGGCTTCTTATCGCCTTCCTTAACAAGTAAAGTTGCCCTGTCAATACAGTTTAACAATTCTTTTTTGTTAATCCTTACCTTTGTTTCATAATCACTGGAAAGCATCTGGTCTATTTTGAAATAGTCTCCCTCAATCAGACGGGATACTACCACGGTATTATCAAACTCAAAAACAATATGTTTGTCCGTAAAGAAAATATGCACATCTTTATCCGTATCACCGGATAAAATCTTGCTTATTTCATTTAAAGTCTTTCCGGGCACTACTACTTTCTTCGGCATATAAAAATTCTTGAGCCTTATTTTACGGATGGATATCCTATGCCCGTCCAAAGAAACTACCTTCAGGATATCTTCATTGATTTCGAACAATTCACCTGTCATAAGCTTGTTATTATCATTATCCGAAATAGAAAAAATGGTCTGTCTTACTACTTCTTTCAAAGTAAACTGAGACACAATAATGGAATCTATTTTCTCAATGGAGGGAAGATAAGAGAAATCCTCTCCTGATTTACCGATAATATTAAATTTTGATTTTTCACAGGTAATGGTAGTTTTCAGAGAATCATCCGTCACGATTGTAATTTCACTGTCAGGAAGTTTTCTTACGATTTCCAAAAATATCCTGGCATCCAACGCTATGATGCCTTTTTCTACAATATTTCCTTCGATAATTGTCTCTATACCCAGTTCCATATCGTTTGCCATCAATTTAATATCCGTATCTCTTGCATCAATCAGGACACATTCGAGAATAGACATAGTAGTCTTGTTAGGTACAGCTTTTGATACTGTCTGAACACCATTTAATAAATCTGATTTAGAACATACTAACTTCATGTGCATAACTCCTTTTAAATTAAAAAGAAAAATTCTGTTTTCGGGCTGCTTGCAAAAACATTTTTATATAAAAAGAATTTATTAATATACTTAATAAGGGTTGTTGATTTGTGTATAACTCTTTCTATTATACTATTTTTCAGGGAAAAAGGAAATCATAATCTATGTGAAAAACTAAATATAACTTTAATTTTTAAGTCTTTTTATTCACATATATTTTATTACGATTTTATATAACCAAAATTAAAAATATTATATAGGTAAAGTTATCAACATCCAAAAGAAACTTATTTACAGTTTACCCACATGGTATCAACATTGGAAAGTTTAAAAATTTCAATATTTTAGGAAGGACTTATTTTTTTGCGTATAATTTCCACTTTATTGCGTAAATCTTCGTTATTTTCCAGTTCTTCCGTAATTTTGTTAACACCGTGAATAATGGTAGTGTGGTCTTTTTTGCCGAGTATTCTTCCTATATTCTGATAGGATGTATCTGTCATGGAACGGCAGAGATACATGACTACCTGTCTTGCTTCTACAAATTCAGAGTTTCTTTTTTTAGAAGTTATATCTTCCGGATTAACGCCAAAATGTTCTGCTACTACATTTATAATGAGAGAAGGGTTTACTTCTTTGGGCTTGTCCGGATATATAATATCTTTAAGCGCTTCCTGTGCCATTTCAAGATTAATTTCTACATTGTTCAATTTTGAGAATGCAATGATCTTATTAAAAGCCCCTTCCAGTTCCCTGATATTGGACTTTATATTGGTAGCTACATAGGTAAATACTTCATCATCAATTTTTTTACTGAAATTTTCCGCATTTTTCTGAAGAATTGCCATTCTTGTCTCATAATCAGGAGGCTGTATGTCAGCAATAAGCCCCCATTCAAATCTGGAACGGAATCTTTCCTCTAATGTTTCCATTTCTTTTGGAGGTTTATCGGAGGAAATGATAATCTGTTTTTCCGCTGCATGAAGTACATTAAAAGTATGGAAAAATTCTTCCTGTGTACTTTCTTTTCCGATGATGAACTGGATATCATCAATGAGAAGCACATCTACTGTCCGGTACTTTTCCCTGAGTTTTGTCATATCTGCAGCATTACCGCTTCGTATGGAATTGATAACTTCATTGGTGAACTGCTCAGAGGTAACATAAAGAACTTTCATGTTATGGTTCTGTTTTAAAATAAAGTGTCCGATGGAATGCATCAGGTGGGTTTTTCCAAGGCCTGCTCCTCCATATATATAGAGGGGATTGTATGTATCACCCGGAGATTCTGCTACTGCAAGGGACGCAGAGTGGGCAAATTTATTATTGCTGCCTACCACAAAAGTATCAAAACGGTATTTTGGATTCAGGTTTGCTTTTTCATAATTGATATTATAATAAGGCTTTAACTCCATGGAATCTTCATTTGTTCTGTTTTTTTCGATATCTTTTTCCAATATGAAAGATATATCATAATCATGCTCCATCATTTCCGAAATAGTTACCTGAAAATAACTTTTATATTTATTGGTAATATAACTCAATGCATGAGCCTGGTCGGATGGTATAATGATTGTGATGACATCGTTTTCCGAACTATAAAAATTGAGATTGGAAATCCATGTATTATAGGATATGTTGGAAAGGTCATATTCTTTTTTTATGGTCTGTTTGATAAGTTCCCAGTTTTCTTGAATAAAATCCATGAAAATTCCTCCGATTTCATAATGCGGCAGTTTTACATTCCATAATTTATATGAGATTTTATATAAATGCAAAAATACCGCATTTATATATTAATATAAATGAAATGAAATTTCAAATGCTTAATTTTTAAAAGAAAGTTATACACATAATGTGGATAAAATAGTGAATAAAAGGATGGTTCCTATTGATTTGCATTAGGAACTGTGTATAACCATGATATTTATTATGAACACTTTAAAGTATGGATAAAAAGGAATTATAAAGAGTTATCCATATTATTTTCACATGTTATAAAGAAGTTTTCCACAATTTATACACATTATGTGGATAAATTTGCTGCAGATATAAATTAATGATCAGGTATGTGGATAAATCTTTTGGTATCTATATTTTGTGGTAATAAAAGAAATTCAGTAACTAAATATGGTATTGAAAAAAAAATCGGCAATTTTCATGATTTTTTCGGCATTTTTTGGGCGATTTTTACTTGACGTGAATGGCAATTTCCATTATAATCGTAATGATATTTTCTAACACAGATTGTTTTTTTAAAATAAAATGTTTGCCTTTTAAATAGTATCATAATATGATTGGAAAGGTTTCAAAAGGAGGTGTACCGATTATGAAAATGACATTTCAGCCGAAGAACAGACAGAGAAAGAAAGTTCATGGTTTCAGGAAGAGAATGAGTACTCCGGGAGGAAGAAAGGTTCTGGCAGCCAGAAGAGCAAAGGGAAGAAAGAGATTATCAGCATAGGTCACAGTTACTGTGACCTTTTTTCTCTTGCGGGGATAACCTGCGAAAGGAGCATGTTCATTTTATATGAATTTCTCAGATTCTTTGAAAAAAAACTACGATTTCAAGAATGTTTATAAAAAAGGAAAGTCTTATGCCAACAGATATCTGGTAATGTATGTGTTAGAAAATAATACGGATCAGAACAGGCTTGGAATATCGGTTAGTAAAAAAGTAGGAAACAGTGTTGTTCGTCACAGAGTAACAAGACTGGTGAGAGAAAGTTACCGGCTGCATGAAAATATATTTAATAGTGGTTTAGATATAGTAGTCGTAGCAAGAAACAATGCGTCGTCGGCTTCTTACGCTGATATTGAGAGCGCATTATTACATCTCGGAAAACTTCATCATATATTAAAGATATTTTTTTATTGAAAGTTATTTCTTTTTGGATATGGAATAGAAATGGGAAGATGGAGTTGGATTTGAAAATGGTTATGAAAAAATTACTTATTTACATGATTAAATTCTATAGAAAGTATATATCTCCTATGAAATCCACAAAATGTCCTTATTTTCCGACTTGTTCGGAGTATGGATTGGAAGCGGTCAGCAGATACGGCGCTTTGAAAGGCGGATGTATGGCGGCGTGGAGAATTATCAGGTGTAATCCTTTTTCAAAGGGAGGATATGATCCTGTTCCGTAGAATCGAATTTTGTATCTTATTTTTTAGGAGGAAAGAAATTGTCAGGTATAATTTTAACCCAGAATCAGACTTTTATTATAGGGCCGGTTGCTCAGATTCTTGGCTATATAATGGAAGGAATCTTTTTCTGTCTGGATAAGATTGGTATTCCAAATATCGGTCTTGCAATTATTTTATTTACGATCGTAGTGAATCTTCTTATGCTGCCTCTTACCATTAAACAGCAGAAATTTTCAAAACTGTCGGCTAAGATGAATCCGGAACTTCAGGCTATTCAGGCAAAATATAAGAACAAAAAAGATAATGAATCCATGATGAAAATGAATGAGGAGACGCAGGCCGTATATGCAAAATACGGAGTTTCTCCTACCGGAAGCTGTGTACAGCTCATTATACAGATGCCCATTCTTTTTGCTTTGTATCGTGTTATTTATGCAATGCCGGCTTATGTCGGAAAGATTAAAGAAGCATTTTTACCTTTGGTGGACAAGCTGATCTCGCAGGCTGGAAGCGCTGATTTTATCCAGACTTTTAGGGATGCCGCCATGTTTGCAAAGCAATTTAGTAATGAAGCTTTTACGGGAGGCAATACACAGTATATACAGAACACATTTATAGATGTGCTGAATCGGGCTTCCACTGCAGAATGGCATAGTATTTCGGAACAGTTTCCCTCCCTGTCTGCAGATGTGGATGCTACGGTGGCTATTTTAGAGAGATATAATAATTTCCTTGGATTGAATATAGGAAATTCTCCTTCTTATATTGTTCACGAAGCCTTGGACAGCGGGACATATCTGATGGTAATAGCAGCTTTGGCAGTTCCGTTATTGTCCGCCCTGACACAATGGATCAATACAAAGTTAATGCCCCAGGCGGAATCAAACAATAATAATCAGGATAATCCGATGGCTTCTTCCATGAAAACAATGAATATCATGATGCCGGTCATGTCGGCGATATTCTGCTATTCTCTTCCTGCAGGTATGGGTTTATACTGGATTGCCGGTTCTGTGGTGAGAAGTATTCAGCAGATTGTTATTAATAAACATATTGATAAAATGGATTTGGAAGAAATCATTAAAAAGAATGTTGAGAAAAATAAGAAGAAAATAGAAAAACGGGGTGTTACTGCCAAGATGCTGAATGATTACGCGACGATGAATACAAAGACACTGGCATCAAAGGCAAATTCTGCTTCTACCATGACACAGGAAGAAAAAGAAGAAGCAATCAGAAAGTCTACGGAATATTACAATAAAAATTCAAAACAAGGGAGTATAGCTTCTAAAGCCAATATGGTAAAACAGTATAATGAGAAGAATAATCGGAAATAGAGGGAGGTATAAAAATGGATTATATTCAGGTATCGGCAAAAACAGTTAATGACGCAATTACTGAGGCTTGTCAAAAGCTGCTTGTGACAAGTGATAAGCTGGAATATGAAGTAATAGAAGAAGGCTCTTCAGGGTTTCTTGGAATAGGTTCCAAGCCGGCGGTTATTAAGGCAAAAGTTAAAAATACCGTTTCAGATAATGCAAAGCAGTTTTTAAGCGATGTATTTGATGCCATGAAACTTACAGTAGTGATCGATGTGAAATATGATGAACTTGACAATTCAATGGATATTGATCTAAGCGGGGATGAGATGGGAGTCCTAATCGGAAAGAGAGGACAAACATTAGATTCATTACAGTATCTGGTATCTTTGGTGGTAAATAAGGAATCGGAAAATTATATACGGGTTAAAGTGGATACAGAAAATTACAGGCAGAGAAGAAAAGAAACATTGGAAAATCTTGCTAAGAATATTGCTTATAAGGTTAAGAGAACAAAACGGTCCGTTTCGTTAGAACCGATGAATCCTTATGAGAGAAGAATTATCCATTCGGCTCTGCAGAATGACAAATATGTAACTACCCATAGTGAGGGGGATGAACCATTCAGGAGAGTGGTAGTCACACTCAAGAGATAATTTAAGAAAAAAGAACTGCCGTATCGTTGCTGCAGTTCTTTTTTATAAAATGGAGATTTATTGCGTGGAATAGGATGGATGAATTATGAAGAATACGATAGCTGCTGCCGCTACTGCAATGTCCGAAGCAGGAATCGGAATTGTCAGGGTGAGCGGAGAGGATGCCATAGAGATTGTAAATAAAATTTTTCAGACAAAATCCGGTAAGAAGAAATTGATTGATTTTGATTCTCATACGATTCATTATGGATTTATAGTAGATGAGGAAAATAAAGTAATTGATGAAGTCATGGTAAGTTTAATGAAGGCTCCGCATAGCTATACTGCAGAAAATACAGTGGAAATCAACTGTCACGGCGGAGTGCTGGTGGTTAACCGGGTATTGGAAGCCGTGATTCAAAATGGCGCCCGTTTGGCAGAACCCGGAGAATTTACAAAAAGGGCTTTTTTAAATGGAAGGATTGATTTATCCAAAGCAGAAGCCGTGATGGATATCATTCATTCAAAAAATCAATTTGCATTGGAAAGTTCGGTGAAACAGCTTAGAGGCTCTGTTTCAGTCATCATAAAAAAACTGAGAAAAGAATTGATATATGAAATTGCTTTTATCGAATCAGCCCTGGATGACCCGGAGCATATCAGCTTAGAAGGCTATCCGGAAAACTTGATGGGAAAAACAAAAGAAATTCTTTTGGAACTTAAAAAACTTCTAGATTATTCGGACAGCGGGAAAATGTTAAAAGAAGGTATCAATACAGTGATCGTTGGAAAGCCCAATGCAGGAAAATCTTCTTTATTAAATCTTTTGGTTGGTGAAGACAGGGCAATTGTGACAGATATTGCCGGAACAACAAGGGATGTATTGGAGGAAAGCATTAAACTTCACGGAATCAGTTTAAATATCATTGACACGGCGGGTATTCGGTCTACGGAAGATACAGTGGAAAAGATTGGTGTGGAAAAGGCAAAAAAATATGCTTTGGATGCGGATTTAATCATTTATATGGTGGATAGTTCCGTTCCTTTGGATGAGAGTGATTATGAGATCATAGGGATGATTGGGAATAAAAAAGCAATTGTTCTTTTGAATAAGACGGATTTGGATACAGTTGTTACAGAAGAAATGCTGGCAAAAATATTTGAAAAAGAAGATATTGTAATTATTAAGACTTCTACAAAAGAGAATACGGGAATCGATATATTTGAGGATAAGATAAAAGAAATGTTTTTTAAAGGAGAAATCTCTTTTAATGATGAAGTAGTGATTACAAATATGCGGCATAAAGAAGCAATTCAACATGCTTATGAAAGTATGCTTCAAGTAAAGAAAAGTCTGGAGGATCATATGCCGGAAGATTTTTATTCGATTGACTTAATGAGCGCCTATGCTTCTCTTGGTACGATTATCGGAGAGGAAGTGGAAGAGGATTTGGTCAATGAGATATTCTCAAAATTCTGTATGGGTAAATAAACGGAGGAATATTATAAAATGGGTATGACGCAGATAAGGGAAAAAGTAGATGTATGTGTGGTAGGAGCAGGTCATGCCGGATGTGAAGCTGCACTTGCCTGTGCAAGAATGGGATTGGAAACAATTATATTTACCGTCAGTGTGGATAGTATTGCCTTGATGCCCTGCAATCCGAATGTAGGAGGTTCTTCCAAGGGACATTTGGTGAGAGAGGTGGATGCGCTTGGCGGAGAAATGGGAAAGAATATAGATAAGACTTTTATTCAGTCTAAGATGCTGAATATTTCTAAAGGTCCTGCGGTACATTCTTTAAGGGCACAGGCAGATAAGGCGGAATATTCCCGATCTATGAGGAAAGTTTTGGAAAATCAGGAACATTTAACGGTTAAGCAGGCGGAAGTATGTGAGCTATTGGCGGAAGATACAGAAAGCTTTGAAAATAAAACAGCAAAAAAAAAGATAACCGGAATAAAAACTTTCACGGGGGCGGTTTATGAATGCAAATCGGTAATTTTATGTACAGGAACCTATTTAAGAGCAAGGTGTTTATGCGGTGAAGCGATTACCCACACAGGACCTAATGGTTTGCAGGCAGCAAACTACCTGACGGATTCTTTAAAAAATCTCGGAATAGAAATGAGGAGATTTAAGACAGGAACCCCTGCGAGGATGGATAAGAGAAGTCTGGATTTTTCAAAAATGGAGGAGCAGTTTGGTGATGAAAAAGTCGTTCCTTTTTCTTTTTCTACAAATCCGGAAGATGTGCAGATTGAGCAGGTATCTTGCTGGCTGACTTATACAAATGAGAAAACTCATGAAATCATACGTGGAAATTTGGACCGTTCACCCATTTATGCAGGTGTGATAGAGGGAACAGGTCCAAGATACTGCCCTTCTATTGAGGATAAAGTCGTAAAATTTGCAGATAAAGAAAGACATCAGGTATTTATTGAACCGGAAGGACTGCATACAAATGAAATGTATGTGGGAGGAATGTCTTCGTCACTTCCGGAAGATGTGCAGCTGGCCATGTATCGTACGGTTCCCGGATTGGAAAATTGTAAGATGGTAAGGAATGCTTATGCGATTGAATATGACTGCATTAATCCAAGACAATTGTTTCCGACTTTGGAATTTAAGGAAATCAAAGGACTTTTCAGCGGCGGACAGTTTAATGGAAGCAGTGGTTATGAAGAGGCGGCGGCACAGGGATTGATTGCAGGAATAAATGCGGCGCTTTCAATTCTTGGAAAAGAGCAGATGATAATAGACCGTTCAGAGGCATATATAGGGGTTCTGATTGACGATTTGGTAACAAAAGATAATTTTGAACCCTATCGGATGATGACTTCGAGGGCAGAATACCGGCTTTTACTTCGTCAGGATAATGCAGATCTGCGTCTTCGGGAAAAGGGTTATCAGGCAGGACTTGTTCCAGAGGAAATTTATCAGGCGACTCTTAAAAAGAAGGCATTGATAGATGCGGAAGTGGAACGTTTAAAAAATTTATTAGTTGGCGCTTCTAAACATGTACAGGATTTTTTAATTTCAAAAGAGAGTTCTCCGTTAAAGACAGGTACAAATATGGCGGAATTAATGTGCCGGCCGGAATTATCTTATGGTTTGCTGGCAGAACTTGATAAAGATAGAAAACCTTTGCCGGAGGATGTGATTGAACAGGTAGAAATTGAAATTAAATATGAAGGATATATTGCGAGACAGTTGCGTCAGGTTCAGCAGTTTAAGAAGATGGAAAAGAAAAAAATTCCAAAGGAGCTGGATTATCGTGATATTCAGAGTCTGCGTTTGGAGGCAAGACAGAAGCTTATTTCTTATAAACCGGTATCAGTCGGACAGGCGTCCAGAATATCAGGAGTATCTCCGGCTGATATTTCCGTATTACTTGTCTATTTGGAACAGTATAATAATGGAAAGCAGCCAGATGGAAAAGGATGTCATCGGTTAGAAAGGAGTGATAAAATATAAATGGATATACATGAAAATTATGATACAGAACAATTTAAAAATGATCTGAAAGAAATAGGAATTGTTTTGAATGAAAAACAGGTTTATCAGTTTGTAAAGTATTATGAAATATTGATGGAATGGAATTCTTTTATGAATCTTACGGCAATTACGGATCCAGATGAGGTATTTAAAAAACATTTTGTGGATAGTTTGTCTATTGTAAAAGCATATGATTTTTTAAGTGAATTAAAAAAAGAAAAAAGTCTGTGTATGATTGATGTCGGAACTGGCGCCGGTTTTCCAGGAATTCCCATAAAAATTGTTTTTCCTGATGTAAAAATTACTTTGTTGGATTCGCTGAATAAACGAATTAAGTTTTTAAATGAAGTGATTGAAAAACTGGATCTGAAGGACATAGATGCAGTTCATGGAAGGGCGGAAGATTATGCAAAACAGGGTCAGTTAAGGGAAAAGTATAATTTATCTGTTTCAAGGGCAGTTGCAAATCTTTCTACACTTTCAGAATACTGTATACCTTTTGTAAAATTGGGAGGTAAATTTATTTCTTATAAATCCGAAAAATTGATGGAAGAATTATCTTCTGCAAAAGAAGCAGTAACTGTCCTTGGCGGAAAGGTGGCGGGACAAGTGGATTATATGTTGCCCGGTTCAGATATTTACAGGAACCTGCTTATTATTGACAAAATAAAAGCCACACCAAAAAAATTTCCACGAAAAGCAGGGCTCCCATCAAAAGAACCTATTTAAAGTAAAAACATATTGATATAACTGATTATTTTTTCAGGAGCTTCCATATGGGGAAGATGTTTTGTATAAGGTATGAAGGCGGATTCTATCGCAGGATTATAGTATATATAATTTTCAATCGTAGTATGGATTTCTTTTTCTTCTTCCCCTCCTATCATATAGATACTGTGGTTGATTTCTTTTAAAGCATGTATGATATTTGTGTTGGTATATTTGGCTATATAACTTGCAAATACATATTTGGAACTATGGTCCGGTAAATGGGCAGATTCCAAATAGGATAAAATGTCTTTTTCTTCTATATTAATAGGATTATAAAAATAATCCTGACGGAACGTGTATTCCATGGATGTCTTATTTGTCAGAAGATTGTATATAAATGTACCGATGACAGGAGTTTCTAATATTATTTTGAGTAATTTAGTCTGTTTTGATGGAATCTGATTAAGTTCATATAAATTTTTCGGGTTGATACATATTATTTTATTTATAACTTCCGGATCATTGTGACATGCCATGAAGGCTACCTGTATAGAGTCCCCTGTTGTAACAATATTTGTTTTTTTTCCGATGATATTCTTAATGAAATCTATGATTGATTGAACATAGAGATAGTTCGTATAGGTAATATTAGGTTTATCTGATAATCCATATCCAAGCAAGTCAATTGCATATACTTCATGGTTAAGAGAAAGTTCATCGATGATTTTATGAAATTCATAGACAGAACTTCCGATTGTGAGATCATGCAGAAGGAGAAGGGGAGATCCATTTCCTTTTTTTATGTATCGTATTTTTCCGAAACGCCATTCATAATAATTGTTTTCATAAAATTTCAGGCAGTTTTTAATTGTGTATAATGAATAATTCATTCTGTTGATAATATGTATAGCTGCTGTTGTAAGTCCGGATAAAATTATTAATGTTTTAATTTTATTTTTCATATTTTTCCTCAGTTGAAATTGTTTTTCTTTCAACCTTTTTACCTTTTTCTTTTTTTTAAGTTATTTATGTAACTATTATATAGGATAAAGAAGAAACATACAAATAAAAAAGAAAAATATCTTTTCAGATTTAAAAATTTATTATATTATAATTATATATAAGGGATGGGTATAAAGTGTAATATAATAAGGAAAAGATTTAAGGAAAAATTTTTATTTATGCAGGAAATCGAAGGGGTAGAGTTATGTTTGAAGAACTGTATGAGGGTCTAAAGAAAATTTATGAAGATTTCTTTTCTCAAAAAAATTTAATAGAAGAAAAGAAACAAAATTATTTAAATGATAATGATTATCAATATTATGAAATCAAAATAGAAGACTTAGATTATAAAATAAAAATTATTAGTTCTTTATTAAATGTATTTGAAAGACAGAAATTTGCAAAAAAAGAAGAAAATAATTATTTATTTTCTGTAAATAGTGCAAGCATTAATCGTGGTTTACAGATTTTAGATATTCAGGAGAGGGAGAGGCAGCGTATCGCCAGGGATTTACATGATACTTCCTTACAAAATCTGACGCATATTATTCATAAGATCGAATTTAGTTCTATGTTTATAGATGAGGATCCGACAAAAGCAAAATTGGAACTTTCTTCTGTAAATAAAAATCTAAGGTCCGTGATCAAAGAAATTCGCAATACAATATTTGATCTTCGCCCTATGACATTTGATGATTTAGGATTGAAGGAATCTTTTGAAAGATTAGCAGATCATTTAAGAGAGTCTTCTGATTTTGAAGTATTTTATAATATTGAAGAAATTAACTGTAATAATTCTTTGGTATTGATGACAATTTTTAGAATTATTGAAGAATGTACAAATAATGCAATTAAGCATTCCAACGGTTCTGTTGTTTTCTTTGAATTAAAAAAAATTACTGAAAATACTTGTATAATAATAGTGGCTGACAATGGAAAAAGTTTTGATGCAGAAAAAGTTTTATCTGAAAAGCAGAGACATTTTGGTCTTAATATTTTAAGGGAAAGAGTAGAACTTTTATGTGGAACCATAGAAATTGATTCGAAACCTGATAAGGGAACAGTTATTAAAATTATTATTCCATTATTGGAAAAATAGGAGATATTATATATGTGTATTAAAGTTATGATATCGGATGACCATGTTTTGATGAGAGAAGGAATACGTCAGCTTCTGGAATTTGATGGAAGTATAAAAGTGATTGCTGAAGCTGCAGATGGAATTGAATGTTTAGAAAAGTTAGAGATAGTGAAACCGGATGTCCTATTGTTAGATATAAACATGCCTAGGAAGAATGGAATTGAAGTATTAGATGATATAAGAAAAAATAATTTGGATATAAAAGTCCTGATACTTACTGTTCATAATGAAGTGGAATATTTATTAAAGGCAGTTGATATTGGTGTAGAAGGATATATTTTAAAAGAATCCGAATCTGCTGAGCTAAAAAAAGCTATTAATAATATTGTCAATGGAGAAAATTATATTCAGCCAAGTTTGATACCTACATTAAACAGCAGATTGGTAAATAGGGATATTGATAAAGTGAAAATAGATTCTTTAACTAAGAGAGAAAAGGAAGTATTGATTAATGTAGCGAATGGAATGTTTAATAAAGAAATTGCTCTTAGTTTAAATATTAGTGAAAGAACAGTAAAAAATCATATTTCTAATATATTTAAGAAGATTGATGTAAATGACAGAACACAGGCAGCTGTATTTGCAATTAAGAATAATTTGATTAAATTGTTTTGAATTCATAAAATGAATGTTTCACGTGAAACATTCATTTTTGTATTTAAATAAATACAAGATAATGTTTCACGTGAAACAAAAAATCTAGATATTGTAATTTATGTCGTGAAACATTTTAAGACGACTAAAAAAAAGTGTGAAACATTTAAAAAACAAGAAAAATCTATTAATTAGTCTAAATAAATATAGATAATAATAGAAATAAGTGATATAATTTTTTTTAGTGACTAATATCACTTGACTTTTATGATCAAGTGTAAAAACGAAAGGTGAATAAAAAATGGGAAGAACAATTGCAATAGCAAACCAAAAGGGTGGTGTAGGTAAAACCACAACTGCTATTAATTTATCTGCATCATTAGCAGCAAAAGGAAAGAAGGTATTAGTTATAGACACAGATCCTCAGGGCAACACTACCAGCGGATATGGAATTGAAAAAAATGATTTAGAAAATACAATTTATGAATTAATTTTGGGAGAATGTTCTATACAGGAATGCATAATAAAAGATGTAATCCAAGGTGTATCGTTGATTCCTTCTAATGTAAATCTAGCAGCAACAGAAATAGAATTAATTGGTGTGGACAAGAAAGAATTTATTCTTCGAAATGAAGTAGATTGGATAAAAGACCAATATGATTTTATTGTTATCGATTGTCCTCCTTCACTTAACATGTTGACAATTAATTCTATGACAACTGCTGATTCTGTATTAGTACCTATTCAATGTGAATATTATGCGTTGGAAGGGTTAAGTCAGTTAATACATACAGTTAATTTAGTAAAAGAAAGATTGAATCCTGATTTAGAAATGGAAGGAATCGTATTTACAATGTATGATTCAAGGACAAATCTTTCAACACAGGTTGTAGAAAATGTTAAAAGTCATTTGAATCAAAATATATATAAGACTATGATTCCTAGAAATATTCGTTTAGCGGAAGCACCCAGTTATGGTATGCCTATTAATAAATATGATCCGAAGTCAGCCGGAGCAGAAGCATATATGATGTTAGCAGAAGAAATAATTAACAGATAAGTAATGAAAAAGCAAGAGAAAGGATGTATTAAAATATGGCTGTCAGAGGCAGGGGATTAGGTAAAGGATTGGATTCATTAATTCCAAATACGGTCGGAACAAATGAATCAAAAAATAATGTAAGTTCAAAAGATGAAAATAATGAAAAAGAAAAAAGCTCCGAAACTATGGTTAAAATAACGATGGTAGAACCAAACAGGGAACAGCCAAGAAAAAATTTTGATGAAGATTCTTTGTTGGAATTAGCGGAATCTATAAAACAGTTTGGATTGCTGCAGCCTATTTTGGTTCAGGATCGGAAAACATATTATGAAATAATTGCAGGTGAGAGAAGATGGCGTGCTGCCAAGATGGCCGGATTGAAAGAAGTTCCGGTCATCATAAAAGATTTAACAGATCAGGAAATAGTTGAAATTTCATTAATTGAAAATATCCAGCGGGAAGATTTAAATCCGATAGAAGAAGCTCTTGCTTATAAAAGGCTTTTGACAGAATTTAATTTGAAACAAGATGAAGTGGCGGAAAGAGTATCAAAGAGCCGGACCGCAGTTACGAATTCCATGAGATTACTAAAATTATGTGATGAAGTGCAGCAGATGATAATTGATGATATGATTTCTACCGGTCATGCCCGTGCTCTTATTTCCATTGAAGACCCGGAACAGCAATATACTATCGCACAAAAAATATTTGATGAAAAGTTAAGTGTGCGTGATGTAGAAAAGCTGATGAAAAATATAAATACACCTCCTAAAACTAAAAAGACAGTTCAAACAAATAAAGCATTAGAAGTAATATATCAGGATATGGAGGAAAAACTGAAACAGGCATTAGGAACAAAAGTCATAATTTCCTCCAAGGGAGAAGGAAGCGGAAAACTTGAAATAGAATTTTATAATCATGATGACTTAGAGAAAATAACAGATAAACTTACACACTGATAACTGGTCAATTACTTTAGGAGGAAAACGTGAATAGTGAAATATTAAATTACATTGGATTAGGTAATCTGGATGTTGGATATATTTTAATTGGATTGTCAGTATTGATTATGATTTTGATCATTTTGGTAATTATACAGATTGTAAATACTTCAAAATTGAAGAAAAAGTATATGAAGTTTATGCAGGGAAAAGATGCAAAAAGCTTGGAAATGGATATTATAGGTTTATATGAAGATAATAAGTTTATTAAAACTTCCATGGAAAAGAATAAAAAAGATATAAAGAATCTGTACAAGAAATTAGAATCTGCATTCCAAAAAATGGGTATAGTAAAATATGATGCATTCAGGGAAATGGGAGGACAGTTAAGTTTCAGTCTTGTTCTTTTAGATGAAAATGATAATGGGTTTATACTGAATTCTGTCCATAGTACGGAAGGTTGTTATTCCTATACAAAAGAGATAGAAAACGGACAGTGCAGTATTACTTTGGGAGAAGAAGAAAAACAGGCACTAGATATTGCAATGGGTATTAATGGATAGTGCCGACCCATGAATTCCAATTATAAATAGTGATAGAGGAAAGCATCTATAGAAATAGATAAATGTGGGGGTAATATGAAAGTATGTAAAATAGATGACTTACATGGAGGAGAAATACTTGCCAAAACCATTATGACTCCCGAATATAAAATGCTGCTTTTAGATGGAACAATATTAAAGCGGGAATATATTGAGAAGCTGAAAGAATTTGGAGTTGTACAGGTATATATTAAAGAAGAAATTGATACACAGAAAAATATACTGAAGATAGAATTGGAAGAGGAGGTAAAAGAAAAGGTAAGAAATGTTTTGGAAAAACACATTTATAATAAAAGCGGAGATTTAATTGAATTGTGCAATACAGCCGATAATATTATTAGTAGTCTCTTAGAAGAGGAGGAAGTAGCTGAAAAAATTTATGATATAAAGGAAAGTGAAAATGATATTTATGAACATTCAATTACAGTATGTTCCTTATCTATTATAACTGCCCTGAAGATGAAACTTTCATATGAAAGAATACACGATATAGGTGTGGCTTGTTTATTGCATGATTTAGGTATAAGATATATTACCGTAAATTATAAAAACAGAGATATAAACAGTATGACGGAGGTGAAAGCTTCGGAATATAAAAAACATCCTATTTATGCATACTCTGTTTTAAAAAATGAATCATGGATATCTGAACTGAGTAAAAGCATAATATTATTTCATCATGAATGTATAAATGGTTCCGGTTATCCATTAAAGTCTGTGGACATTCCTTTAGAAGCAAGAATAGTCGCTGTCTGCGAAAAATTTGATGAATTAATTTGTGGCATAGGAAATGAAAAAATAAAAGTACATGAAGCTATTGAACATTTAAAGAAGTTTCGTAATATACTATACGATCAGGCAGTAGTAGATGTATTTCTTGAATTCACAGCAGTTTATCCGGTTGGTACTTACGTAAGGACAAATGAAGGAGAAATAGGTGTAATTTTAAAACAGAATAAAAAGTATGCGGACAAGCCTGTCATAAAAATTATTTTAGATGAAAAAGGGGACAGAGTCTTACAGGAACTTGTCCGGAATTTATTAACAGAAGAAGTTTATATTACAGAAGTAGTAGAGATGATTCAATAACTAAAATATTTTAAACAACAAAAAAAGGAGCATGATTATGATTGATATCAAATATTTAAGAGAAAATCCGGATGCAGTAAAAGAGAATATTAAAAAGAAATTTCAGGAAAACAAACTGGACTTGGTGGATGAAGTGATAGCATTGGATGCGGAAAGCAGAAAAGCAAAGCAGGAAGCGGATGATCTCCGTGCAAGCCGGAATAAGATATCGAAAGAAATTGGTGTGTTAATGGCTCAGGGAAAAAAGGAAGAAGCAGAGAAGAAGAAAGCAGAGGTAGCGTCCAACGCAAAACGTCTTGAAGAATTGGAAGAAAAAGAAAAAAAATTAGAAGAAGAAATAACTAAAATAATGATGGTAATTCCGAATATCATAGATCCAAGTGTGCCGATTGGAAAAGATGATACAGAAAATGTAGAAATTAAAAAGTACGGTGAACCTGTAGTACCTGATTTTGAAATACCATACCATACCGATATTATGGAAAAATTAAATGGTATTGATTTGGATAGTGCGAGGAAAGTTGCAGGAAATGGTTTTTATTATTTAATGGGTGATATTGCAAGACTGCATTCAGCGGTAATTTCTTATGCGAGAGATTTTATGATTGGAAGAGGCTTTACTTATTGTGTTCCTCCTTTTATGATCCGGAGTAATGTTGTAACGGGTGTTATGAGTTTTGCTGAGATGGATGCCATGATGTATAAGATTGAAGGAGAAGATTTATATTTAATCGGAACGTCAGAACATTCTATGATTGGTAAATTTATTGATACGATTATTCCGGAGGTGGAACTTCCTAAAACACTTACAAGTTATTCTCCGTGTTTCCGAAAAGAAAAAGGGGCTCATGGATTGGAAGAACGAGGAGTATACCGTATTCATCAGTTTGAAAAACAGGAAATGATAGTGGTATGTAAGCCGGAAGAATCTCCTGTGTGGTTTGAAAAATTATGGCAGAATACAGTGGATTTATTCCGTTCTTTGGATATTCCGGTAAGGACAATTGAATGTTGCTCTGGAGATTTGGCGGATCTGAAAGTAAAATCATATGATGTGGAAGCCTGGTCACCGAGACAGAAAAAGTATTTTGAAGTAGGAAGCTGTTCCAATCTTGGAGATGCACAGGCGAGAAGATTAAAAATAAGGGTAAATGGTGAAAAGACCAAGTATTATGCGCATACATTAAATAATACGGTGGTTGCACCGCCAAGAATGCTGATTGCCTTTTTAGAGAATAATCTTCAGGCAGATGGTTCTGTCAGGATTCCTGAAATACTTCAGCCGTATATGGGAGGGCAAAAAATTATAAGATAAAAAGGAATTTGATAAAGAATAGAAATTAGAAAGAAAAGAGGTGAAATTTTTGCACAAATATTTGAGGGCAATTGGTTTCAGTAAACTGAAAGACAGAAAAGAACTGCAAAAACTTCTTACTGATATCATCATGGAGTCGGATGAACGCGCTTACACTTCCAATAGTGAAGATAGTGTATTGGCAGAGTTTTGCAAAGATTTTGCCGAGAATATTGGAATAGCTGTCTGTGGGGAATTTGATTCGGATGATAAGTTCACTTATGATTATTACTATCCTTATATGAGAGGAACAGGGATTAGTTCGGAAGAAGATATTTCCGTGGAACGTCATGCAGGAACAGAATCTTATGCGGGAATCTGCGATGATATTAAAGTAGGTGTTTCATTGATTTTTTATTTACAAAATATGATTCCTTATGTAAAAGCACAGAACGGAAACAGCCTTCCTATACGCGGGACTACCCTGACTTTATCGGGACTTTCCCTCCAAGGGAAAATTATGATGCCGATTATCAAAAACGAAAAGGATAAGCAGATTATCCAAAAAGTATCTAATAATAGAAATTCCTTAATTGCAGCTGCAAGAAAAGGTGATGAGGATGCCATAGAGAGTCTTACTTTGGAAGACATGGATACGTATACGATTATATCCAGGAAAATCCATAAGGAAGATGTCTTTAGTTTGGTGGATACTTATTTTATGCCTTATGGGGTAGAATGTGACCAGTATTCCATTTTAGGTGAAATACTGGATTGCAATAAAGTAAAAAATCGTCTTACTTCAGAAGAGATATACCAAATGACAATCAGTTGTAATGATTTGATATTTGATATATGTATCAATGCAGAAGATTTATATGGCGAACCTCAGATTGGCCGGAGATTTAAAGGATCTATTTGGATGCAGGGAAATATTAATTTTCCAGAAAGTATGTAAAGGGTTAAGATTTATATTGACAAAAAATATATGACATCGTATTATTGTATTATATAAACAGTACAGTAGTACGATGTTTGTATATTTACAGTTTTTTATAAATCTAATTTTCAGGAAGCAGATCATATAAGCAGAAAGGGAAACGGAATTATGGGAATGAAGAAAACAATTTTTATGATTCATATGATTTTAATAATTTGTTTGATGACTGGATGTGCATATTATAATGTATCCGCTATGAATGTGGTTAATGAAACAGATAATAAAATTACCAGAAAAAGTTCTTATTGGAGTGGCTTGCAAAAAGGTGACAGATTAGAAGTTGATGAAGGGGAAAGAATTAATTTTTATATTGAGATGGAAAAAGGAAGTGTATCTTTTGTATTGAAAGACAGTGAAGGAAATGAAGTCTTCACTACAACTAAAGAAGGAACATATAGTGGTACAGAATCATATATGGCCGAGAAGGAAGATACACTTTGGCTTACAGAAAAAGGAAAAGGTTTTAAGGGAAAATATGAAATTACATGGGGAAAAACTGAAGTAAGTAATGATGATTTGGAAAAAAATGAAGGAGATTCGTAAAACATTTAAAATGAGTGGTTGCCATAGTTCCATTCTTGTGGTAGAATATTTAATGATTGGTGATTATATTTCATCATTGAGATATTTTTAGGCTAGTTGGATTTGCCAGAGTAACATAAAATCAACAAATTCATAGCTGAATGACTTGCTTATTAGCAGGTTTTTCATACAAGTCCTCGTAGCTCAGCTGGATAGAGCGATCGCCTCCTAAGTGGTAGGTGTTCGATTGCCAGAGCAACGTAAAATCAACAAGTTCATAGCTGAAACACTTGCTTATTAGCAGGTTTTTCATACAAGTCCTCGTAGCTCAGTTGGATAGAGCACACGCCTCCTAAGCGTGGGGTCGGACGTTCAAGTCGTCTCGGGGACGCTGGAAAGCATTGAAAACACTGGATTTTCAATGCTTTTCTTTTTTTGTCTCAGGAGAAAACCTGAAGCCGGAGGACTCGTTTTTTTGGATATTTGTTATCAGCCATGCTGCTAAGAGGGAATCGAACACAAAACTGCACTTTCAGAGCTGTTGCTAATAATTTGCTAATTGCAGAATTAGCAGGATTTAGCTGCTAATAGTGTTCTGCTTCAGTGCTTTTGTCAGCATGGCGACCAGTTCCGGAGACTGTTCCAATGCCGCGATTAATCTTCCGGCATGATAAAGGGTATCGGGCCGAAGATGGCGGAGCTGATCGTGGAGAAGTTCGGCACAAGGACATTCGATGTGCTGGATCATTATCCGGACACGGTAGCGGTAACTTGCGGAAAGTAGCAAAAGGCAAGTAAATACAGAAAAGAAAGGCAACCGCTATCCCTTACATTACAACTTAATAGACCATAAAAAAAGACGTTCAAACATGAGCGTCTATTTTTTTACCCAAAATTCAACCGAAAGGGGCTGATAACGTGGCAGTATTCCGGGTAGAAAAAAACAGGGACTACACCGTAATGAGCAACCACCATTTACGCAAAGGAAACTTTAGGTATGATACAAAGAAATCTTTACCCTAACCAACTAAATATAAACAAACTAAAAGTAAAAGAGAACCAAACAAAGGGAGCGAGTGGGGAGCTGCCGCCCGCGCCCTATGGCAAATACCAGAATGTTTTCCTCTCCGAATCCGAATATGCGGAGCTGAAAGGGGAATACCCGGACAGCCTTGAACGGCTTATCGAGGAAATGAGCCGGTATATCGCCGCTTTCGGGAATGATTATGCCAACCATGCCGCCGCACTTTACAGGTGGGCAGACAAGGAGAAAAAGGAGAACCCGAAAAAGGGAATCCCCGATTATTCCTACAAGGAGGGCGAGAGCCTTTGACAGCAGAGATATAACGCCCCGTAAACAGGGCGTGGAAAAGACCATGAACAAGGAGGACGATTTTATGAGCGATTACGACAACGCTATTTTCCGGCTTGCCACGGCACAGGAAGCAGAGCCGGAGGACTACACGGGCGAGGACGGGCTTTTGTACTGCGGGAACTGCCGCCAGCCCAAAGAAGCCTACTTCACCGGGGGAAAGGGGCTTTTCGGACGTGACCGACACCCCAAAGAATGTGACTGCCAGCGCAAACGCCGGGAAAAGCAGGAAGCCGCCGACAAGGAGCGAAAGCACCGTGACACCGTGGAGGAATTGAAACGCCGGGGATTTTCCAACGCCGCCATGCGCCAGTGGACTTTTGAAAATGACAACGGCAAATGCCCCCAAATGGATAAGGCTTTATTCTATGCGGCGAACTGGGAGGAAATGAAAGCGGAAAATATCGGCTATCTGCTATGGGGCAAGGTAGGCACAGGCAAGAGTTATTTCGCCGGGTGTATCGCCAACGCCCTTATGGAGCGTGAGATTTCCGTGTGCATGACGAATTTTGCCTTGATACTCAATGACCTTGCCGCCAGCTACAAGGGCAGGAACGAATACATAGACCGCCTTTGCCGCTTCCCCCTGCTTATCCTTGATGATTTTGGCATGGAGCGCGGCACGGAATACGGGCTTGAACAGGTTTACAATGTGGTTGACAGCCGATACCGAAGCCGGAAGCCACTGATAGTCACAACCAATTTGACGCTGGAGGAATTGCAGCACCCGGAGGACACCGCCCATGCCCGGATTTATGACCGTCTGCTTGAAATGTGCTGCCCGGTATTCTTCACCGGGGAGAATATCAGAAAATCCACGGCACAGGGGAAAATGGAACGGTTAAAAGGACTGATGAACGGAAAGGAGAGCCTATGAACAATGACACCAGCAAGACCAGCCGCACCGCCGCCCCTCTGGACGCGAAGTCTGCTTTTTCCTCCTCCGTTTGAGCAGTACGCAATTTCCCCTGCAAGTCTGTCCGCACTTTCTTCATGCCTACAATTTGCTCTTTTGTCGTTGAAAGGGAAATAATCACTCCCGTATCTGCTACACCTGTTTTCTGATTTCCACCGAGCAAATCATCAAAAGAAGATTGTTTCTGCTGTTTCTCTCTGCGCTGCTCCACTTGGTGTTGTCTTAGCTGCATATTCAAGTCACTGATCTGCTGCTGTAATTCCTGCCGCTTCGTCATTTTTTCTTCCTGCGTCATATCTTTGTTGGAAGAAAGCTCCTGCAACTGCTTTTGTGCATTGGCAATCTGGTTCTGGATATTCCGGCTGTAAGAATCTGTTGCTTGATTTATTCCCATTTGCCGCACTTGTGCATTTGCTCCATTGATACTGCTAATTTCCATTTTCCTTTTCCTCCTTGACCTTAAATAAAATTGGAAATGCTTTTCCCGTTAAACCTTTAAGTCCAAATTTGCACCGACCCCCGCCTGCTGTTTTGAATTTTCCCTGCCTGCATTATCTTCTTTGGCTGCTTCAATAATTGTCCGAATATCTGTATCATTCAGATAAATCATGCCGTCTTTGGAAGCTATCAATTTTTCATTTAGAAGCTGTTCCGCTTTGTTGGGAGTTGATTTTTCTTCAATCTTTCCATCTGCGCTATCTTCTTTTACTTCTTTCTTTTCTTCTAATGTTTCAGACAATTCTTTTTCCTTTTCAGCCGCCTTTTCTTTTGTCTTTTCAAGCAGTTTCTCAGAATTTTTCTTCCTTTCTTCCCGGAGCTTATCGCTCAATTTTAACATACCATCGTTTCTGCCCTGCATTCTGCAATGATAATTTCCATTCTCATCAATATAACTATGCTGATACACTATCGTCCAGCCACTGGCTTTTGCCATGCTTTCTGCCAATTTAGACATAGACTCAACGCCTTTTATCATGTCTTTCATATCCTTCTCTTTTTCGGGGTCATTCTGCATTTTTTCCAAAAGTTTTGGATTAACAGTCAATGACTTGCCGTTTTTGGCTGATGAACAGGCATTTCCAACCTTAAAATCTACACTTGGAACAAGTTTTGCTAGTCCCTTTGCATAATCAGTTGTCTTTTTTCCCTTATTACTTTCCACTGTTTCCGTTGTTTTTTCTGTTTCCTTTTTCTTTGCGCTGTTCGCTGTACTGCTTTCTGCTACGCTCTGCGCTGCGTAGCTGCTGTAATTGTTTGTAATCTCCATTGCCATGATTTTGTCCTCCTTGATAAAAACTTTATTTGAAATCCATTTCTATGTTGCGCTTATAGCATTTTAAGCAATTTTACCCGCCAATCGCTCATGGGATTTTCATAAGGGATTTTGACTACCTGCTCCTTTGAACCAAATTCATAAAAACAGTGACACCCAATCCCTCCAACGCCGGGAAGTTTATAAAAACCTCCAAAAACAATAATAATCTCCCCCCTTGCATTATTTTCCTGCAAATAACTTTCAAAAGTTTTCCTATCTACATAAACGAAATTGTCATCATAAGAAATCATTTGTTGCAATTCATCATTGGTATCTTGGAAAGTAACATTTTTACCGTCAAATCCATATGTATAGATAGCGTTATTTGCAATATTTCTGTCATAAGAAATATGATTTATCCATATGCCCGTTGCTGCTATGCACAAAACCGCAGCAATCAATGTACTAACAGCCACAATCCGTCTATATGGTTTATACCGGGCAATCCTTGTTACTCTCTGCCGGATATTTTGATATTCTTTATCTCCTGTAAAGGTAGCATACATATTGAAATCTTCACTTTCTGCCTGCAATATCCTCATGCTTTTTAATAATAGCTGCCCGTATGTATATGCTTTTCTTTGGCTTCTTTGGATTGTTACAAAGTCGCAGATTTCCTCCATATCCTCCCGAAAATATCTTGTGCCTATGGTAAGAAATGGATTGAGCCATAATATAACCCGCAATATATCCCACAAAAAATAAAACAGCAAATGCCCTAACTGGATATGCGTCTTTTCATGGAGCAGAATTGTCTGTAAATCCTTTTGGTCATATTCTTTCAGTATAACTTCCGGCATGATTATCTTTGGTCTGAATATTCCTATGGTGGACGGTGTAACAGGCATTTTGGTAACATAGATACAAGTACCCTCAACTTCTCTTTTTTCCATACCTGCAACCAACTTTTTCAACTTTCTTTTTTTATAAAATAACCGGGCGGCATATAAAAATACGCCGCATAAGTAAACCCAATTTATCCATACATGGATTTGGCAAATTCTAGCCCACCAAGAAAACAATATTGCACCGATTGTATCTTCATAAAAAAATTTTATCTTCCCTACAAATAAGACTGGAAGAAACAAACTCCATAATGTACCCTTTAGGAATACCTTGTTTTTCAACAGAGTTTTCCGCAGGAGAAACACAAATGCAAATATCACGAAAGAAATCTGAACACACTTTTGTATCATACTGCTTTACTTTCTTTTTCAGTTTCCCGTACTCTTGATACAGCTTGTCTTTCTTCTCTGTAAGCTCCTTGTACTCCGTATGCAGCGTTTTGAAGTCGGGCAGCTTCCCGCCGTTTTTTGCCGCCTGCAACGTCTTAGCGGCGGCTTCGTGAATGATAATGCTGCTCTCATTGCCCCGCAGGAACTTTTCTTTGTCCTTTGCCTTTTTGTACTGCATATAGACCGCCTTTGTCTGTTGGTATGCGGATATGTTTTTCATCAAGAGGGATATGTCGGACAATCTCTTTTCCAAGCCTTTCAGCGTGGCGGCGGTATCTTCGCTTTCCGTATGCACTTCATCAAGAACCGCCTGCAACTGCTCATACTCTGAAATGTCATGCTCCGTTAGGAAATTCAAAGTCTTTGCCGCCTGCTTCAAGTTGTGTATCTTCGCCCACTGTTCATAGCCTTTGCTCTCCGCTGCCTTGATACTGTTCTGAATGTCTATCAACATAGAGATACCCGCTTTTTCCTGCCTTAACGCTTTCGGCTTCGCCCGGTACGTCCCGGCGATCCTCTCCGTTATGGCTTCCACGGTGTAGGCTTCCCCAAGCGTCTTAGAGCGTGTAAAGCGTTCCTGCCCCGGCGCACGGAACGAAACAAACTTGCCCCGCTTTACCTAATAGCCCGCCGCTTCCATGAGCCGCAGGAAATCATCAAAATCTTTCGCTTTGGGAATGGTAGCGTCAATCAACGCTTTCAGCTTTGCTTTCCAACTTGTCCCTTTGCGTTCAGCGTCCCATTCCGCATATTTCTTTCCCTTATCCTGCCCCGGCGTGACGACTGACAATCCGTGTTCTTTACACAGCCTGTCACTCTCATTGCGTATCTGATAATAGCTTTTCTTGTTGTCATAGGCAACATCTCCTTAAATAAAAAGTCAGGAAAATTTTCCTGCTAAATATTTATTCGGAGAAAACAGAATACCGGGAAAAGTTATCATGACTTTTTGCGCAAAGGTATCTGCATCCGGGCAGTCGGATATCTGCCTTTTATGAAAAAGTTATCCCGACCTTTTTTGAGCAAAAGCCCGTAGTTATCCGCTTTTCCGGAAATAGTCGGGATAATCAAAAAGTCGGGATAATTTCTAAGGAAAGAACCGGAGGTGGGTTGAATAAGAGGGCAATCTTTTTT
>CAJTVQ010000012.1 GCA_910579935.1 uncultured Lachnospiraceae bacterium
AAATTGGCCAAGCTGTATCCGGTTATAGTTTAGAAACTAGCCGGATGGAGTACTACGTTAACTACGTATAAAAGTCCTTTTAAGAAAAAAGGGTATGACCTGCTGTAATACATGATAAAGTAGCATTATCAAATAAATCATTTGAAAAGGAGATTCAACAATGAAAGGTTTAAGAAAAAAAGTATTGATATGTTATGTGGTTTTGGAACGTTTGGACTGGGTAAATCTATTACATTAGGAATGTATGATTTTGAAGTACCGGTCAAATTGATGTCTGGTGGAAGTCGAAATGATGACAGCTTTGACAAAAAGAATAGCAAAAGTAAATAAATACAAGCTTCTGTATTACTTAATAAATATGAAAACTGTAAAGAGGAAAATGAGATGCGTGTAGAGTTCGTAGAAGGATTTGAAGAGCTTGAAGAGCTGGAAGAAGTAACAACACCGGCGTTTGGCATCATCTGGTGCTGCTGGTAAATCAATGTAGTATAAAGATATCACAAACATTTATAAGGAGGAAAATAAAATGCGGATAGAGTTCTTGGAAGGATTTGAGGATCTTGAAAAGTTGGAAGAAGTAGTTACTCCGGCGTTTGGTATTATTTGGTGTTGCTGGTAAAATAATTTAAGAGGTGCGTAAATTAGATATAACGCACCTCTTAAAATGCAAAAGTGCCAGATGCAATACTGCATATCTTTGTTGTGGAACATTGATAAAATAGTTTCTTGATGTAGTATGAAAAGGAGGTTTACAATATGTCATATATTTTGCAGACAATAAATTTGGGGAAAAATATTAAGGGGAGAAATATTATTTCGAATCTTAATATTCATGTAAATAAAGGAGAGATATACGGATTTTTGGGACCCAATGGCGCGGGAAAAACATCTGTAATGAAGATGATAATGAATTATTGGAAACCGACAGGGGGAACAATTGAAGTATTTGGAGAAAAATTGACATCAACATCCTATGAAGTTTTAAGAAGAATAGGAAGTATCATAGAGTTTCCAGTGTTTTATGAACATCTTAGCGGAGAAAGTAATCTGAAACTGCATTGCGAGTATATCGGGTATGATAACCAACGGGGAATAGAAAACGCTCTTGATTTACTGGGATTGAGAGAGGCATCTAAAAAACCAGTGAAGCAGTATTCGTTGGGAATGAAACAAAGATTAGGAATTGCAAGGGCTGTGTTAACTAAGCCGGAACTTTTGATTCTTGATGAGCCGACAAACGGATTGGATCCTATAGGGATGAAGCAAATGAGAGACCTGTTTCGCATGCTTAAGGAAGAATTAGGAGTAACAATAATGATTTCAACGCATATTCTTTCCGAAATAGAAGATATTGCAGACACGGTTGGAATTATTAATCATGGGCAGATGATAAGAGAAATATCAACAAAAGAAATCTCTCAAATGCGTTCGCCTTATATTGAAGTAGAAGTGCTGGATGTGAGAAAGGCGATGCAGACATTAGGAGGTTTTCTTTCAAAAGATGATTATAAAATTGTTGGTGAAAACATGCTTCGCATTTATAGTGAAAGTACCACACCTCAAGAGATATCCAAAGCGTTGCTTCTTGAAGGGAATGAAATCATTTCTATTGGTAAAAAGGCGGAACATCTGGAAGATTATTTCATGCATTTAATGGGAGAAGGTGAAAAAAATGATTAAAATGATTAAATTGGAATGGAAGAAAAATCATATAGGAAAATATGTGCGCAATGCTTTTATTATGACGGGGATTTTACTTATATTGCTTTTATCCACGATTGGAGAAATGAAAATAGAGGACTCAGCGGAACTATATAATAAAGGCATTCTTTGCATAAGTGTAGAATTGTTTGCTAATATGTCTTATATTGTATTTGCAAGTATAATGTTAGCATCGTTTATTGTTAGCGGTTATAAGAACAAAACAATCTACTTGATGTTTTCATATCCAATAAAAAGGCAAAAAATCCTAATGGCTCAAATGCTGTCAGTTTGGATTTTTAATGTGGCTGCTTTAATCATAACTAAACTTCTTGCATATGGGATTTTTAGTTTTGTAAGCCGGTTTATTGATGTAGATATGAGGGGAATCAATTTTAGTCAGTTTTCATTCTATTTTCAAATTATCATAAGTTCCATAATGATGATTAGTATCTGTTTTATTGCTTTATTAGTTGGTGTCAAAATGAAGTCTTCAAAAGCAACTATAGTTAGCTCGGTTATATTAGTATGTCTTACACAGGGGAACATAGGATCGTATACATTGGTAGATAACCTTGCATTCAATATCATATTGTTTATTTTATCCATTATTTCAGTTTTTCTTACAATTTATAATATTGATAAGGTAGATATATAGGTTGATTATAAAGTAAGTGGCAATAGATATATGAATACTTTGCCACTTACTTTTGATTAAAAAGAAATGGAATGCCGTATTGCCGTCCCAAGGCGTTTTGTACGTATCCGGCACTATGGATTGTTATGTTCACGTACCAAAAATCAGAAGCTCACCCTTTGCAGAAATCTCCCTGGATGCAGTAAGTATCTTTCCAAACTCCGCGACATGGAAATGCCGGAAGTACTGGAACAACTTTATGGTATCAAAGTATGTGTGTGTAAAGCATGTGGCGGGCATCTCGGAAAGCCACAGATGAGAATGCCACTGCGCTGCTAAAGAGAAACATCTCATACTTTCAAAGGCCTCAGTTTCTGAGGTTTTATCGTCATGCCCATTTGCCTGCTTTTCATGAAATGTTGTAGCTTTCATACTAAGAATCATATATAATCATGGACAGGAACAAAGAATTGAAAGTCCATAAGTCACGGCTGCCCGGACGCTCACTTTGTTCAATTAGGTCAAATCGAAAATGGTGTAAACGAAAGGGCAGTTCACTGGAATGCCAAAACTGCTTTTTCGTTTACACCATCATCGATTCTAACCTAAAGAATTTGTTTGTTCAAATAAACAAGAGCATATGATCCCACAAAACCCTTCCATCGAGCCATTGTCAATACATCTGCCAACTCTTGACATGCTCTGGGGCACCTGCAAGTAGTCACGCCCCACACTGACAGCTTATCACTTCTGATGAGCGGCTCCATGAGATATAGAAGCAGACAGGGCGATTTCATAAATGCTGTTCCTTCACCATTTTTTTCTATAGCCGGCCTCCCTGAGCGCCGACATGATGTGACTTGGAAATAGGTATCTATATTGAAATATAACACGAAAGACTATCTAATCGTGTTATGCCGTGTAAAAATCACTGTAATCATGTTACGTCATGGTGCAGAGTATTATCTTTGTATCATCCGCGACGTCTAAACACAAAATCTGTCCGGCAAGCGGCGGGGTGAGGAAGCCGGGGCGTAAGTTTTTCCAGCCACATCATTGATTTGCGGGGCTGTTGGCAGTATAATAAACCTGTCAGCAGTTCCGTTTCTTGTTGGGAATTGTCGGAACCGATCCTGCATACAAAGCGGCTGATTAAATTCTTTCCATGCCGTTGGCACCTGGCTCTTCCCGCTTATATGGCAACGCGGTGACCCCTGCGATCCGGAAGTGATCAGATTTTAAAATATGGTATGACAGGATACAGCGCTTAAGAAAATCCAGGAGGCAGATATGTTTGAGGAAGCACAAGTATTAACCCATAGCAGCATAAAGATTACCGGAAATAAAATCCTGTATTTTGATCCTTATAAAATAGAGGAAGAGAGACATGATGCAGATATTATTTTTGTCACCCATGACCATTTCGACCATTATTCGCCGGAGGATATTAAAAAAGTCACAAAGGATGACACCTGGCTGATCATGCCGGCAAAAATGAAGGAACAGGCTGCGAATGTATTAACTGATTTCGGAAAATATAAATTTATCAATCCCGATGGCTTGCTGGAAGCAAAAGGCCTTATGATCAAAGCAGTTCCGGCATATAACCGGCTGAAGCCTTTTCACACAAAAGGAAAGAAATTTGTCGGTTATCTGGTGACTATGAATGATGTCAATTATTATGTCGCAGGGGATACCGATATGATACCTGAAAATCAGAGGATTAAATGTGATGTGGCCTTTGTACCCGTTGGCGGTAAATATACAATGGATTACAAAGAGGCGGCAAAGTTTATCAATCAGATCGAACCGAAACTCGCAATCCCGACTCATTACGGAACGGTAGCAGGCTCCCCGGGGGATGGTAAAAAGTTTGCCGAATTGGTGGATAAGAAGATTGAAGTGCGGGTAATGATGTAAATGCTGATATTATGTTCTTCTACAGTAAATGCACTTGCTTCTGCGGCGCAGGATGTATTTGAGCGCCGCAGAAGTCACGCTTACTGATATTACGTGCAGCAGCCTCGTCTGCACATGATTACAGCAAGGATAAACATTCCTGTAGTAAATGAGACACTTGACGGTCTATGGCAAATAATTCCTGAAATAAAGATCTGAGTTCTGCCCTGGCAGATGATTTATCCAACAATTCATTGATGTTGCCGGGCAAACCATAGCAAGTTTTTGGCGAAACACCCAAAAGCGCCCAAATTTGCCACGCCTGGTCATGAAAATGGAGATGCAGATCGGATGCTTCTAAAAGGATTTTTTTACATTTATTGTTATCAGGCATGGGGATCAGCGTGTTCCGATAACATTCAGATGCATGCCATCGGGTTTCTATGGTAAGACCATTTATTTTATTCAACCACAGGCCAAGTTTTCTTCCATCCGGTTCCGTTTCCAGCTTTTGATATATCTTTTGTTCCAGCTTATTCCTGCTGCCAGTATTTAGGTGATGGATCATATGATTAAGAGATTCGGACAAGGAAATAGCACTATCATATTTATCTGTTATGAAAACGATATTGCGAAGCTTATTAAACCACTCCTTATTAAGCTGTGGTGAATGGTCAGATTTCATTAAATATGGAAGCTTTTTATCATCCTGGTATCCTGTTATCACCGCCCACACATCGCCGCCCCCCAATTTGATCAAGACAGGTTGTTTTTCCTCGATAGATTGCTTTATTCTTTCAAATAGGATATTTGCTTCTGTATTTTTGTTCATTGACTCATAGTGGTAACCAGATGCATATAAAGCTAAAGACAGCCGGTCAAGAGCGGTCTCTGAAAAATCGTCTGCCATATATTGTTTGTCATACGAATTACCAATTTCCTTATCTATCCAAAAATATGCACAACCCGTTATCGTGATCAAATACTGATATATCCGAAGGTGATGTTTATCGATAAAAGATTCGTTTTTACAGCTGCCGCATCGTATACAGTTACGCTGGTGCCTGCCGCAGAAAACGGGGGTGTTTTCTGTGTAAGCGTTCCGATACAGAAGAATGGAAGAAAGGGCGCCAAAAAATGAGTTTCTTTGTGCATTTACAGGGAAAGAGACTAAGTTTTCAATACTTTTTTGTCATATGTATTTCTCCTAGGATCATTGAATAAGTGTAGCAAATTATATAAAGTATAAAGTAATCTATATATTCAAGTCAGTCAAATACCCCGCAGCAAGCTGCTGGGTATTCGACCCTCGCGGCATTCGCCAAATTCCCGTGTAGGAACGGCACTTGGCTCATTGCTCGCGGGAATAAAAAAGTTGATGCAGAATGTCAGGCACAGGGGAGCGGCGTCATTACATTGCTTCTGTCTCATTCCTCTTTTGGTAAAGCCTGGACGGACGATGCCCTTCATTCTTTGTAAACACATCCGTCTCATCTACCATAGCGGCTATTTTTCTCCGAAACGCCGCCGTCAGCAGCTCTTTATCCAAAATCACCTCATATACCTGCTGCAGCTGTGTCAATGTAAAATATTCCGGCATCAGGTGAAACGCCAGATCCGTATATTCCAGTTTTCCCCGCAGCCGTTCCAGCCCATAAGCAATAATACGGGCATGGTCAAAAGCCAGCCCGCGATTCTCCATGATTCTGCTCTCTGTAAAAGGCTCCCGCTCCTCCTTTTCCAGCAGTGCCCGCAGACACAGTTCCCCGTGGGTAAGAACCAGTTCCCAATATTCCCTGCTCCCCCGCCGTTCCTTCATACGGCAGGTGATCCGGAACCACGCCGCCTGCTGCGCATCATCGCCCGCCTGCAATTTCACACGCCCGCTGTCCATCAACGCCATATAAGAGCAGCTCATTACCCACATCCTCGGATCACGTTCCGCCTGGCTGAATGTATAAAGCTGTTCCAAATAAGGTTCATCCACTCCTGTCTCCTCCCGCAGTTCGCGCCTTGCCGTCTGCTCCGTCGTCTCCGCCGGCCGGACAAACCCGCCGGGGAGCGCCCAGCAGCCAAGATAGGGATGACCACCCCTCTGAATCAGCAAAACCCGCAGCTCCTTTTTGGGCAGTTTACGGTAATTTTCTTCTTCCTCATCCGTCACTGTAAAAATCACCATATCCGCCGCCACCGACGGACGGGGATAATCTTCCTGGCGGTAAGCAGCCAAAAATTCTTCTTCCGTCAGTCCGTCTTTATCCCTTATCTCACTCATGCTCTTCCTCCTTTTCCAAAAGCGCATCCCGCACTTCCGTCAACGCGAATCCCAGCAGATTGGTTCCCCGCCATTTCAGCGGACACTGAGCATCCGGATCATCTCTCCCCATACCAATCCCCCAAATCCTGTCCCTTGGACTGGCCTCTACTAAAATCCGGTTCTTTGTCTTCCTTAAGAACTCCCATAACTCAGGATTTTGGGAAAACTTTGCTTCATTTCCCCTTTTTACAATTTCATAGCAGGCGGCGTCCCATACTTCTTTCTCAAACCCGCTGACCGCACGCCCGTATCCTTTCATCTCTTTCGGTATCGTGGTTTCCATGATCCTAAAAAGCATTTCCTTATCTCCGAACATTCTGGCTTTTTCCGCCATCATAAACTGCTCCGCACAGCAATACTCCACACCGTCGGCCTCAAATTTACAGCTCCACCACTGGCTCAGACAGGTTTCGGTAATGGAACCGTCGGCCGGAGGGGTATGTCCCCAGAAAAACAGAAATTTCATAGGTTTGCCTTCCTGATATGCTTGTTTTAAGTCGGCTATATTATATATCATCGGTATGTTCTCCTTTATATATTTTAATTTTGATATTATCATTCTGATATTATCTTTGTCAACAGTATAAAAGAGAGACCTGTTCTTGTCAACACAAAACATCCATTGACTCACGGAAATCAGTTTCGGTCTGCCGTCCTGCCAACATAAGTATGTCCTGTATTGCTACTCTATATTGGATTTAAGTCGGGTAATAAGAGTTATTGCTTTTGCAAGTCTTCCGCTATCCGGCATAAAAACGGCGGCTTATGCTTGTTGCCATCTTGTTTTCCTTCCACAAACACGGGTGTTTAACACTTCTTTTTAACATCGTATCGCAAAAATCCTTTATTTAAGCCCATCAGGGCTTATTTTTTGAATAGTATGTGCGCTTTTATACGCTTTGTAGTATAATAAGATTATATAGGTAATTGCGAAACAAATGTTAAATTGGATGCCCAGTAGTCAAAAATCCCGGCAGGGGAGCATGGCAGGGAGGCGTATGCCGGAAACAGGATTTTATGGTAACGCAATAAGACAGGTGGATGCACCTGCCAAAGGAAATGTATGGAATGGACGGCTTCAGGCAATCAGGAGCTTCAGGCTGCGGATATACTGGTGTTTATGGATCTTGTCAGCCACCATAACGGTTATAAGCTGTGTGATTCCGGCAAACAGCAGATCCGCATGGAGTGTTTTCTCATTTTGGGTCTTACGTCCGGCGACACAGAAACTGTCTTTGAAATGGTTGATGGATTTTTCCACATTCACACGTATTTTGTAGGTGGAGTTCCATTCCTGCTTATCCCGGAGAGTGCCGGGATAAGCCCGAAGATTCTTTTCCGGGTAAATATAGAACATCCGGCCGCAGGAGGAATCCGTGCAGGGATTTTCACAATGGCAGACACGCCTGCTTTTTCCGGTCTCCTCATTGTATTCCCATTTCATTTTCGGGCATACAAACTTCATGGTGGGAAGCCCGCAGCGAAGATGTGATTTACTCCCTTCCCGTTTCAACAGAAGGGAAGGCTCTTTTGGACAGCAGGGAATCCCGTCTTCGTTCAAAGGACAGTCGGCGTCCGGAAGGAAGATTCTTCCGTTAAGGGGAATGTAGGCTTTTTCAATGGAAGTATCCTCCAAGGGGTATTTATAGATTTCAATGGAATCGAAAGCGGCATCACCCAGGAAAGTCTTAGGATTGATGAGAGGATGCTTCCGGAAGAAATCCCTTAACACAGGGATGAGGGCTTTGGAATCGGCAAGGCTCTTATCCTCGTCCGGGGAGTCGGATTTCTTTCCTACAATGATATCCGGATGTGCATCAAGGACGTCTTTGTTGTAGAAGGAGATGTCCCTGACAATGCTCAGCCCGTTTGTGACGATGCCGAGCTTGAACGCATAGCAGAAATGCCCGTTGATGTACATCTGCTGTATGGCAGGATTAGAGGCAGCATGTGAGGGCATGGAGCCATAAGCGGCTTTGTAAGGGTCATAGGAATCATCCAGACCTTTGGACTTTTTAAAGGCTTTCAGAGCCTTATGATACGGTTGGCATATTGGGGATTGTTTTCCGTCACCCATGCCTCAATGCCGGAAGTGTCAAAGAGAACCATGGATGCATTTTCCTCATCGATTTTCTGGCAGATTGGTTCGGTCAGGTCAACAAGGCGGCGCAGGTCCTCTCCGGAAATGCTTTCAAGGCAGGCTTCCCTTACACGGCGGAGCCGGTAATAGTAATTCGCTTTTTTTGATTCCATGACAGGCACACCAGCTGACAATGCTCATATCGGCTGGGCGGTGCTGGCACTCTCTGATCTGTGCAGCCCATTCCTGGAGACGGCATTGCTCAACCACCATGGTTGTTTCTGAACTCATAGACTTACCTCCGTATGTCGGTATCAAAAGTTGAGACTTAACTTTTAATACCCGTAATAGAAATATAGTCTATTATCACACACTTTTTCCCTATGGTCGAGGTACGCATTATCTACCGTTTACTTTATCCATTAGGCGTTTTCTACATTTTATATTTTGCATTTATTTCTTTTGCCTTACCCCTTTTATATACCCTGTTATTAGTGAAATAACCACCACCCCTGATGCAACTCCTATCGGAATAGCAATCCTTTGTTTGTTTACTATATATAAAACAACATATATAAAAGATAAGGTTACTGCTACAAACTTTGTTTTAAAACCATATTTTTTCTTTTCGCTTTCATCTAGGACACGATTTTGATTTTCTACCGGAGCCAAAAGTACAATTATGAATAAACTTATCATTTGAAACACAAGACCTTTTATTCCAATATGTCCTATCTGCTTGATAGATAAAAGCGATAAAATTATCACAGAAAATGATATTGCATAACATCTGTTTTGTGTATCAGCGTGATAGCCTCCAGCATATCTTCTTAATATACTAAGGCAACACCAAAAAATTACCCCTTGATAAAAAATTCCAAAAATATAACCTATCATTATAGTAATAAAAGTAGTTATTAATATAACTTTTCCTCTTTCAATACCATAAGCTACTATTTGATTTGTTTCTTCTTCTGAAAATTGCTCTAATTTCATAATTTAAAATTTTCTTAGTTTTTTTACAGAATCAGGCATTAGGGGTTGGTATGAAATGCATGGACATGCGGCATTCGCATCCGCTTTAGCAATATACATTGCAATTTTCTTAACTAAGTCCTTTGGTCTTTTTACCTTCTCCACATTCATTTCCTCTCTTTCATTTTTTTATATATTATCACCTTTTTCCCTATATTCTTTTTTATGGCGAATTCCATATATTTTACGGTAAATCAAGTATTATGATCCTTTTTTAACGGAGTATCCAGTAAATTTCATATCATACTTTTCAATTTATTTTCACTTTCTCAAATAGTATTAGCTCTTGTATTTCTTTCATATTCCTATATGCAATCTTTTTCATCCATATATGGATACTCTATTAATACAATACATTTTTATTGTTTAAGAAGTGTCTAAACATATACTTATTCTATTTCTCATTTATATCCTCTCTTTTCGGTTTCTTAATCATGTAAATTATAGTAAATTTATCTATATTTTGTCAAACAGCTATTAAAGCATAGTGTTCCATCCCCCAAATAAAAACGTTAACAAGTTCGTTTTTATTAAAACCAAAAATAGTAGCAATGATATTATACATACATACATATAACGCTTCTTGTTGTTAAACAATAAAACTATTATCAAGCACACATAAATACTTTGTAATAATATATTGGATTTACAGGAAATATACGCTTCTGAAGATATTACCGCAATTGGTATTGCTGCACAAAAATCTGAAAACAGACTTCTTCCTCGTGCAAACCACATAACAAAAGCATATATTGGAGTAATCAAAACACATAAATTCCAAAAAATAATTTGGCGTTTGGGGAAAAAATTCAAAAAATAAATAGTATACATATAATATGTAAAAAGCATTGATTCAAAAAAAACAAAAACACGGATTGCTGCTAACTCAGGTGAACTCGCATAAATCGCCAAAAATGTAGCAATAAACACCCAAATGCCAAGCCTTCCACCAATATCATCAAAAATTGGATTTATATTAGGATTATCTACCACTTTTGCTAATATACCTAAAATAGCTCCAATTATAATTGTCCAAAAAACAGAAACGATTTTTCGCTTCCAACTTATTTCCTCTATATTTCTTACATTTCTTTTATTTTTAAAATTATTCAAAATTCTAATTATTTACCTTTCGCTTTTTTCAATTTGTTTTGTACATATTCCAGTGCCTCTTCTATTACATTATTTATCTCCTTATTCTCTCTGTTATTATAAATCATTGTAAAACTTTCATTTAATGAAGTATCAAATAAATATGAATCATTAGTTTGATCCGTATTATTAATACGACTTCCATATTCTATATCATAAAATAAATGTGCATCAAAGTTTTCATCATATGATTTATTTAATATAGCAATTGTATCTTCATCATAATAAGTCGGATAACTAAATAATGAATTTGAAAAATGAGAATATTCTTTTCTGGTATCAATTATTTTATATGCATACTCTTTGCTGAGAAAATAATTTAATATCTCCAATGTTAATTCTTTTTCCAATGTGCCTTGATTTATTGATATAGATGTATCCCTAAAATTTTGAGTTTTTGACCCATCATAACTTATATAGGAAATTTCAATCGGAAAATCCAGATTTATTTTAATTGGTACAGTTCTATTATATTCCTCATTAAATGATTCATTTAAAAACACTTCTACATCGTAGCTTTCACCTAACATAAACGCATAGTTACCCTCAGCATAAATATAGTTTTTAGGATATATACCATTATCCATTTCTTCTAAATCTTTTCCATATTTATAGATAATTTTTGCAAATAATCTATAAAAGTTTTCCCATCTCTCACTAAACTCATCATCTTCAAATATTTTACTATCTAAACCGTAAGCTAACGTCTGAAAATCATAAGCTGAAAAAAGTATATCTTCATTGGCATTTTTTACCGAAAGTGCTAATGGATAATATTCTAGGTTTTTATCGTTTATGCATTCTTGCACTTTATCTAATATATTTACGAATGTCTCCCAACTCATATACTCGGGCAATGGTTCCATATTCAACTCCTGTAATATTTTTTTATTTTGAAACAATAAAGAAATATGATTTACAACGGGCGAAACATAGTATAATTTTCCATCACCCATTTTTTTACTTCTATCAATAACCCCCTTATGCATATTCTCTATATTTAAAATTTCATCAGTAATTTCCAACAATAATTTATCACTAACTGCATACTCCAACTGATGGGATGGCACTCCTAAAATCATATCCACTTCGTTCGTTTTTAAAATAGTACAAATATCTTCCATTAAATCTTGTTCTGTATCATCCGGTTTAATATCTTTATATAAATCGACAAAATTTACTTCTACATTGAATTGTTCTTCTAAGTCCTTTTTTAACAAATCATATCTATATATTTTATTATTGACTAATGGTACTCCTATATATATATCACGTTTCTCATGAGATTTTTCCCAAAAGAATAGCATACTGAATACTACTACTAATCCAGAAAGAAGTATCATAACCTTTTTTAGACTATTTTTTATCATTAAAACTCCGTCCCTTCAAACATGAGAATATGTACATGCTTCTTCAAATTCATTTTTTATAATTCAAGTTGTCTAAGAAATAAATATAACCCCCCAAAAACTTGTTACTACATATTAATGCAACAAAGAATTAACCATTTTAGTTAGTTAATTCTTTGTTGCATAGACAAATATTGATAATAATTTACCACGCAAAAGTTCCCGATGCTGTTGCCTCTGAACCATTGTTATTATGTAAATATATGTTTACATCCTCATTAGCCTGAACCTTAGAACTAGAATTAAATGACATACCAGTATTATTACCAATCTTTCTTGTTCCACTATACACTTTATTCGAATAGTAATCTATAACCTGATACGATATATCTGCTTTTACCGTACTATCAATGCATGCCTGATTAGCCTTTGAAAATTCTGCTTTACCACTACTATTCATAGTAAAAGGTGCTCCATTCATATATACACCAACAGAAAATCCACTTGAATTGTACGTCCTAGTAGCTCTAATATAAGGATTTTCAGGACCCAAGTCAATTCCATCTGCATATGGTTTTTCATAAATAGTTTGAGCCGCACCGTCATCTCCCGTTTCTATTTCAGCAGCAAAACAATTTATTCCCATTGACATAGTCATAATTCCAGCTACTACCAAACATAAAAGTTTCTTCATTTTTTCCTCTCTTTCTGTCACTTTATTTTAATGACCTTAACACATGGAGAAATTTATGTATCAACACAATTTTCAACTATTTATAGTACCTTATATGCTTCTACTTTCAGTACATTGGACTCCCTCCTTCCTACATAGTTAAAATAATTCTCAATTGCATAATAGCACATTTTTTCCTTTGTTTTGTCCCGTGGCGAAGTTCATATATTTTAGAGCGAAATTCCTATAAAAAGAAGTGATGGTTAATTCCCACAGGTGCGAATGCAACCTTCTCATTTTGTAATCAAGTTGAATATCCTTGTACGTGCAATTTAAACCACCACTGATAAAAGTTTTACGCACTGAATAATTTATTCAACCTACATATCTCATACATAGACAACTCCTTGCTTTGACCAATAGAAATCTTGTATTGTATATTCCGTTTCAATAGTGCATTCTTTCCACAACTTCGGAGCACCCAAATCCGATATTTCAGAGCAGGTAATTCCGCTCCAGAGTGCATCTTTGTTTTGGTTGACTATTTTACAATTTGGAAAGCGAGATTTGTCAAGAACTGAGCCGCTTTGCGGTGCGTAAGCCGGCTTTACATTGGTGAAATTTCTTATATCCTGCATAATTACCAATCGGTTTCCTTATTACCGGACAGTATGGACTTCGAAACCGGAATATTCACATAAGCACCCTTTAACAAAAGTCTGACAACCAAAAGCAAATGTTTGTTCGGCGAAATTTAACTGCTCTAAGTGATATTGTCATTATTCGTACTAACCTTCTGTTTTAATTATGCGCAAAAAATCATAGCTTAATTTATATTGATATTCTGTTAAAAAAAGCAATGTAATCTAACACATTGCTTTCTTGACACTTACCTTCTATTTCATAAATAGCGTATACAACATAATCTTCACATCAAAAAAATTATCTGAATCTAAAATCTCAATATTTCCATGATAAGAATTTACTACTCTTTTAACATTACTCAATCCAACACCGTGCTTCTCCATTGCCTTTTTTGTTGTCAGATAGTTTTCCCCCTTTTTGATTAGTGTATCTTCATAAGTATTCCGAACATTGATAAACAACATTCCTTTTTTAAACTTAACTAAAACATATAATTTTTTGTCTTTTGAATTACTTGCAGCTTCTATCGCATTTTCAAGCAAATTCCCCAATATAACATTTAAATCAAATAATCGAATATCCACCTCTTTCGGTATGCTAATTTGGTACTCCACATCGTTCAAAACTTCTTGTGCCTTATTTAGCATATAATTTAATATACTATCTACTTCTTTGTTGCCACTACTGGAATACTCACTCTTATTTTCCATAAACATTTGCATATTTTGTATATAATTTATAATTTCACTGTTATTCTCTTCGTTTCTTTTTGCCATAATAATCAATTCATTTAAATGGTGTTTCAGGTCATGACGTAGCGCATTAATTTTTTCCTCTGACTGCATCAACACATCTAATTGATTTGCATAACACTCCAGCTTCCTTTCAAACAAAGCATTCTCTTCCAATTTTACATAGATATCCATCAATGCATTGTACAAATAGAATATCAACATATTTATAAATAATATACCCGCGCTCACTGATAGCAATATCTTTTGGTTATCAAGATTATTCATTAACAAAACAAACAATATCACTATACTGACGACTGGAATTAAAATCATCACATTCCAATATGGTGGTGTAAATTCCATTTCTTTTTTCTTTACAACAAACCTTTCCACAATAAACTCACATATACTTATTAGAAAAACTGTTACATATGCTGCTATTGTAGTATATTCTTCTCCAACAACATAATTAGAAAAAGAATAGATGGATAAGATATCACACATCATATTAATACAATAAATTAAAATAGATACTAGTATTTTCTTCTTCTGTTCTCCCACATATATCTGTGTAATAACATAAGTCATAAGTATATTAGCTACAATATTTGCAGGCGGAAAATGAAATGCTAAATAAATGCCTGTTGTAACAAAATAAAATAAAAAAAAGAAAAATCTTTCTCTCTGTTTATTTTCCGACAATGCCGAAAAAAATACAGACATGAATCTCTTGATCAAAAATGTTCTGAATAAGTTTGTACTTAATGCAGTAATGGTATCAAACATATTATATCATCTTCTCCCATGTGTTTTGTGTAATTTTCTCTCTAACTATTTTCCGATATGGCTGACTAATATTCAGTAGCGTTCCGTTGTTCATTTTTACCAATTCGTATGAACATTCTATAACAAAATCTAAATTAATCAAATATGATTGATGTATCAAAATAAAATTATGTGGTACTACCTTTGCGATATCTTTCAATTTCCCATTGAACTGCATCTCTTCATTCTTTAAAACAATATTTATTTTTTTATTTTCACTATAAAAGTAGATTATCTCTTTATATGGAACTTTATAATTATATCCTTTCACATAGTATTCAAAAACCTGATTTTTTCGTTCATATAACTTTACTCCACAAATTATTGCTTCTTCTAACTTTTCTTTTCCTATTGGTTTTATTAAAAATTCTATCGGCTGTATTCTAAACAAGTTCATTGCATAAGTATTTTTTGATGAAATATACACAATAGCTACCTCAAAGTTTTCTAGTTCATTTCTAATAAATTTTCCCACTTTAATTCCATCTGTACTGATTAATTCAATATCAAGAAAAAGTATATCTAATTGATTTTTTTTATTGGCAATATCATTGCATAGTGCTTCTCCTGTATACCAAACGTAAACCTCAATATCTAGTCCATTTTTCTTACCATACTCATAACACCATTCTTCCAATTGTGTACAGGTTTCTTTTTCATCATCGCAAATTCCTATATGAAACATATCATAGCCTCCTATGGTTTTTGCCTTATATTCTACATTCTTATCTTTCATTTTTCAATTGCTTATTTTTGTGCATATTTCATATTACATAAAATATTTAAAAACGATTATTATTCTTTTAAAAGGAGTAGAATTAACCTTAGTTCCCGAGAATTTGTGGTTCTACATTATTCAGCCTTTCGCGATATAGTAACAGGACATTGCACCTTGCCGTCTGCTCCGTCGTCTCCGACGGACGGGGATAATCTTCCTGACGGTAAGCAGCCAAAAATTCTTCTTCCGTCAGTCCGTCTTTATCCCTGTGTCAATTGGCTCCATCACCCCTTCCAATAATTTACCCCGAGAATCACCGCCCCCAGAACCGCAAGCACCACTCCCGTAGCACGGTTCAATGTAACAGCGCTCGCTTTATTGGCAAACTTCGCCGCAATCCTGGCCCAAAGCAGGGTTGACGCCACGCAGAACATCAGAGCCAGAACATCCGGCATTCCTCCGATGGCAAAGTGGCTGACCGCACCCGTAAATGCGGTGAAGGCCATGATAAACACACTGGTTCCAACCGCCGTTTTCAATTCGTAACCCAAAATACTGGTCAGCAGCAGCAACATCATCATCCCTCCGCCGGCACCGACAAAACCGCAGATGAATCCTACAACCATACCGCTGATGACCGACTGGACAATGCGTTTCTTTCCGCTGACCAACTGCATGGATTCCTTCGTCGTCATCACCGGTTTCACAATGAATTTAATCCCCAGCAGAAACGTCATGAACACGGAAAAACTTCCCATCGTGGTATTCGGTACAAGACTCGCCACCCAGCTTCCGAACAGGGTACACAGCAGAACCGTTACCATCATTACCAGTCCGTTCCGGATATCCAGATTCTTATTCTTTCCATAAGTATAAGCGCTCACCGCACTCGCCAGCACATCGCTGGCCAATGCGATACCTACCGCTTCATATGCCGGCATCCCCAAAAAGGTGATCAGCATGGGACTGATGACTGCCGCCGCACTCATACCTGCAAATCCCGTACCGAGACCGGCCCCGATTCCCGCAATAAAACAAACTATAAATTTAAACATGTTTCCTTTCCTCCTATTTAAGTTGCTGCGCAACAGCACTAAAGGGTAAAGTCACTTCGGCACACACCTGATGAGAGAAACTTTCATTCGAAAGGGCACTCATGAAAGTTCCTCTCGTGTGCCTTTGCGACTTTACCGTCCGGCTGATAATATTTCTGATCCACACCTGACATTTCTCAGCCGGACTTTTTCGCTTCGCCGTCAGATTTCAAATATTCATCTATATTTTCCAAAATACGGCTCATACACCGCCTCATGCTATCCAGTTCTTCCTGCGGTATTCCCTCCATCATAATGGCCAGGAATCTTTCCTGTGCTTCTTTTCCGTCAGCTACAACGCCCGAAGCGGTATCGCAGATCGTCAGATGCACCGTTTTCCTGTTGTCTACGGCATATTCTTTACTGATATAGCCACGCGCCTCCAGCATTTTTACGGAAGCAGATACCTGGGACTTGGACAGATACCGCATCTCCACAATATCCGACGCCGTGTCAAAACATGGATTATTAGCAAGAAACAATAAGATATCCAGTTCCATACGGGTAACGTCATGTTTCTGACAGATTTTCCCTACACATTTTGAATAAAGCGTCTTTACGGCATTCTGATGTTCTAACGGATTCAAAGGAATCATACATTTCCCCTTTTTGTTCTTTTTAGAACTATTTTACTCCAAATAAATTTTTTGTCAAGAAATATGTCACTGCCATCCGCGCTCTTTCATATCTATACTACATAAACAGTTTCTATCACCTATGGGAAAAGGAGAATATTGATTATGGCTATCGGATATTTGAACATACAGGCCAGGACCGCCCATGATGCCGTTCCTCTCCAGGGCGTGCACATCAGGGTTTTAGACGCATGGGGAAACAATCTATATATACTGACCACGGATGAAAACGGAGAAACACAGAATGTCCCGCTGGAAACAGTAGATAAAAGTTATTCACAGAACCAGTACTTTTCCGGAACGCCGTTTGTAAGTTACAACGTACTGGCACAGGCTTCCGGCTTTAACTCGCTCTATATCTCGGACATTCCCATTTATGACGGGGAAACGGCCCTGCTGCCGGTCTCCCTCATTCCGATGCAGGAAATGCAGAGAAGTCCCACCCAAACGGAAATTTCTGTCGGAAAGCCCGCGGTTGCCTCACATGAAATGCGCAATCAGGAAGGCAGCACCGCAGAACCGCGCATCTTACGTCAGGTCGTGATTCCGAATCCGATTACGGTACATCTCGGAACGCCGGCCGCCTCTGCCACAAATGTACAGATATCCTTCCCTGATTATGTCAAAAATGTGGCCAGCAGTGAAATTTACCCTACCTGGCCGGAGGCAGCCCTGACTGCCAATATTTATGCCATCATTACCTTTGCACTGAACCGGGTATTTACCGAATGGTATCGAAATAAAGGATACACTTTCGATATTACGAACAGTACTGCCTATGACCAGGCATTTGTATACGGCCGCCCGATTTACGATTCCATCAGCCGGATCGTAGACCGGATTTTTAATGAATATGTCCGCCGGCAGGGGCAGAATGCTCCCTATTTCACTTCCTTCTGCAACGGAACTTCCGTTACCTGCGGCGGCTTATCCCAATGGGGAACCGTCACGCTGGCAAATCAGGGACTTTCGCCGTTACAGATACTCCGTTCCTATTATCCGAACGATATAGAAATCGCTGAATCCAATATTATAACCGGCTCTTTATCTTCCTATCCTGGCACCCCTTTGCGGGTAGGAAGTTCCGGTCTGGATGTACAGACCATACAGACCTATTTGAACCGGATACGCCGCAACTATCCGGCCATTCCGGTCATCAATGACGAACCGGGTGCATTTCAGGATGGCACCAGGGCCGCCGTCACGAAATTCCAAAGTATTTTCAATCTGACTCCCGACGGCATTGTAGGCAAATCCACATGGTACAAAATTTCCAGCCTGTATGCCGCAGTAACCCGTCTGGCGGAATTGGACAGCGAAGGAACCACACTCGGAATCGGCACGGTCCCCCCCGGCTCCGTACTGCGTCAGGGTTCCACCGGCCCTGATGTCATCACACTGCAATACCTGCTCAACGTTCTTTCCGAATATTATCCCGGCATTCCGGGTCCTGCGCAGGACGGCATTTTCGGTTCCGGTACGAAGCAGTCGGTAACCGCTTTCCAGCAGCTTATGCGCCTGACGCCTGACGGAATCGTCGGCTCCCTCACATGGAAGGCGCTCTACGATGCCTACCTGGGTATCGGACAGAATGTTCCGCCCACCGGACCGGAAACCGGAACCATACAGTACGTCGTACGCGCCGGAGACAGCCTATGGCTGATCGCACAGAGATACGGCACCACAGTGGACGCGATCAAAAGGCTGAACGGCCTGACCAGCGATCTGCTCAACATCGGGCAGGTCTTAAAGATTCCCTCTTCCGCTCCCCTGCCCTATATCGAATATACCGTCCAAAGCGGCGACACCCTCTGGCTGTTGGCCCGCAGATATCAGACAACGGTGGATGCCATCAAGCAGATGAGCGGCATAACCAGCGACCTGTTAAACATCGGGCAGGTACTGCGTATTCCCGCATGACCAACTTTCTATTTACTGTTTACTCCGCAATGTAATGGACGGCAGCTTTGGAACCGCCTGAATCATCGGAGCCGCGGGCTTATGGAAAAACCGACTTGGAATTGCTTTTTCAGGCAGGAAAGTGAACATTAAGACAGAATAATTTTTTATGGGGAGGGTATTAGCAGAAGTGGAAAGACGCTTCCCTCCCTTGCTGTGTTCTCCTCTTCACTGTTGTGAACCAATCATTAGTCATAGAAAAGCGTCCTGCATATACCCCTAAATTTATACGGATACCTGTTTACTGATAATTGCATCCGCCATATGATCCAGATAATCGAATCGCCTTTCAATAATATCCTTTTCTTCAAAAACCACTTCATATTTTCTCTGCAGTTCAAAAAACAATGTCAGCAGATCCCGCGGCTGTAATCCAATAGCAGCATCCAGCAGGCTTTTTTCTTTCCCATAACTGCAAAGCTTTTGCTGCTCTATGCCCATCCTGTCAGAGATTAATTCAATAATTTCGTCTCTTATTTTTTCCATTCCCATACTTTTCACCGCCTTAATATGATTTGAACTGACCATATTGTTCCAAACTTTCTATCATATAGTCATACAATCCCTTATTTTCAATGCAGTCTGAATTAAACACCTGATATTTTCCCCCTGTTGTGGTCTTTCTTTCAGCAAAAGAATATGACAAATCTGCTGCATTAACCGAAAGCGATACCGGCACAAAATGGGAATTGTAAAAACAGTCAATATCTATATTAAACTTATAATTGCAAAGCTTTGTCATTTCCTCATAAAATTCATCTGTATATTCATTGTTGAACAAAGACATAATTGTAAAATCCGGTGAAATAGCATTAAAGATTTCAAAAGCAGGAATCCCATATCGGAATGTATGCTTATGAGTATAAGGTACCAACGCATCCGGAATACCAATGATAAACACGTCCGGCTTTTCCTCTGTTTCAATATCTTTTATGAATTGGTTTATCCTTGCAATCTTTTCTGTTTCCGGGAACGCGTTATCATATAATGACTCTCCCCATGTATGAAAACCAAAGAGCTGACCATTCAGTTTTGTTCCAATCTGACTTACCTTATATCCATTTTTCAGGAGATGCTCTCTAAAATATAGCTGCAGATCAAATTTCTGCGTCATCGGAGCAATCCCACAGACTGCTATAATTGGTGTATTGATCCGGTTTCTCTCCGAGGGCAACCCCACACTATTCAAATCGATTACTTTTTGCCCCCCAATTAAATCAAAGTTATTAATCAGTTTTATACTTTTCTCCTGACACAACTTTTCAACCGCTTTAAACAAATCATCCCCATAAGCCATATTGATTACATAGGAGCAGTTAGATAAGATTTTCCCTAATTCTCCCATCCTGTCTGCAGCAGGCAATTTGAGTATCGCTTCTGTTATCAGCAATGTATCAATATCTGCATATTCATCATCATTCAATTCACTTTTTATAATATAGCCGGATTTTTCATCCTGTAAATAATATCCGTCTTTTCCTGCAATTCCGAATCCCATTGGCGAAAGCAGATACACTATTTCAATATCCTTTAACATGCTTCGATATTTAAGTGTTGAAACAGACTCAAAATCATAAGGGTATATAACTGCTTTCATCCTCTCACCTCTTTCTCAAAATCACAATTATTATCACATAACACAATATAATCTTTTAAGTCGCTTTCAATCTGGCTTCGTATCCCCATGCAGTTTGACAGTCTTTTTTTCTTCGACAATTCTCCATTTTCTTCTGCCACCGCAATGCACTGGGAGCATAACCGGAAACACCAGCAGTTTCTGCATTCCTTTTCTGTAAGCTGTGCAACGTTTAACAGTGCTGAAATCTTATCCATGTCAAATCCATCATCAATATTTCCAATACAATAGGTTTCGGATGCTTCATCTACTCTTTCACATGGATAAAACCTGCCATCTGCATTTACAAAAAATCTCTGCGCCCCCGGCAGACACTGTCCGCCCGGACAATCGTAATTAGTCTTTGAATTTTTTGCTACCATCCGATTATAATAAAGCTGCTTGATTCCACGAAAACGCCCATCCAAAAGTGTCGGCTTATATATCTTAAATATATCAGAGCAATAGTATAATAAAACTTTAAATTCCTCATATAATGCATCGGTTACATATTCTCTGCTGAGTGCAAGTTCTTCCTTCCTGTTTGCATTATTAACCATATTTCCCATGACAAAAATATCTTTGACCGTATCATAGGACATAAAAAAGTCATTTGCACACCCTATGTCTTTACTCAGGTCAATGACAGCATTAAATGAAATTTTATTGAGAAACTCGGGATAACAACCCTTGATCTGTTCCAAATTCTTCATTACAGTGTCAAATGTCCCGCTCTCCTTATCTGCAAATACCCTGTTTCCATCCTGTATTTTTTTCGGTCCGTCTAAACTGATCGCAACATGGAAATTGTGCTCCATAAGAAACTGTATGATTTCATCCGTAAACAATGTTGCGTTTGTCGTCATATTAAATGATATTCTTTTTCCCCTGAAAAGCTCTTCTGCATATGCAACCACTTTTCTTATCAGCGCAATCTCAAGCAGAGGTTCCCCGCCATAAAAGCCCAGTGATACTTCGCTGCTGTTCCTTGTATGTTCATAATAGAAATCAACTGCTTTCTTAGCCACTTCCCATGTCATTCTTTTATTGGCATGTGTACGATTGACATAACTCCCTGAATATACACAATACTTACAACGCAGGTTACAGTTTTGTGTTACCTGTAACGTCATCAAAGATAAATTACCATCAAATAAATCCTGCAGAATATCCGTCTCAACATGTTTTATCTGCAAATTATCGTTAATCGGATGCAGTAATCCCTGATTTTCTAAATATATGATACTCTGTCTTACTTTTTCATTCATTGACGCCAACTTGCTGCTTACATCAGAATCACCGGAACAGCATGTCAATTCCTGTAAAAAACTATGTACATCATCAGGAATAGAAACAATTGAATTTGTATCTACATCATATAAGAATTTTCTATCGTAAACTTCAAATAAATGAACATTTGGTTTTTCATTCAACACCTTTTACCTCCGAGTATTTTTAATAAGGTCATGCCAGCTTGCGTTGACATGACCTTATTCCTGCACAAAGCACATTGTTTTAAATCAATGATGCATTGTTATAAGCATTCTGATTCGTATTCTGATTAACCATGTTAAGAATAGATGAACCATTTGCCTTCAGAGTGCTGCCCGTACAGTTTGTGCATGTGGAACAATAGCAATAACATGTCACACACGCATATGCCATAAATGTTCCTCTTTCAAAAGCGTTTTTCTTTCCTAACTTGCCCATAGCCACTTACCCTCCTTTCTTAGACTTAATGCAACAGGATTTTTCAATCTGTACATTATCAACCTCATATGTGCTATCTTCATTCATACAGCTTGCCACATTATTACCTTTTATATCTTCATATCCAAATTGATACCGACAGCCGTTTTTTCCTCTTTTTCATTTTTGCCCGAAACTGTTTCATCATCATTTTGAGCAATGACAATGGTATCTTTATACTTATTGCCAAACTGAGTTTCGCCAGCTTCTTTCAGCTTTTCTTTTAATTCTGCTTCTTCCTCTCTGCTGTTCTGACGTCTCTCTTCAATATCTGCTCTCTCTTTTTTCTTTTCCTCATTCTGCTTACGTATTTTCTCTGCATTTTCGGACATGGTTTCCAAATGAGACTTCGCATCATCTTTTTGCACGATTGACCATTTACTGATCCCGCCATCTTTATCAATCGCCCATCCTTGTGCTACAACATGCCAACCGCCTGCGGCAACAGAACGAACATTCTGCTCATCACATTCCTGCATGGCAGCAATATTTCTTTCATACTCTGATTCCAATTCAGAATCATTTGCCATCTTTGTCAAAAATTGCGGGGAGATCGCAACATTGGTAGTTGAATTAGAGCCATATTTCATTCCCTTAGAATAATTGGCAGCCACAAAGCTGTAATTGCTGTATTTCTTGGAAAGATATGATAATTCATCCGCTGCTGTTTTTCTTGATGGAGATTGTGTCTCTGAACTGGCCTTATCTGTTTCACGACTTTCCGCTGTCTGCTTTCGATCATTGCGCTTTGTCGCATATGTGGAATTGCCAACATAACTGTTATAAGCATTACTAATTTCCATTGCCATATGGTTATCCTCCTTAAAAAATTCTCTGACTTTTTCTTTATGATAACAAATTTTCTGCCTGGTTCAATTACCCTTGCAGAAAATGAACTGTTTTTGCAGAAAACGTCAAAAAATCTTTCCAGGCAGCCCTTGCCGCCCTGAAAAGATTTTCATATGCTCAATCCGCTTTTTCCATCATGATATTTAGTTCATCATTTCTGCCTATCAGTTCATCATATTCCCCTATATCAGCAACGATGCCTTCCTTCAGTACGACAATCCGATCCACCTTGCTCAGTATTTCTTTCTTATGCGTTATTACTATTACGGTTTTTTCTTTCAGCCTCGTATTCAGCAGTCCATTGATCTGCTGTTCCGAATAAGCATCCGTGTTTGAAGTGGCCTCATCAAATATAATAATCGGCTTATCATGTATCAATGCCCTTGCAAGAGCTATCTTCTGCTTCTGTCCGCCGGAAAGCATCGCCCCATTTTGTCCTACCACATAGTCTAAAGATACCTCTTTTATGAAATCTTCCAATCCGCTGTCCCGGCAGGCCGTTTCGATCACAGCATCGTCCACCGTCTTATACAGACAGATATTATTTCTTATGGTGTCATTAAAAAGGTATATCTGCTGACTCACCACAGATACCATATTTCGGTATTCCGTCAGTGACGGTTCTGAGATATCCTCTTCCCCCAACAGTATCCTTCCACCTGCCGGCTCATACATTCTGGTTAGAAGGTTGATGATGGTTGTCTTTCCTGAACCATTGCGCCCGATCACAGCCGTCTTCCTTCCTTTTTCAAACAAAATGTCAACATCCTTTAAAATATATTTATCTTTCTCATACGCAAAAGAAACCCGTTCCAATTTCAGATCATCCAGACACAGAGCCGTACATTTTCCGCCATCTGTTTCTTCCTCTAAATCCATAAATGCATAGTACCTTTTCGTCGACGGAATAATCCCTGATAAAAGGTATCCTATGTTAAGGATGGCAGAAATCGGTCCCGTAACATAAGCGCTGTATGTAATGAAAGCAAACACACTGCCTACCGAAAGCCGCATGTCAAATACCAGATTGGCGCCCAATATATATAATAGCGTGGAAAGAATCTGCACCATGACGCTGTCCAGGATCATATTCCACTGACTTAACATATTCATCTGCTTTTGTTTCTCTATCATATGAATCTGACGGCATACAAATTCCTCATGTTTTTTGCCAAGGACATTGAACAGCTTAACTTCCCGTACTCCTCCGACAGTATCCCCAAACCATTTCGCATATTCCTGGCTGCTGCTTATAAAACCGTCCATGATCTGCTTCTGCTTCTTGGCAAAGTATTTCATCACAACGCACTTAACCGGTATAAACAGGAGCACCAATATTGTCATTCTGATATCTATGATAAATAACCCAATCATACCTCCTGCCATGCTGAACGCCTGCGTAATCACAAAAAAAACGCTGCTGTCAGCAATAGACGCCATCTGGCCAATATCTGTATTGATACTGTTCAGAGTCTCCGCATAATTGGTGTTATTGAAATAATTTACCCGCAGTTTCATTAGATGCGTAAAAGACTGGTCCGAAAGGAAATACTGAATCTTAGCGGAAATATCCACACGTTTTTTTTCCTTGATCATATCTATAAGGGAATTTATGGCGTAGATTGCCATAGATGCCAAAACCAGCTCTATCAGCAATTTCTTATCGCCGCCGATAAAACCGTCGTCCATGACCCGTCTGCTGATCAGCGGAATGCAAAGGTTCAATCCTGTAGAAATGAACAGACAGCAGATTATCACAACTATTGTTTTCCGGTGTCTGTTCAATAATAGAAGTAATCTCTTTACAGCTTCTTTGTTATCCATCTTCATCCTCCGTCAGCTTTGTTTCTATGACATGATATATTTCCTCAACATCTTTCCTGTCAATCCATCCTGCTAATTTTTTCTCAACACTTTCTTCCTCAAAAGAAAACTTAGCCAGAATATTTTCCTCCCCTTTGCAAAGGCTGATCTCCACATCACAATCAGGATATACTGTCAAAAATTTCTCTTTATCTTCTAATGGCATACACCATATGACCAAATCACTTTGTTTATAAAAGACCTGGCTCTCTATAAAGTTCTTCCATTCATCATGGTCTGATACAGGCTCCGGCATATATTCTAATGCATATAATATACTTTCCGGCTCCATTCCTATCGCATATGCATTATAACCATTATTAGCAAAAGCTTTCTTTAATTCAGTAAGTATATAAAAACTATCTATTGCGGCTTCGACTGCCAGTATTACCACCGGAACTTCCAGACCATTTCCCTGATAATGGTTATTTTTAATCTGTTTCTTCCTGGTTTCCCTGCTCCAAAAGAATCCCTGCACCTCTAAATTATGAATATCTTCTTTTCCGAGATATATTAAATTCTTATTCTTTATATCCAAGCTTTCCAGGTCTGCCACCGAAAAAGCTATTACAGTCTCTGCTTCGCTCCGTATTTCATGAAACTCTCCCGAAACTGTTTCAAAGTAATACTCTGCCCGGCTCGTTTTCTCTCTGCCGGCTACATATGCCCTATTAATCCAATCCGGTTCGTATATACCATCCATCATTTCAATATGGCTTTGTTCTTTTGCATATTTCTTCAATTTCTTTATATCAAATGTATTATCTTCCTTTAATTTATTGGCGATCAATGCACTTGCATATGGTGCGGCATAACTATTACTCAGCAATGTCTTTATTTCTTCATCACAAATTTTAACCGTGTGTTCGGAGGGCACAACCGTATCGATCCCCATCTGCATATAATCTTTGGAATAGCTTAAAGGACTGCCCGTTGTCGCTACACCGATCACATTCGTAAAACTGGCCGGATATGACACAAAACCTGAATTGGCTGTTGCTGCTATAATGATCATTCCTTTGGCTGCATATTTATTGATCAGGGTTCTCAGTTTTTCACAATCTTTAAAGTCTGATGTTCCTAAACTTAAATTAACCAGACTTATTTGATTTTTAAAGCACCATTCCAATGCCGGATAAATGCTTTTAATTGAACCGCTTCCCTTTTCGTCCAAAATCCTTATACTGATCAGCCGGCAGTCCGGGCAATATTTCTCCAATATCATTGCACAATTTGTCCCATGTTGGGATTGCTGCCAATCTGTATTTTTTGTATCAGCTACGCAAACACCGTTTTCATCAACAGCAATGCTTTCTTCTATTCCTTTTTTTACAAAAACCTCATAAACACCATTATCTATAATTGCAACTCTGATACCTTTATCCATAATATACCTCAAAAAATCTGGTTGACATTATATGATGATAATTTTGTAATCATATTTTCATACATCTTATCCATATCAGCAGGATTCATTAAATCATAAAGACCATCTACTTTCTGCTCATATTCTCTCTTTCCCAGTTTGATAAATTTCAGCCGCTCATGGATAAGTGATGTTGGATCAAGAAGTAAACGGATAGCCTTCATTACTAAAGGCTATCCGTTAATGTGCTAACTCCAAAGAAGCAACTTGCTGTCATTCTGGATATTGTTCGCTGAATTCTGCGAATAATCCACTGTTGCATCCGGATTAACTGTCGGATAAGGGCATGAACAAGCAGCATAGTACAGACAGCCACATGCATAAGAAACTAAGGTTCCTGACTCATTAGCAAGTTTCTTTCCCAATACTTTTTTCATATCTACGTATGACTAATTTGACCAAATCTCTTGGATACAACCCTATGTTCGGAGAAAACAAGCTTTTCTTTGTATCAGTAACTTTCACACAAAAATGCTCATATACCAGATCATTTAGTCCCTGCAATATTTCCTGTTCTGACAACCCGTTTGGAAAGAGCCTATGCAGCAAGCTCAAATATATTTCACCCTGCACAATACTATTTGGCTCCGTTCTTAGTTTTCCTTTTTCTTCGGTCTTTTCGGCTGATGCCAAATTGCTGCACACTCCGATGTTCTGCCGATCATAGTCTTTTCGACTTCATTCCGGGCAATTCTCTCCACTACCTTTAATGCCTTGTCTGTAATTTTTTCTGCATTTTTCATTTTGCCTTTACCTCCTGCTTTATAATTTTTGCAAAACACATCAGGGCTGAACACAATATAATGGCTATTGACATATAACTTACATACAGCTGGTTCATTTTTAATGCAGTAAGGGCAACAATTACTCCGGCCTCAATCAGCACAAGCAATCTGGCGGCCTTTTTTATTTCCCGCAATTCATTTTCATCAAGATCCATATTCGGATGATTCACTGTTCCAATAACCTCAACAGTAAGCACTGCGCAAAGCAATAATACATACATAATATAGGATTTTTCCGAAAATACAGCTGCCACCTGAACAACCCCGATATAAGTTATGATCGTCAATAGATAGCACTGCCAGAATTTATCGGCATGATAACCCCCGGTCCGTTTCCTCAGTGAAAGAAAAAATACCAAAAAAGCAACGGTCGGTAAGAACTGCCTAAAAATAATGCTGATAATCAGCATAGTCCCAACCGCAATGATACGTTCTGCCATAATGATCAAAACATACTCATAATATTCTATGTTGTCTTTTTCGATCATCTTTTTTGCTTCCATCTGGTTTACTAATTTCAATACTATCTCTTCAACCATATTTATATGCCCTCCTTGTATAGAGTATATAGAAAATCGCAAACATATCAATATACTTTGCAGAAAATGGACACTTCAGAGCAGAAAATGGTACAAAAAGCATCCTGTACTTCCAAAAACAGGAAGAACATTTCTGCTCCTCCTGTTTTTGTATCTCCACTTTCTCTTCTGTGTTTCATTCTGTTTATCCCGCTTGTACGGGAATCTCGTTTTACTATTCACGCTCTAACGGGATAAATTCATGCTGCTCAACGCCATTACCATCCTGAACATGTATTTCCTCTGCCGGAAGACTGATATCATCCGATGCATTATTCGTTTTTACTAAAATAATAGCACCTGCTAAAAATATTACAACCAATATAATAACAATACCTACATTTTTTTTAATATAAAACACCTCTCTTTTTTATAGAATAATAATTATGGCAGTGTATATGAGCCGCTATAATTTGCAGTCGTGTTAGAATTATTCTTAAATGCCATTGAATATTTTCCATTACCTGATACTGTTAAGACTCCATACCATCCGCTTGAACTTAATCCGCCGGCCGGCCAACCATACGTCTGTGTATTATGGTTATACAATCCAACATTGCTTGACACCTGTGGACTAATGGTTATATTCATACTTATTTCATCTCCGTCATTCAAATTATACTGATTAGACAAATATCCCTGGTGGTATCCCTCAAGCGAAAAACCTACATTTACTCCCGTTGATTTTACTAATTCATCAGGTGCAGGATTTGTTTCTGAATATGGAGTAAATACTGCCATTACTTCGCCGTTTATTTCCTCCTTTTCAACTCTCATAATGAAAGCATCTTTAATTTTTTGAAATTTACATTTTTATTATAGCTATAATAGCTTATTAATCAATAAGTCTGGCAGAATGTGGCTGCTTTTTGCAGAAAATGACAAGAATTATTTTTAGAAAGCAATTTAAAAAATATATTTATAATTCCGACATATAAGACGCTTCATTATCACTCAGGAATCATGATTGAAAAGAAAAACTCCTGACCATCATCTTTAATAACATACGAGCCATCATACTTCTCAATAACTTCTATGATATTTTTAATTCCTACTCCGTGTTCCTCTGCGCTCACCAGTCTAGTAGATTTTATTTCTCCGTTTTCGTAAAGAACAGGACTATCGAATGTATTCCTAACCCCTATTTTTACCATGCCATCCTCAATAACAAACTTTAATTTCAATATTCTTCTGCTAATGTCGCATTTTTTACATGCTTCAATTGCATTATCCAACAGATTAGATAATATTGTAACTATATCTTCATCTTCGAGCCTCAGTCCCGACAGATCATTTATCCGCAGTACAAAGACAATCCCGTTTTCCCCTGCCTCCTGATACTTTGTGTTCAAAATCGCGTTGACTATTATGTTATTGGTATCAATGGCATCCAGCTCTTTATCCAGCCTGCTGTAAATTCCCTTTACATACTCCTCTAATTTGGAAATTTGGTTTTTTTTCACTAAAGCTTCAATACAGGATATCTGATTTTTATACTCATGAGTCTTCTTTTTCTGTTTATCAAAATTCTCCGAAATGGAACGGTACATTTGTGCCTGGTTTTTAGCCTGAAGCCGGAAAATCTTGTCTTCATATAGCTGTGTTTCCCTATCTACTATATCGTTGATCAAATAGAATACCACTATATTCATTCCGATCATTCCAAAGGAACTTATGAGCAGCAGCATGATCTGTTCAGGCGTTTCCACATTTCTGAAAGCCGAGATCATTGCCGCTATAATTATTATCGTAAATATCGGGAAAATAAGAAGTTTGAGCCAGTCTACATCAACAAGGATTTCCGTAGGCTTCTCCCTTAGCTTCCTTCCTATAATAAGAATGCACAAAAATACAATCGCTTTTCCGAGCAAGATAAGCAGAACATTCTCTAAACTATACTGTTTCCTTACCGTTTCATTGACAAGACATAGTTCTATGCTGATAAAATAAGTTAAATAATCGATTGACAGTATCATTGCCTGATGTAATAATGCCAATACAAATGATTTCTTAATACTTATCTTTATATGCCAGAACATAAGTATGGCAAATACTGAAGCCATCACAATCTGCTTTAGTATAAATAAATCTGACAACCCTCTTGCAGCTATAAACACACTGCATTCCAAAATAATCAGCTGTATAATGTTAATCCATCCCTTATAACGCAGCTTTCCAAATATTTCAAAAAACATTTTACAGCAAAGCACTTCAAAAAATATTATCAATATTTCCGCCAACAGATCAGACATCTAAACTTCTCCCTGATACGATATAAACTGTTCCTTAACATATGTATACCTTGCCTTTGGTATAATCAGTTCAACCCCATTTGTCAATACTACCTTATACCTTACAACATTCTTAATATGCTTAATATTTACAAGATAACTCTGATGTATCCTTATAAAATCATTTACCTCCAGTTTCTCTTCTAAGGCATTCAGCGTCTCATACATGGTATAAATTTTCATGTCATCCTCCATAATGTGAAATTCCAGCTTATGCAGGTTGCTTTCAATATACAATAGTCTTTCCAGCGATACTTCTTTTGTACCTTCCTTAAAATCAAACACCCTTTTTGCAATGGAATAATTTAGTTTATCCATAAGGGCATCCACACATTCATTAACCGTACCCGGAAAATTTACCTTGTTTTTTAGCAAATACCGGACAGCATCTAACCGATACCCTTCCAAAGAATAATTCACATACGCAGTCACAAATACAATAAACACTTCCCTGCTTATTTCTCTGATCTTCTCTGCCGCCTTAATGCCGTCAACCTTCTCCATGTTAATATCCAAAAATACGGCGGTATACTTTACTACCTCAATCCCCAATTCTACCAATGCCTCACCAGAGCCATATATATCTATTTCAAAAACAAGACCTTTCTCCGTCATATAACCAGAAATCAGTTCTTTTAAGTCTTCCGCAAAGAAAATTTCATCATCACATATGGCAATCCTGAACATTCATTCAATTCCCCTTTCCAAGAATTTTATAGTAGCCCGTTCTCGGTATTCCACACTCTTCCTGCTTTGTATTTCGACATATCTTACTTAAAACCTTAATGTTAGTCTGTGTTTGTGATATGCAATGCAATATATTATCCACGGAAATCAATTTTCAGTTTCTGCCTGCCGTCCTGCTGCCCGGATATAAATCTCTTATATTAAAACAAAAAAGACCAGACTGCAATTATAATCTGATGCCTGGTCCGTTTCCTCCAATATATTTGTCTTCAAAATATTAACCTCATCATCTTCAGCAACATCAGTCCGTCAGTCATGTACAAAATCAGACTTCTTTATCTAAACAACTTAATATTATTGACGAGATACCATTTATCGTTGCAAACTGCTGATTTATTAACTGTTCTTCAGGAATATCAATATTATAATCCTGCTGTACTTCCATAAACAGATATACTAAACTTCTCGGTTCCAGATAATACGGTTTGCCAAGCACATTTACATCATCTTCTGCAATTTCTTTATTTGCTATTTTTAATATTTTAGAACGTATATCCTGTTTTGTTTTTTCTATCTCTGCCATATACTCCCCCTTTATATTACCGAAATATTAGCATATTCCTGCAGAGTATCAATCAACTTATGTATGGAATTCTTTTTACTGCTGCAATCATATATATTGTAAGTATCCAATCCCTTTGTTCTTTCTATTAAAGATGATGTTTTACATGTTAAATATGTCAATATCTGATCTGATTTAGATACCGCATAATTAAGTGCATAATTGCTGATAAATACCTGATCCGTTTCATAGCCATATTTATCATGGAGGCGCCTTTTTACTGCTTCCAAATATTCCGATAAAGCATCTACATAAAGAGAGTTAAAAATAACATAATCCGGAGCAATCGCATTGGAAACATAAAAATTTGTTATCCCGAAATTATTGTTAAAATAATCATCGAAAGGAAAAACCCCGCCCGGCACCCCGATGATCACCACATCCGGTTTTTCCTGCATATACAGCATCTTAACATATTTATTAAATCCGATAATTTTTTCTCTTTCTGTATATTCGCTATGCTCTGACATGAAATCAGGAAAAGAATGAAAGCCAAAAGATTCACAATAATTTTTGCTTCCAATCTGTGTTAAAACATACCCATGTTCTAATAATGCTTTCCTTAATTCCAGCTGCACATCAAACTTACAGCATCTCTCGCCGGCTCCCAAAACCAATACTATAGGCGCCGGAATTTCATCTATACCTGTGTCCGCCATTTCTATATCCGTATATGGCTTTAACGGATTCCCTGCATACACTTCCAGGTTACGGTTCACATGTGATTTTTCAATTAACTGTTTTTCACAATCCTCATCCATTTTTCTAAACACAGTGACCCTTTTACCGTTATCTAAAACATTCTCTATCTTCTCTGTCAGCTCTGTACCAGGCAGCGGCAAAACAGACTCTGTTATTATCAGCACATCTATTTCATTGATCAAACTATTAAGATCGCTTTTTACAAGGATCCCCGTATTGATGCCTACTTTATATCCTGCGTCTTCATTCTCATATCCCCAGCCTCCGGGTGAAACACACTCGATGATATCTTCATCTGAAATATCAATCATGGCTCTGTGCAGCAGTAAATGTAAGTTTGAAACATCATATGGATATAATGCAATTTTTCTCACATTTCATTCCTCCCATAAATTTTAAAGAAAATAAATATGATTGTCATCTGCCTCTGCTTCTTTTATTAAGCAGTAATCTTTAAACATATTTTCTGTCGCCTTTTTTACTGTTTTACAATGGGATATTCTCTTTTCAGCAGACAGCGAGTCTCCTTCTTCCGAAAACAAAATACACTGATAACAGTACCTACTGCACCAGCAGTTTTTGCATTCCTCTTGTGTTGATCTTCCAACATTTAATATGTTTTCAATCCGCTCAAAATCAAATCCGCTTTCAACATTTCCAATCACAAATTCCTTTATATCCTCGTTTAATTTTTCACAAGGATAAAAATCACCATTAATGTTTACAAACAGCTTATGCACTCCGGGAATACAAGGTCCTCCCGGATGTCCGGTATTATTGTACGCATACCCAACACTCCTCCCCTTCAGCATCATTCTGATAAAATCGTAATATGACCTGACTATAGGGGATACCGCTTTATCGGAAATCAAATTGCATTTATTCAGTAAAAGTTTAAATACCTCATACTGATATGCTTTATCATAATCTTCGCTGGACAGAAGAAGTTCCTGATCCTTTATTCCTTCCTCTGCTATATCGCTAAAGGTAGTATGAATATCCTTAATAATATCGTAGTTGGTAAAAAAATCATTTAAACAGCCATAATCTCCCCGTCCGTCAACCACACAGTTAAACATGATCTCCTTTATGTATTCCGGAAAATACTTCTGTATCATTTGAATATTTTCCATTACCTTATCAAAACTTCCCTTTCCGTCCGTTTTCTTTCTGTTTTTATCATGCAATTCACGCGGCCCATCCAGGCTTATTGTGATCTTAAACTTATTCTTTGCCAGAAAAGTGATTTTTTTCAGGTCAAGCAGCGTTGCGTTTGTCGTTATATGAAAATTAACCTTCTTCCCTTCCCCATGTTTACGCACATAATCTACCACTTCCTCAATCAAATCATATTGTATGAGCGGCTCGCCTCCATAAAAACCAATATTCAATTCATGTCTGTCAAATGAATGCCGTATATAAAAATCTACCGCCTTTTTAGCAATTTCGATATTCATACTTGCACTACTGTGTTTTCTATTATAGTAGCTGCCAGAATATGGGCAGTACTGGCAGCGTAAGTTACACTGCTGTGTAACCTGCAGTGTCAGCATCTCAATTGAACCATTCAGATTTTCTTTTAACAGCCGGGTTGCCGGGTGTTCGATCGCCTCCCATTTATCCGTACTTAACATTCCTGCCCATGTTAATGTTTCTAACTCTTTTAAAGTATCCGCATGATCCAAGGGATACTCTGTTCCGCCATTCAAATATTCATATAACCGGGAAGTGACCCCCACAATGGCATTTGTATTAACATCATAAAAATATTTACCCTTAGGTGTTTCAAAAAAGTGAACAAACGGTTTACTCATTATTTTCCTCGCTGACAGAAAAGGCTGCTATCTCAATTTCACATAACAGCCTTTTCCACTTTTTCTTAATCTTTCTGCTGTTTCTTGTTCGTGTACCTAGAAGATGAAGAGTCTACATGTACCGTGCATCCGCAATTCGTACAATTGCAGTATGTATACATCTGCAAAGAACCAGCATTTTTCTTTACTTTTTTGCCAAGCTTTTTCATGTGATACACCTCCTTCCCTAAAAATTAAATAAATATACATGATCTGTGCACATTTATTTCCATATGAACATGGACCTTTATATCCAAATCCATATTATGTTTATAAAATACCAAATAGAAATTCCTTCCACAATCCCCCTTGCAGAATGTGTCCTGTTTTTGCAGAAAATGACAAAAGATGATCAGGATAAATGCGGAGCTTCATCCGAGTTTTTCGGGATACGAAGGCTGCCAAAGTCCTTTTGCTGCCGTTTAACACATAGGACACAACATAGCCGCTTTTTTTGCGGTTTTATGTCGCATTTACAGCCGTTCCCTGTCAGATATCTGTTGATCTGGCTTACAAAGCTACGGAAACGCTCATCAACTGCTTCCATAAAGATATTAAATTTCTCGTCCATAAGTCCCTCCGCTATGCCTTTTCTTTGCTACGGGTATCCATACCTCATATTGTGCGTTCTGTGGGTCTGGATTTAAGTAAACCTCAATATCGGGAGCGTTGGCATATTCATATCCAGAGGCCGGAAGCCACTCTGTTATGATCCGCTGCTCCAATTCCTGTATGGACTGGTTTGTACCCGTTCCAGAAAAGATTGCCCAAGTGGACGCAGGAACGGTATGTTCTTCAAATTCACCGCTTGTTTTTGTACTGGAAACGGCAATAAAATATTTCCATTGTTCTTCATCATTGCAGACACTTACACCTAAAAGTCCCATTGGCGGTGCGGATACGCCCTCGCCTTTCACAGCCGAAGGGGCTATCCCGTGAAAAGACTGAAACGCCCTGTTAAATGCAGTCGGGGAACGGTAGCCGTACTTCTCTGCAATATCAATAATCCGTTCCTCCCCTCAGTTTTCCCTTTCATTTCACCCCCGATTCCTCTATCGTTTTTTTATTGGGCAAACCAGTTTAGGGGCATCTCATTTCCACACCAACCCTGCCTTTCACAGATTTCACTGTTCAGGCTCTTTCCTTCCTAAATCAAATTCCACATTCTCTGCATCTAATTTTTTTATTAGAAAACCTTTCATTTCCCACCCAAACCTGTCCTTTGAATACTCATTTCTACATTCGAGCAGAAACACCCATATGGCTGTGTATTCCCCCTCTTGCTTAATTACAATTTTATATCTGACTTCTCCCTGGGAATAATTAAATAACTTTTTAATTCTATCTATGATAAGCAGGAATACGGCATCAGACTCTTTTTTAATCTCATATTCAAACACATCACCTACACCATGACACCTCAACTTCCAAACAACCTCATCCGGGGAATATTTTGTTATAAATTTCATCCTTTCCCTGCTTTCACCTGCTTTCAAATCGGTTTTATATAACTTCCTTCTTTTATAGTATGGTATCCAAACGCAAAGGTTGCCTCCTATAGTGATTGAAAAAATTAGTATTGCCAAAATATGTAAACTTAATTCCTTATCCACTTCCTTCTTTCCTTTTCCTCAATTTTCCATTCCACATCGCTTACCAGTATATGCATTATAAATACGATCCCAAGTGTCAAATACATTTACGTATTTAAAAATAGGAAATGTATATCCCTCCGTAACATGTAAGTCAAATCCTTCTCCGTTATCAACAGATGCTGTAAGCCCATAATAACCTTCGTATGGCTTCTTATTTATGTCTCCCAAAAAATTTAAGTCAAGTCCCAAAACAGCCAAAATTGCTGGAAAAATAACAGATCCGCCTATATCAGTTCCTTCCTTTTCCAAAGCATATATATCAGGAGCATTAGATATACTCGTAAATAACCCCCAAGCAATTGATTTTAGTCCTATTGTCACTCCTGAACTTAATGTTCCCTGAATCCCCATATTTCCCTTTGTATCCATAGCCAAACCTATATTGCCACTAAACAACCAAAAACCGGGAGTAAGAGTCACACCTCCACCAAAAGAATATGTAAAATCATATTCCGCCAGATTATCCTTTACTATATGAACTGTACTGTCCGTGAATTCCATGCCAGCATCCATACCTCGCCAGAATGCTTCTATACTGCCGTCCACCACCTCCTTCACATCATTTTTCACGGACTCAACTGCATTATAACATTCTATCTGCCAGGCAGTTATGGTATGATTCACCTCATTGAGAAAATAATCCCATAAAATTTCATTTGCACCCATTTGCTGGACCGGTGTTCTCCCATCCAAATCCATATATCCCATGGGATTCCCCCAGCAATACCCGTACCGGTTCAGCGTTTTAGGCACTGCATGATTTCCCCTCAGCACATCCTCCGCCGTAAACCTTCCCATACCGGCTTTATACTCCCGTGCCTGGGCATAATAAGTCCCGCCTATATCATCATAGCGGTACCCCGTAAAACCGAACGGCTGGCTTTCCCCCTGTCTGCCGTAAGGCCGGCAAGTTTCGTTCCCGCTTTCCGGTCCGCCTGCATCCTCCCCGAATTCATCATATCCGTAAACGTCCCCCTTCCCGCTGCGGTACAATACGCGCAGCGGACTTCCCAGCTCATCCGCCAGGTAATAACGCGCCCCCCTGTCCGCGTCCTCCGTAATTGCAGCTCCATAATCCCAGTAGAACTTCTGCTTCCCCCTGCCGTTTTCCATCCACAGCAGGTTATGGTATGGCTTCCCCATATCCAGCAGGTAGCTTTCCTTCCCTCTGCTTCCGTCCTTCCCCGTCCGCTGTCCGAGGGTATTATGGAAATACACCGCCTTTTCCCCTTCACTATTCCATGCCTCTGCAAGCCGGTTCATGGCATTGAACCCGTAACCGTGGAGCAGCTCCCCGTTTTGGTACTCGCCCGTCAGGTTCCCCCTCCCGTCATGCGTATACGTTCTATGCAGGACACCGCCGTCCCGGAAAGTTCCCTCCGGCAGTCCTTCCTCCTGTTTCCAGTCTGTAACCTGCCGCTCCCACTTCTCCTGTATCCGGTTCAATGCGTCATATGCATAGTCATTCCTCGTCCCTCTCCCGTAATCTTCCATCCCCGTGCGGTTTCCGAAAGAATCATAGCGGTAACTCCGCAGCATTTCCCCGTCCTTTTCCACGCCGGTCAGTCTGTGCAGTGCGTCATAGGTATAAAGGTACCGGCCGCTTTCCTCCTGCAGCCCGCTCCGCTTCTTTTCCATAACCGTCCGGTTTCCCATGGCATCATAACCATAACGGTACTGGTCAAGTATCCCCGAAGCATCTTCATGCACCAGCCCGCATAACAGTCCCTGTCCGTTATAATCCCATTTCGTACAGTATCCGCCGGAACTTTTCTTACCGGCAAGTCTCCCCTGCCCGTCATACCGGTATTGAATCCACAGTGTATCCTGCCCCTTTGCCGTCCTTTTCATTTCCACGGGACGCAGCAGCCCGTCATAATCCCAGTCCGTCACCGTGCCGTCCGGATAAACCATTCTGCGTTTTTCCCCCATCTTTCCCCATTCATAACGCACGCTCCTGCCCTCATGGTCCGTGATGCCGGAAATCCTTCCCTGCCCGTCCCGTTCAAACCTTGTTTCACCCAGCCAGTCCCTGACCGCCGCAAGCTGTCCAAGCGGGGTATATTCAAACCCCGCCCTGCATCCGTCTCCGTAAAGGATGCTCTCCGTTTCCCCGCCCGCAGTGTAAGTGTACACAGTCGTCAGGCCGTCCCGGTCTTTCTTTTCTGTCACTCTTCCGAGCATATCATAACAGTATGCTTCCTCTCCGCCCAGGGCATCCCTTATGCGCGTCACCCGTCCGAAAACATCCCTTTCATATTCCGTGACGCGGTCGGCTTCCCCCGCCTTCCCGTGCTGGCAGATACGGGTAAGCCCGTCTGCCGCATCATAGGCATACTCCGTCCGGTTTCCAAGTGCATCCGTCACCATGCGCAGCTTACCGCCCACGGTATAGGCATACCGCGTTGTATTCCCATTCGCATCCGTAATGGCCGTGATATTCCCCATTACGTCATAAGCATAGTATTTCGCCTGCTCTGCATTGCTTGAAATGCGCTGCACCCTTCCCAAGACATCATAAGAATAAAACAGACTGTATCCCTGCCCGTCCGTTTTCCTGCTCACCCTGCCCAGCCCGTCATATTCATACATCATCTGTCTGCCGTCCGGATACACCGTCTTCTCCAGCCTTCCGCCGGGCAGGTAGCTGTACCTTGTCGTACGTCCGGCTCCGTCCGTCACCGATACCGTCTGCCCCAGCGCATTATACTCATAGCGTGTGGTATTTCCATAAATATCCGTCTTTTCCGTCAGTTCCCCCGCTCCGTTGTAGCGGAATGTCCTTTGGTTTCCAAGCGCGTCCGTAATACGGCATACCTTGCCTGTCACGCTGTCATAGTCATAGAGCGTCCTTCCCTTTGAGGAATCCGTAACGGCAGTAACACGGTTCAGCGCATCATATTCGTAAGAAGTTTCCCTCAATATGCTATTCCCGTCCCCAACAGACACATGCAGCAAATTTCCGGCGCCATCATAGGTGTAATCCGTTACCGCCGCTTTCCCATCCTCCTGTTCCGGAGCCGTATGCCTCGCCTGCACCAAACGGTTATCCCTGTCATAGCGGTAACATGCCGTTAATCCCGTCGGAAAAATCATTTCCGCCAGATTTCCCGCCGCATCATACGCTGCCTTTGTACGGTTTCCTTCCTTGTCCGTAAATTTCTCCGGCCTGCCCATGGCATTATACTCCATGTCCACAGCGCTCCCGTCAAAATCTTCCAGCCGTATCAGCTTACCGCTTCCGTTATAAGCATAACTCCTTACAGCTCCTTCCTGATTGGTAACAGCAAGCAGACGGCTCCCTGCATCGTATTGGTAACTTACGCAGTTTCCTTCCCCATCCGTTGTTTTTATGACACGGTTCAGCTCATCATAATCATACTGTACGGTACAGCCGTAGGAATCCGTAATACTCTGAATATTGCCCCTTGCATCATGGGAAATCCGTATACAGCTGCCATCCGGCAGGAGCATCCGTTCCGGCAGTCCGTTATCCCCGTATACGGTTTCCCTTGTACGGCCCAACGCATCCGTAACCTTTAAAAGCCGCCCTTTTCCGTCATAACTGTTCTTTCTTACCTCTTTCCCGTTTATGCTGGCGGATAAAAGCCGTCCCTTCCCATCACGGCGGAAAGCAGTATGTGTTCCAAGTGCATCCGTAATTCCCGTTAGATTCCCTCCTGCATCATAACTGTACCTTGTTCTGTTTCCATTCCTGTCCGTATAGCAAATTAACCGGTTATCATCATTATATTGGAACAATTCCTCACTGTCATTATAAACCGTCCTGATGTTCCGAAACCTGTCGTCACTCTCATAAGATACCATATACCCGTTCTGGTCTCTCTCATAAGTACACATCCCCTCATCGTCATAACAGAATTCCACCACGCCTCCATCCGGCGTCACCTGCTTCACTACCCGGTTTGCACTGTCATAAACATTCTTCACGCCCACGATCCCCCGCGGCGTGGTCACGCTCTCAAGCCGCAAGTTTTCGTTGTAACCATACGTATAAACATATCCCATGGAATTTTGAAATTTCTGCAGTACACGGTAACTGTACCAGAGACGCACTTCCCTCCCCGTATGGTCATATACCCGGTACAGATTGCCTTCCCTGTTATATTCATAATGCAGCACGCCGCCGTTTGCCCCTTTTACCTCCGCAAGCTGGCCCTTATCATTATACAGGAACATATCCGTATTCCCATTCCTGTCTGTCATCGTACGGATGAACCCGTCGCTTCCGAAAGCATACTCCGTACTTCCTGTCACATAGCGGTATCCGTCCGTTTCTTTCTTCAGCAGACCCGCATCGCCGAATACCGGTGTATACAAATCCCCAAGCTTTGGACGATATAGGATTTCCCGTCCGTCCCCCAGATGGAGATGCACGGTTCCTTCCTTCTTCTGTTCTGCATACATCTCATAATTATGATGCCAGCCCTCTCCCAGACTTCCGCCTCTGTATTCATCCATGGAATTGTAATACATCCGGAATGAAATCTTAGTAACTCCCCCTATCACGAGATCCTCTTTCTCATAGAGGAAATTTCCCGTGTTCAGGTTAACCGGATCACGTCCGTACAGACATCCGTCCTTTTTTCCAAGCGAAGAAGCCAGCCGGTTCATTCCGTACCTGGCCAGATGAGCGCCCCAGTTGATCTTCCTCACCGCTCCCTGTCCGGAAGTCTCCGGCACAATGATGCCTCCCCTCTTGCACAGAAGCACACTGTCCATCGTAAGTGCGGTATGGCCGCTCAGTTTTTCCAGTTTCCAGGAATCTCCGCCGGTATTTTCCCACTGTTCGGCCAGCTTCATGAATCCTTTGCATACCTTCCCCTGCTGATTCATTTTGCATGTTCCGAAGTCGGTTATATTGATTTCCGCCAGGCAGTCCTTACAGTTCGCTTTTTTCTTCCCGTCCGCCCGGTAGCCGTGATCCGTCACTTTCAGGCTGCTGCATTTACTGCCGCATATACATTTCAGTCTCGCACCTTCTACCAAATAACTTTTCCCCATATTCTTCTCCGTTTCTCTTATCTAATACCTATTATTCCGCGCCGGCCTTCCTGCCGCTCCTGTAACTGTTACATCCGGTTCCGTCTCCCCGCATTCCCGCAGTTCCAATCCTACCGCCCCGCGGTCCAGCAGGCTTTCAGCAAGCTCCTCACAGATTCTGATTTCGTATCTCTCCCGCACTTTTACCCGGTACAGAACTGCGTTCTCCGCTTCCTCTCCTTCCGCCAGTATGGGACAATAATAAGATACACACACCTCTTTTCCGGCATCAAACAAAACCAGGTAAAAGAACGGCATCCGCCTGTCATACATCCGGATCACCTCCATAGCCCCTTCCGATACCATCAGTACCGGGTCTGTCAGTATATCCGGATAAATGACATCCATCCCCGATTTCATTTCCAATATCAGATGTTCCGGAAGACTGCGGTAATCTTTCCGGTTTACCTTCCTTACATCCAGTTTTCCATACCAGCCCGTTACCTGCGGTATCGGATTACCGCTTTGAACCGTAAGGGTGAAATATCTCTTTTCCATGTTCATTTTCCCCTTTCTTTCTGCTTTTGTCTGTTTTCTGTCTGCACAGAATTACAGTTTCGCCGCTTCTCCCCTCCATTTTCCGAAAAAAATAAAGAAATCTTCCGTCCGCTTCAGTTCCATATATTCCCTGCTGCCCCTGATTTCCTCCAGCATATCCCTGCACAGGGACTCCAGCGCCGCATAATAATATTCCGCATACCGGAGGCGGACCGCTTCCTCTTCATACCGGTATATCCGTGGATGTCTCTTTTGCAGTTGTTTTGTAATTTCCTCCATATCCTGCTCATATCGTTCGAAGAAGAGGAGCGGACGCCATACCGTTTCCGTCGGTTCCCGGTCCATATAAAATTCTTTTCCGTACAGGGTCAGCCGCAGTTCTCCTGTCCGCATCCGTATGACCCGGTGCAGATAACAGATACCGAGACTGGCCGCCTCCCTGTCCGTCTGCTGTCCCCATTGGCGGAACAGTCCTGCAAACGCCTCCGTCACGGCTTCCCTGCGCTCCTCTTTCCGATATTCTTTTTCCAGTTCCCTTATGCTGGCCGCAAACCTTTCCCTGCCAAATGTTTCTGCATCCTCCATCAGTTTCTCCCTGTAAAACACTATAAGTCTCCTCCTTTAAAAGTCAGTTTTCGGGTTCCGCCTGCCGTGCCCTATTGTATCTTCAGCTCACCCCCGATAAAGGAAATACTGTTATCAAGCTGCAGGCTCGTTCCCTTCTGTTTCAGGTTCACCATGGAACTGCCTGCCACCAGCAGCGAACCGGTCTCACTGGCAATCGTCACGTCTTCCGCCGCCTCCAGCATGACGGAATGAGCGCTGACGATATGGATGCCCTCCGCATCCGTCAGTTCTATGCGCGTCCCCTGATGATTGGTAATTACAATGGAATCGGGAGTGAAGCGCACTTCTTTCCGATATTTGCTTTTTAATACTTTATGTTCCGGATTTTTCCGATCCTCACTGTCCGTTTCCATATGGACGGAACTGCTCACAAAAGCATCCGCCTCCCGCTTCTCCGGTACCGTCAGCCGCACCTCGTCCCCCGGCTCCGGCATACAGTACCATCCCGTACCGTCCGGAGCAGAGTAAACGGTGGCATACGGATACCATACCTTCGCTTCCTGTCCGGCATTTTCATCTCCTGCAACCGATACCTGCACCTTGTCTTCTTTTACGTTTACCACTTTGGCATCCAGCGTACACCCTGTCATCTTTTCCATCCATATCTCCGGCACCTTCATACCCTTCTCCCGCCGCAGATAACAGCAGTGCAGCAGTTCTCCGCCCTCATACCTGCTTTCCATCCTGTATATGGAGAATTTTCTCCCATACAGCATCGCATAATCCCCAATCCTGTGATGTTCCCTGTCTTCTATCATATATTCCAGAAAATCCGCTTCCGACACCGCCATTCCCTGACCGGCCTTCCTTCTGTATTCCCCCAGATTCTTTCCCATCCGGTATTTGGCTCCTTCCGCAATCCGGAACTCTTCTCCCTCCGGAAGCCCATAGAAAAATTTCTCCCCTTTTACATAAGAAGCCGGTACCAGAAACTGATTCTTCCGACTGGCCAGTCTCTTTAAAAATTCCCATTCCGTTTCATGATACTGAAGAACCAGTCCTCCCGTGGCTTCCTGAAACGGCTCGGCAAATATGACTCCTGCTTCTGCATATTCCTCTGTTATTTTCCTGAAAATTCCTTCATAATCCATGGACGGATCCTGAAAAGAACGCAGATGCGTTTTTTCATCCAGCAGACTGCTCCCTGTCATCACTTCAAGCGTCAGCTTCTTTTGATCATTGATGCGTGTTATGGAATAACCCGTTATGATTCCGTTAAATAAGATCCGTATCTCACCGTCCGCACTCACCGCCTGCACCTGTTCCCACAATTCCCCCGACAGCATCCATGTATACTCTTCCTCTTCTTCATCCGCTATATGCCCAGCAATCACCATTCTTCCATGCCGGTTTATCTCTTCTTCTATCCGTAATTCCAAAATATCCAGAAACTCTATCGGTGCCGTCCTGATTTCATGCTCTCTCATCCATATCCTCCCATTCCTCATCCGCAGTCCTTATCGTCTGCATCATCTTCCATACCGCCGCTTTCCATCTGTCATACTCCCCAAAGGGACAATAAAACGTACCCAGAATCTCCTTTTCCCCTGTCCTGAAAAGAAAAATCACATTATATACCCTGTCATCTGCAGCAAAACTTTTATATTCCAGCCAATGTACTTTCACCTCATCCCCTTCCGTACCCATGTCATAGCATACCGTGCGGTCATCCAGCTTTTCAAGCATCTTCTTTACCGGTTCCAGGGGGTTTTCCTCTCCCTCCTTCCAAAGAAATTCTGCTTCCTTCAGTTCCTGCAGGGTAATCCCTTCCGTGCGCTCTTCTGTCAGGAACATGGTCTCCGGGCGGTTCTCCGACCAGAAAATATCCGCTGCCAACGTTCCTTCCACCGGCAGAAAAACCGCCGGAATCCGGATAATGCATTGGGAAAAGCGATGCCATTTTCCCATGTCCGTCTCACGATTTTCTTCCAGTTCCCTGATCTGTTCCATCTTTAACAGAAAGCAGTCTACATCTTCCTCGTCAATTTTTTCCATTGCTTATCCTCCATGTCGGGAAACTCCGCCGTATAATGCTTCTCCATTTTATGGCCTCCGCTTCCGGATAGGTAAAAGTCAGCATCACCATACGGCCTTCCGCCGTACATATGGCTTTCACATGCTCTAATCCTTTGCCTGTCATTTCCATCCGAAACCATCCCACGGAAATCTCCCCTTCCGCACACAGATAAACCGGGGAAATCCCGTATTCAGGAAACGCCTCCCCTGCCATTTCCCGTATCTCTTCCGCTGCCGGACGAACCCTGTCCGTCTCCAGCTTCCGCTCCGTAAACCGACCGGTCATCTGCACGCCGCCGCAGCCCTCCAGCAGAATGTCCGGCTGTTCCCCGCAGGGGTAATATCGGTGCATTTTCTCATCTCCCGTCTCCTGAAATCCTTCCGGCAGTTCCAGCTGCAAAGTCCCACCCAGCTTCATCGAGACCAGCCGGATGCTCTCCTGAATACACCCCTCGCTCTCTTTTGTGCAGAATATTCTCATGTTCTTCCTCCCTCCGTTTAAAACAGATACCAAACTCCTCTATGATCTGTTTCCGTCTCTGCAGAATCTTCTCCGCCCTCTGCCTCTTTGTATGGAATACTTTGTTTTCCAGTTCGCTGACAGCGCTGATACGGCCGCTGACTGCATCCAGCCGGTTAATTTTATCTATGGCGGGGTTCTTTCCTACCCCTCCCGTTTCCATGGAATCAGCCATGCCATACACCTCCCTCCGTTGTCTTCCGGTCTCCTGAACTGCCGGTTCCCGAACCGCCGAGACGCTTCACCTGACATCCCTCCAGCCGTCTCATGAAACTCTCCTCCAAATTCGGAACCGGCGTGGAACCGATAATTTCCTGCTCCGTTTTCTTCCGTTCTTCTTCCCTTCCGCGTCCTCTGTCCTCCTGCATCCCGGCTTCCCCGAACATGGGAAAATCATCTCCGCCTGCTCCTGCCATCGTCACCCTATTGGCGGCGCCTATGGAATCAAAGCCGTTGCACATATTGATCACCGTAGGCGCTGCCGCCTTCTTCACCAAAGATATTTCCTGCGGGGCATCGAACAGTACACGTTTTCCCTTCAGCCCTACGGTTTCCTTTGCATAAATGACCAGCCCTTTATGACTCATGACACTTGCTCCCGTCCCGTCTTCCAGTTCCATCTGCAGCGGCTTTTCCTGCTTTCTGTCCAAAAATCCCACCGCACCGGGTGTCAGATACATGCTTTTTCCCGCTTCCGTATTAAAATACCGGCAGGCAGGATTCATCTCCGCATTACCGCTGCCGTTTTTATGAATACCGCATATTGCCCTGCCGCTTTCCCCTGCATGAATATAAACACGCTCTCCCTTTTCCGGCATACAATACATCAGATTTCCCATGTCCGGCCGCCACGGATACCAGTAAGCGCTTTCCTCATCCTGCTCCCTGTCCATATCAAATTTTACCCTGACCCGTTCTCCTTCCGTGTCCAGCACTACAGCCGGGAGCAAAATCCCTTCCCCGTATGGAACTGTCAGCGGTTCCGTCCGGAAGGCTGCAGGCCCGGACATTATATAACGGAAAACAAGGAGGCCTTTTTCCAACTGACACTCTTTCGCAATTATGACGTACTCACGCTTTTCCATCTCTATCCGGTCCCCGATATCCCAGTTTTCACCGGTCCGGATTCTGCGGCAAACCCCTGTTCTCCGCCTGTCAGACCAGACCTGTTCCTCTTCCGCTCCTGTTTCAGCCGTCCGTCTCTGACCTTCCGGCAGACCGATTCCTATCCCGGCGGATGCGGCATACACAAAAGGCACAACAGCCGTCTCCTGCATACACGCCAGCCTCACAAGAAATTCCCAGTCAGTTTCTTCAATCTGATAAACAGGTTTTCCGATTTTCCTGTCTTCTCCGTGAAACCACACTCTCATACCTTCCGTATCCGCAAGCACCCGTTCCGCTGCTTCCCGATAAGTCATGGAACTGTCCTGAAATGACCTGCTTTTCTTCCGGCAGTCCAGCCGTTCCGTAGAAGATACTCCCGTCAGGGATATCCGGTATCCCCTTCCCTCCTGCATAACCTGTACTTCTTTCAGCAATCCGGCAAAAAGGATCTGATTACCGGCGTATACTGCCGCTTCCGTCCATGCCAGAGGCTGCAGGAGAGATTCTTCTCCCTCCTCTTCCGGAATGATTCCCTCCAATCTGAAAAAACCATGACTGTTCTTATGTATCTTCATGTAAAAATCCGTAATATCCGCAATCGGGATTGCAGACAGAACTCTTAAATCTCCCTGTGTCAGTACCGGCATTTTCATCCCCGCTTTCCTCTTTTGACATATTTTTGTTGTTTTTGATTTAAAAATTTTCTTTTCCTATTTTTATAAAAGAAGATAAAAAAATACATAAAGTTTCCGGAACATTTTTTTCCTGAAACTTTATGTACCATGAAAAAAATTATCTTTATAAAATTCCCCGTCTTTTACCAGTCTTTATTAAAACCATACCCCTTTTTGATATTTTATGCAAGCTTTTCAGGGAATTAATTTCCCCCTCACCAACTCTTCTCCAACGCCAGATTCCAGTCCAAAAGGTACACGCTGTCTTCCGCCGCTTTTAACGTCTCATAAATTCCCCTTCTCTCCCGGCTGCTTTCCTCCGCCGCATATTCATACCCCCGCAGATAACTGTCCGCGAAAGCATCCCAGGAACCATAAATGCCCTGCATCACGCCGGCAATTTCCAAAGACCTGTCCAATGCCTCTTCCTTCGTATAATACCCTGCCACATAGCCATCCGCCAATACCGATATGGCGCGGCTGTAATCCCATGCCGACACGGCATCCGCACCCGCTTCCCCATACGCTTTATAAAGCTGTGCATACCGCTGCGCCTCTTCCTCTGTCAGTTCATAATGCTCATAAATAAAATCCGCCCGTTCTCCCTCCGCCGCGCCGGCCAGTCCGCTTTCCGTCAGAAGGTCCATACGCTCCGCAAAGGACATACGGTGTCCCTCACTTAACAGCCAGTCCACCGTCTCATCCGCAGAAGCACGGTCCGTCACTTCCCACTCTTCCGCCAGACGCTCTTTCCTCGAAGCCGCCGCATCATCCTTAACAGCCTCTCCTCCAAACACTGCACAATCCCATCCGTTTACTTCAGCCCTCAGCGCCTGCGTCCCGTTTATCCAGCGGACCGTATCCGACTTGTCCACATTCTTTCCGCATCCCGCCGTCACCGCTGCAAGCAGGACAGCCGCCAATAATACCACCAATGCCTTCCCGGGGTTTTTCATCTCCATCTGCCTCCTGTTTTCTATCACTTTCTATTGAAACCATACCCCTTTTCGACATTTTATGCAAGTTTTTTCAGGGAATTATTTTCCTCATATCTTACTATGACTCTACTTTTATTGAAAACCCGCCAATCAATTCCGCACGCTCTCCATCCGGCAGGGCGAAAATATCATCTATGGTATAAATCTCTTCTTTTTTCATTGCATCCGCCCTTTACACCTCCGCTTTTCATTTCACCTTAGAAAATTATCAATGATCACGCTCTCCGCTTCCTCCTCCGACATCCCGAACGAACGCAGCTTCAGCAGCTGTTCCGTGTTGATCCGGCCGATTGCCGCCTCATGAATGATCTGCGCATCAATATTGCGGGCGTCAATCTCCGGAATCGAACACACCTGTGCCGTGTCCATAATGATGGAATCGCACTGGATATGTGCTTTGCAGAGTGCGTTCCCCACTGCATTGGGATGAAACGTCTGTCTGGAACTCCCCTTCGCCACCGACCGGGAAACGATCTGCGCCGAACTTCCGTCCCCGTTCATCCGCACCTCCATATTGGAAACCGCGGTCTGCTTATCATGCGTCATCAGCTTCTCCACCACATAGAGCCTGCTGTCCGGCCCCATATCCACATCCGTCCTGCGCTCCGTGGAATCCACTCCCCGTATCTGGGCCGTATCCAGCGTAAAAACGGCTCCCTCATCCAGATAAATCCGTGTCACGGGATTCAGGACATTTTCTCCCGTCCCTTCCCCTTCTCCGTAATGTTTTTCCTCGTATACCACCTTTGCCCTTTTTCCCACATGAAAAGCATGTACGCCGTCATGCCGCGTTTCATTGCAGCCGCTGTTATGAATACCGCAGCCCGCCACGATCACTACGTCGGCTCCCTCTTCTATATAAAAATCATTATAGACGACATCCGTCATGCCAGACTGGGAAATGACCACCGGGATATGCACTTGTTCCCCCTGCGCTTCCCCGCTGATAAACACATCGATTCCCGGCTTGTCTTCTTTTCTCTTTATTTTAATGTGCTCGCTGTCGCCATGACAGAGCGCCCTCCCGTTGTAACGGAGATTATATGCCCCCTCCTGTTTAAATCCTCCGGCATCGATCGCCTCCAGTACATTACTTGTTATCGCATCCAGTTCCATACATCCGGCCTCCCTTCCGATTCATGCAGGCACATTCCCTGTCTTCCCCAAATAACAGCGGCAGTATCTTCTCCGCATTGCCGCATTCGTTTACCACTCCGTCCTTTATGATCAGGATCCGGTCAGCCATACGGATGATCTTTTCCTGATGGGAAATCAGCAGCAGCGTCTCTTTCTTGTCTTCATGGATCTTTTCAAATTCCTTCACCAGCATGGAAAAGCTCCACAGATCAATTCCTGCCTCCGGTTCGTCAAAAATACAGATTTTATGGCTTTTGGCAAGTACCGTGGCGATTTCCACCCGCTTCCGCTCACCGCCGGACAACGTGGCATCCACTTCCCTGTCCAGATACTCCCTTGCGCACATCCCAACATTGCTCAGCAGATCACAGCATACCGGTTCAGGCAGTTCCCTTCCTGCCGCCAGATTCAGCAGCCGCCGTATCGTCATTCCCTTAAAGACAGGCGGTTGCTGAAACGCATAACCAATACCCGCCTTTGCCCTTTCATCAATACTCAGTTCCCTGATGTCCTTCCCATCCAAAAGGATTTCTCCGCCCGTAGCCTTTAAGACTCCCATCAGAAGTTTTGCTACCGTAGACTTCCCCCCGCCGTTCGGTCCGGTAATGACTAACATCTCCCCGTCGTCCACCGTAAAGTTGATATCCTTTACTATGGTAATTTTCTCCCCGTTTTCCACGACCTCATAGGTCAGATTACGTACTTCCAGCATGTTCCATCCTCTTTTCCGACTATTCTGGTTTCAAGCAGCCTCAGAAACCGTTCCTTTCCGGGGCAGCTTCATGATCACACACTGATTATACCTTAATCACACTCCTGAATCAATCATATCTTCCGCCCTCCGCGGAAGTCCATTTTCAGTTTCTGCCTGCCGCAGCAGACAGTCCGCAACAGTCCGTCGGCAGCCAGAAACTGAGAACCGCTTTCCGTATGCAGGCATAAAAATTTTGCAAAAAAATCCGGTTTCCGTTATACTTAAATGAACCTGTACTTTCAGTATTGGTCTTTTTACTGAAAAATAACAAAACGGAGGACAAATCTATGGGATATCAGGCATCAGCCACACGTTATGAAACGATGCAGTACCGCCGGTGCGGCAGAAGCGGACTGAAACTTCCGGCTCTTTCCCTGGGCCTGTGGCACAATTTCGGTGATACGGGCAATTATGAAAATATGAAAGATATGTGCCGGACCGCATTCGACCACGGCATTACGCATTTTGACCTTGCCAACAACTACGGACCGGAACCCGGAAGTTCGGAGATAAATTTCGGCAGAATTCTAAAAGAAGATTTCAAGCCTTACCGCGATGAGATACTCGTCAGCACCAAAGCCGGGTATGACATGTGGGAAGGCCCATACGGCAACTGGGGCAGCCGCAAATACTTAATTGCCAGCCTGGACCAAAGTTTACGCAGACTCGGTCTTGATTACGTGGATATTTTCTACCATCACCGGCCCGATCCGGATACCCCGCTGGAGGAAACCATGGGCGCCCTGGACAGCCTTGTGAAAAGCGGCAAAGCCCTTTACGCAGGACTCTCCAATTACAACGGCGAACAGATGGAAGCCGCCTGCTCCATTTTGGAAGACCTGAAGTGCCCTTTTATCATCAATCAGAACCGCTATTCCATTTTTGACCGTACCATAGAGACAAACGGCCTGAAAAAAGCTGCTGCCAAAAAGGGAAAAGGAATCCTGACCTTCAGCCCGCTTGCACAGGGACTCCTGACCGACCGTTATTTAAACGGGGTGCCGGAGGACAGCCGCATCCGTACTGACGGGCGGTTCCTGAAACAGAACGCACTTACTGAAGAAACACTCGGCAAGATAAAAGCATTAAACGAAATTGCGGCAGAACGCGGTGAAACCCTGGCACAGATGTCCTTAAAGTGGCTTCTCAAGGACGAGGTCATCACCAGCGTGCTCATAGGAGCCTCCAGACCGCAGCAGATTCTGGATAACCTGAAGGTATTGGAAAGCAGAGACTTCACGGCCGAAGAACTGAAAAAAATAGACGAACATTCTTTATAATTCCAACTGCGGGCACACCTGACAGCCAGCGTTCGGAAACAGTAGGGGAAGGTTCTCGCAGCTTTCCGCCGCGCGGGACGCATGGCGCAAAGCTGCAAATATCTGCCCTTTGCACAGCAAAACCCCGATGTGGTGGAAGCACATCGGGGTTAAGAACGTATAGGGGAATACGTTCCTGCATGATATATACAAAAATTAGATAAAAGCAATTTTATAATTATCTGTCGTCATGCAGCCGGAAGTTTGCATATGCGGCCATACCATGTTCATGGATATCCAGACCATCGACCTCTTCCTGCTCTGAAACATGCAGTCCGATCGTTTTATTCAATACCGTAAACAGAATGAAACCAAGGATTGCCACGTAAGCCATGACTGATACCACTCCAAGAACCTCCACACCTATGAACTGTAAACGGGTCATTCCCATTTCCTCCAAAATAGAGGATTTGCAGAAGATACCTGTCATAATCGTACCGCAGGCCCCGCAGCCGCCATGTACGGCTACCGCGCCGACCGGATCGTCCACCCTGACCACTTTATCCAGAAATTCTACTACAAATACTACAATAACCCCTGCAATGACACCGATTGCCAAAGCAGAATAATTTGATACATAATCACATCCCGCAGTGATCGCAACCAGACCGGCCAGCGTACCGTTCAATGTCATGGAAACATCGGGTTTTCCGTAACGTACCCAGGTCAGCGCCAGCACGGTTGCCGTCGCCGCTACCGCCGCCAGATTCGTCGTCATCGCAATATCTCCGAGGTTTGTCGCTGCACCCGTAGTGGAACCGCAGTTAAAACCAAACCAGCAGAACCAGAGAATGAATACGCCTAACGCACCGATTACGATATTATGTCCCGGAATCGCCACCGCTTTTCCTTCTTTTGTAAATTTGCCGCGCCTCGGCCCTTCTATGGCCGCCCCGATGAACGCCAGCACACCGCCTACCATATGTACCGCCGTGGAGCCTGCAAAATCATGAAACCCGATGCCGGAGAGCCATCCGTCCGACCAGATCCAATGCCCGGTAACCGGATAAATGAATATGGAAATACATGCACTGTAAATCAGATAGGTAGAAAATTTGGTCCGTTCTGCCATAGCGCCCGATACAATGGTGGCGCTGGTTGCGCAGAAAACCGTATGGAAGATCATAAACACCCCGATCGGCAGTCCATTCTTCATACCCATTCCGTCTGCCAGGGAAGCAGGATCAAAAAATCCGCTTGTTCCCACGATACCTCCCGCATCACTGCCAAACATAAGTGCAAAACCAATCAGGAAAAAGAAAATACTTCCCAGTACAAAGTCCATTAAATTTTTCATGATAATATTGCCCGCATTTTTCGCCCTGGTAAATCCCGACTCCACTACGGCAAATCCTGCCTGCATAAAGAACACCAGAAATGCTGCCATGCAGGTCCACATGACATTCAGCAGTAACTCTGTCGCTTCCTCCAGCGGCATCCCGCCGGCCAGTAAATCCGATAAATACATAATTATTCCTCCTCGATGCAAATCCATTTTTTCATTACACAAAAAAAGATAATCCCCGGGTCTCCTCAAACCCTCTGATTATCTCCGTTGACAATCCCTTGCCCTATAACGCTTCTTCTCCGCGCTCGCCGGTACGGATTCTGACCGCATCCAGCACTTCGTAAATGAAGATTTTTCCGTCGCCATAGTTGCCTGTATTGATTTCCGTGACTATTTTTTTGATCAGCGTCTCCGCCTGCACATCACTGACCACCGTCTCCACTTTCACCTTCTGAAGCAGATTCACGCGGTACTCTGCCCCGCGGTACTTCTTCACAATCCCTTTCTGATTCCCGTAACCCTGAATGTTCACAATATTCAGACCGTTCACTTCATTGTCATCCAGTATTGCCTTCAGGTCTTCCAGTTTTTCAGGCTTAATAATGATTTCCAATTTCTTCATAAAAATCCTCCCTCCTTGTTCCATACACGGGTCTGTGCATAAAAAAGACGCCTCTACTCCTGTAGAAACGCCTTTGTTTGAATTTTATTATACACACTCTGACAATTTTGTCAAATACTTTTTTAACTCTTCTGACGCTGCCCCGTCCCATCCCCCGCTTTTCCGCTGTCAATCACAAACCGTTCATACACTTTCTCCCTGTCCTCTACCCTGTCCGTCCATTCCATCCCAAGCTTCCTGCACAGTCTTATGGAACTTTCATTGCCCGGTTCTACCAAAGCCTGTATTCTCTGGAATCCCAATTCCTCCATTCCGTACCTTACAATCGCACTGCATACCTCGTATGCATATCCCGTCCCCTGGCAGGGTACTTCGATCACGAACCCTATTTCCGGAATATCGAACCCTTCTCTCCAGCTCAGACCGGCACGCCCTATAACCCGTCCCGATTCTTTCTGCACGATACTCCACATCCCATATCCGTAAAAACCATATATTTTTTCAATATATTCCTGCGCATACGCCTTTTCCTGTTCCGGCTCCTCATAAAGCGGATCCATATAATAAGTGATGGACGGCTCTGCATAGATCCGGTAAAATTCATCCACATCCGCCAGCGTCGTTTCCCTGACCATACACCGCTGCGTTTCCAGCACAGTCCATGGCAGTCCTGCCATACGCCGGTATGCCTGGTCAAAAGAGTCCGTTGACATTTCTTCTATATCCGTAACCGCATAAGACACTCCCGAAAAGTCCTCCTGTTCATTTCCTTCATACAGCAAAGCAATAATATACCGGCCGGTCTTCTTCAGTTCCTGCAGGATGACCCCTTTATCCGTTACAAACAACGTGCTGTCTTTTTCATACTCCTCCAGGCAGCGCGGCCGTTCTTCCTTATCATCCTCTCCGCCGCGCTCTTCCTCCTTCTCTTCCAGCTGCACGTTCCTGCCGTCCCATGCTTCACCGGATTCCGGCTTCTCCCCATCCTCCGTCCTGCTGCCGTCCTTCCCGACACATCTCCCCCATATATGGATGTTCTCACTTCCTGTCTTGAGCTTCCTTTTCCATTCCGCCGCCCTTTCCAGCAGCGGCTCATTCCAAATCAAAAAAACTATTTTCTTTAACATGCTTTCACCTATTTACTAACCGTCCTTTATCGGATACAATAACATAAGTATGATAATCATCCACGGTTTTACCGCTATTATCATAAACTATATTTTATCAGAAGGGAAGTAAAACAATGGCACAGAATCCGATCGTTACATTTACCATGGAAAACGGCGATATCATCAAAGCGGAGTTATATCCCGATATTGCCCCCAACACAGTCAATAATTTTATCAGTCTGATCCAGAAAAATTTTTATGACGGATTGATCTTCCACAGAGTCATCCGCGGCTTTATGATCCAGGGCGGCGATCCGGAAGGCACCGGAATGGGAGGTCCCGGCTACGGCATCAAGGGTGAATTTTCCCAAAACGGTTTCACCAACCATCTGAAACATGACGAAGGAGTCCTCTCTATGGCAAGAAGCATGAACCCTGACTCCGCAGGTTCGCAATTTTTCATCATGCACAAGACAAGCCCGCACCTGGACGGCGCTTATGCGGCTTTTGGAAAGGTGACAGAAGGTATGGATGCAGTGAACCGTATCGCAGAGACAAACACGGATTATTCGGACAGACCCCTGGAAGATCAGGTAATGAAGACCGTTACCGTGGATTGTTTCGGAGTGGAATACCCGGAACCCGAGAAGTGCTGAGGCGCTTCTCATCTTTTCCAAAACATAATATTATTCATAAAGGTGGTACGATATGACAGAAAAAGCATGTCTTCCTATAGGTATTGAGGATTCTCACCTTACCCCCTGAAAATACCGCGCCAGTATCTCCTTAATATAATTGTATCTTCTGGCATAAGAATTTTCCACCCGGATCAGTTCAAACCCGTGTTCCCTGCAAATGGCATTTTTCTTCTCATCCCGCTCCTGGACATAACGGTCCTCCTTATGTTCCCTGCCATCCAGTTCGATCGCCAGTATGGGCATCTCTCTTTTATCAAGCCCTTTTTCATAAACCACAAAATCAAACCGCCCGGTATAAAACAGATCATTGTAACTGCTGTTTTCGTTAAAGACATGGGCGATACCGACCTCTCTCTGCACACTGCAGCGTCTCTGCGTATTCAGTACATTGTCCAGCGCATGATTCAGCGTCGTCAGAAATGCCGCTTCCAACTCGGTGCTGTACGGCTTGATTCCGAGCGCGCGGGATGCGCTTCCTCTCGGTGTCACTTCCGCCGTGCCGTTTGTCTGCACATATTGAACCAGTTCATACAGATCGTCCTGCCCGTCCCTGTGAAGCCGCTCCAGCGCATTCCGGCTGGAAAGGACGATCAGCTGTTCTTTTGCACGGGAAGTCGCCACGTTTATCAGCTCTTTATTATTTTTCAGCCATTCATACGTTGCATTTCCCGTCTGCTCCGTCAGTGCCAGGGAAAAGAGCACTACATCCTTTTCATCTCCCTGAAATGCATGAACCGTACCGCAGGTTACATTTTCGATTTGATTTTTCTTAAGCAGATCGTTGATGTATTCCTTTTGATTGGCAAACGGAGTAATGACACCTATGCTCTTGTCTTTGTTGGCTTTTGCGAATTCCACAATTTCCTCCGCTTCCCGCGGCGCCGTATTTTTCTGATAGGAAATATTTTCCTCGATGTCTCTGAATACCAGCGGATTCTTCTCTTCACTGGTACTGTCGATGATCAGTTTGTTATTATAATATTTCCGGTTATTAAAATCAATAATCTGTTTATTACAGCGGTAATGGTGGCTCAAAAGGATTTCCACACTGACCGCATCACAGGCAAGAAACGTTTTGTAAATGGAATTTCTGATATAATCATATTCCTCCGTCACCCCGTAGATTCTGCGCAGCCTGGCATTATCTATGGCATTTAACAGAATCACCGGACTGAGCTGCTGCGGGTCTCCTACCAGCATCAGATTCCTGCCGCGGATGATCGGCACCAGCGACACAGCTATGTTTCCCTGGCTCGCCTCGTCCATCACCACCATATCAAAATAAGTTCCCGGCTCCCCGACCTTATGGGCGGAAATGGAAGTTGTGGCAATGACGGGAAAAATACGCTGGAACTTTTTTAAGTTCTCCTCCTTTTTCAGATACGCGTTGAAATTCTTTACCTTTTCCTTCTCGTCCTCACTGTAAACAATTTCCAGCAAGTCCTCATTCTTCGGTTCCTTCAGCCGCTGGATGTATTTTGCCGATGTATAATATAAGTATTTCCGGAATTCCTCCTCGTCTTCCAGCACCAGACGCAGGGCTTCCTCGTCCGTAATCTCTCCGATCTTCTCCAGCCGTTTTCTCACTTCTGCAAGCTGTACGCCCTGCAGCTGCGTCTGAAACGTCAGGTGACGGTTCTCATCCATCAGCTTCTGAATCGCTTCTTCCTTTTCCAGCAGTTCCAGCCGTTCCTCATGCCGCATCAGAAGCTCCGTCAGCTTTCCTGTGCGGATCACCTTGTCATCCTTATTCCGTTCCAAAGTGCTGTCATAAATCTTCACGTCCTTTACCTGTTCGTACAGATCCCGGATATGATCCAGCGCCTCCAGTACCCGGTCATCGCTGCCCAGCCTTATCACGGGAAAAGGAATGACCCGGTTCCCCCGATAGGAAATATTCTGCAGTTTCCCGCACACTCCGTCTATAGGATGGTTATTATAAGAGGCAAAAAGTACCGTCTTTTCATTGAAAAATGCCGTAACGATCGTATTGACAATGGTGTTGGTCTTCCCCGTGCCGGGCGGCCCCTGAATATAAGCCAGCGGATACTTCATCGCATTGTGGATTGCCAGCAGCTGGTCCAGATTGATCTGTCTGCCCAGCAATGCTATGGGATAATTTTTCCTCCGGTCCGCCTGTTTCAGCATGTCCCCGAAAAATGCCCGTACCGGATAAGTAACGGCATCCTCCTCATACATGTTATGAATGGCTTCATATTCCTTATGTAAATCCAGCAGAATTTCCCTGCCTATCGCAATCAGGTAAGGCATATCATCCACGCCCTGTATCTGCGGGTTGGAGCGGGTGATCCTGTCCTTGATCCGTTCCGCATTTGCCATAAAATCCTCTAAAAGTCCGTAATCCTCTGCATCCAGAAAACGCCGCACACTCTGTTTCGTCCCGTTTATCGTAAATTCTGTGCAGACCGTGATTTCCTCTTCCTGCCTGAGCGTACGCCTTACCACATCCAGCCGCAGCTTCCGGTAAGCCAGCACATACAGTCCCTGCTTCATATTCACACTCATGACATTTAACGCCAGCTGCTTGATTTTCCGGTTCTTTTTTCCATACCTTGCCCCCATTTGAAAGTCATTCACAATTTCTTCAAACTGCTCCTGATTCAGCTCATATTTCCCGCTCCATTCCCCGTCCAAATGCCGGATCAGTGCATACTCCGTCTGGTAAGGCGTGGCATCCAAACGGTTGCAGTCTTCCAGATAATCCAACACCTTCAGATTCGCCACATTACCAAACAGCTCCTGATACTTCGCCGGACATTGCCTGATATCCTCCAAAAGCTGTTCGTCCGTATGAAAATAAGAACCGTCTATCACCGAGGCGGATAAAACAGAATCGATATTCACCCACAATTCTTTCGTGGTATATTTCGCCAAATGCAGCCCTTCCACACGCATAAACCGGCTTCTGGGATTCATGCTGACGATTCCCATCCAATACCTCGTCACATCCCCCTGCTCGTTCCGGTACTCCACACTCAGCCACTTTTCCTCATGAATCGCCCTGAATATACTGCGGCAAATATCGTTCATAGTGTCCTCCTATTATTTCTTCTGCTGCACCCTGATCAAAGACAAAGGCTTTTATCTGCATGAATCTGAAAAAGCTGGAAAATTGAAAATAAAGCGCTTCCGGCTTAGGAATTGCCAGAGGCGCTTTGTCTACAGTCTGAACCATTAAATCTTATAAGAACCAAGTATGCAGCCCCACCGCTTACTGCACTGCATTCAAAGCATCTTCCATATCAAAGAAAACCAATTCAAGATTCATAATATCATCCTCATTGGGTGTCCACACATTATCGATCAGTTCGATACGAAGTGTTGCCGTTGCGGGTTCATCGTATGTTGCATTTGCCAAAGAATCAATAAAACAGTCTTTATACATGGAAAGGATCTGTTCATTCATCTCTTCATCGGATGGAACCTCTTCCCCCGCACTGTATGCTTCTGTCCACTCTTCCACCAAAGCATTGACCTCATCCAGGTAGGATGTCATTGCAGATTCAAACACATTCATCTGCTCATATGTAATTGTTACAACATAAGATCCGTCATCCTGTTTCTCCGCTTCACCGACCGTATATTTTGCTCCCTTATATATGTCAGTAAATATCTGGCGGAACGATTCTGCCTGCTCCTCTGTAACACTGCCGCCTGCAGATGCAACCATTGCATCTACGTTTGCATCAAGCCCCTCTTCGTACAGTTCTGCTGCTTCTTCTGCTGTTCCAATCCCCAATGATACAAACTGTGCGGAATCGTTCTTATAAGAATTATTTAATAATGCCTCTGCATATGCCGCTGCATCGAAACTGCTGCCGCAGCCGGCTAAAAAGAAACAAACCATAACCCCTGTTAAGAAGATTCCCCTTACTTTGCTGCCAAAATGAAACCTACTGTCACTGTTACTTTTCCTACCACTTTTCATACGAAACATAACACTGTCTCCTCCTTAAAATAGATTCTGCCACAACAGATTAACTCGGAGATTATTCTATCACATTTTCTGACTTTGCACAATTTAAAAATAGTTGACAATCCATAATGCAAATGTTATTATGTGAAACAAGTAACATAAGAAAAAGCGATGACGGAAACAAGTAGCATATTGATCGCAGACAGAGAGAACATCATTTGGTGGAAGATGTTTATGTGGATCATATGTGAAAACCATTCTTGAGCTGTAATACTGAAAGTAGATGTAAGTATTACCGTATACCTGCGTTAAAGGTTAGGGTTTGATAGAATCTGAAGTGAAAAATTAAGGTGGAACCGTGCAATAAGCACCCTTAAAGATACATCGTTAGTATCTTTAAGAGTGCTTTTCTTATGTTAACCAAACAATTTTATTCAGGAAAGGAAAAATAAAATGAAGATTAAGATGAAGGATGGTTCCATCAGGGAGGCTGGTTTTGACGAAGAGTTAGGGAAAAATGCATTCTGGCATACGACGGCACACATTTTGGCACAGGCCGTAAAAAGACTGTATCCGGATACGAAATGTGCGATAGGTCCGTCTATTGCAGATGGCTTTTACTATGATTTTGATTTTGCCTTCCATTTTTCGGAAGAAAATTTTGCTGAAATTGAAGCAGAGATGAAAAAGATCGTGAAAGAAAATCTGCAGCTCAAACACTTTACGGCAGACCACAAAAAAGCAATGCAGGCTATGGAAGAAAGAAATGAGACCTATAAGATCGAAATGTTAAATGAGCTGCCGGAAGATGAGGAAATCAGTTTTTACCAGCAGGAAGAATATTTGGAGATGTGCGCCGGACCCCATGTGGCATACACCAGTGCAATTAAGGCATTTAAGCTGTTGTCCGTTGCAGGGGCATACTGGCGTGGAGATGAAAAAAATAAAATGCTTACCAGAATTTACGGCACCTCCTTTCCAAGCGCAGATATGCTGGAGAACTATTTAAACCAACTGGAAGAAGCAAAAAAGAGAGACCACAGAAAATTAGGAAAGGAATTAGGCTTATTTGCACTGTTTGAAGAAGGACCGGGATTTCCTTTCTTTCTTCCGAATGGATTGCTCTTAAAAAATCTGCTCATTGATTATTGGAGAAAGATTCATGCCAGAGAAGGATATATGGAAATATCAACCCCTGTCATGCTGAACCGCCAGCTTTGGGAAACGTCCGGACACTGGGACCATTACAGGGAAAATATGTATACAACCGTAATCGATGAAACGGATTTTGCCATAAAACCAATGAACTGTCCGGGCGGTATGCTTGTATATAAGATGGAACCCCATTCTTATCGTGAGTTCCCCATGCGCATCGGTGAATTGGGACTGATACACAGAAATGAAAAATCAGGTACATTGCATGGCCTCATGCGCGTCCGCTGCTGTACACAGGATGATGCCCACATCTTTATGACAGCGGGGCAGATCCCGGATGAGATAAAAGGGGTTGTCCGCTTAATAGATGAAGTATACAAAAATTTTGGATTTAAGTATCATGTAGAGTTATCCACAAGGCCTGAAAATTCCATTGGAAGCGATGAAGACTGGGAACTGGCAACAAATGGTTTAAAAAATGCATTGGATGACCTGAAACTGCCTTATGTTGTAAACGAGGGGGATGGGGCATTTTATGGCCCGAAAATCGATTTCCACCTGGAAGACTCTATCGGAAGGACCTGGCAATGCGGGACAATTCAGTTGGATTTCCAGCTGCCGCAGCGTTTTGAGGCAGAATATACCGGGGAAGACGGAAATAAGCACCGTCCCATTATGATACACCGGGTTGTATTTGGTTCCATTGAAAGATTCATGGGTATCCTGATCGAACACTATGCCGGAAAATTTCCATTATGGCTTTCGCCGGTGCAGGTAAAAGTATTGTCTATCTCGGATAAATACACCGGTTATGCAAAAGAAATCGAAATGACCCTGAAAAAAGAAGGACTGCGCTGCGAAATGGACGGGAGGGATGAAAAAATCGGCTACAAAATAAGGACTGCACGGCTGGAAAGAATCCCTTACGTGATCGTCGTCGGTGAGAAGGAAGTTGGGACTAACAGCGTTTCTGTCCGTAGGAGAGACGGCGGTGATGTGCAAAACATGACCATAAACCAATTCCTGGAAATTCTTCTTGCAGAAGGAATCTAAGAACAGCAGGTGTCCGCGAATAATACGGAAGAGTCCCCAGACCTGGGAATGCCCCCAGCTGCCGCCATCCCGTTTTATCTGTCGGATACCGCGTTCATATTTCATTCATATTTATTTAAAAAAAACTTTAATTCCATAACATTCTTTAGACATTTATTTCCCATATACTATGTTTATAAGATAAATGAAACACAAACAAACGCCAGTCACAGTTAATTGATTTTTTATATAACTTTTTCATAATAAATGCCAAGGAAAGAAAACTTTCCTTGGCATCCTCCCTTTTTAAATGAATTTCGTGTATCTTTTCATATTTATATTGACACGTCTTTTACAAATAGGCTAAAATAAGAACATTACAAGAGCGTAATAAAATCGCGCTCTTTTTTTATGTTCCTGCTTATGGACATATCCTGTCTGTCACAGAACATACTATGAAATAAATTATGAAGGAGGTGTATCGCGGCATATAACAAATGAAATATGCTGCGGAAACTATGGAGAGTTTTCTTAATATCGTAACAAAAGTCAACAGTGTCCTGAACAATTTTATCTGGGGCCCGGTCATGCTGGTCATATTCCTCGCAGTCGGCCTTATGTTCACATTACGTACAAAGGTCTTCCAGATTTCCCACTTTAAATACTGGATTGACGTCACATTTCTTCAATTGTTCCGGAAAGATGCCGCACATGTCAGAAAGACCAATGACAAACATGCGATTTCCCAATTTCAATCGCTCTGTACGGCGCTTGCTGCCACCATTGGCGTCGGCAATATTTCAGGTGTAGCCGTTGCCCTTGCACTCGGCGGTCCGGGATCCATCTTTTGGATGTGGCTGTCCGCATTCCTGGGAATGATGACAAATTATGCAGAAAACACACTGGGAATCAAATACCGCTACCGGAATGAAAAAGGCGACTGGGTCGGCGGAGCCATGATCTACATAGAGAAAGGTCTTGGCTGGAAATGGCTGGCGGTTATTTTTTCCGTTTTCTGCGTACTGGCATCCTTCGGTATCGGCAATATGTCACAGGGTAACGAAATTGCCAACGGACTTTATAATTCCTTCTCTGTTCCCAAGTGGATCACGGCGCTCATCGTTATGCTGCTCGCCGGCCTTGTAATCGTCGGCGGCATCAAGCGCATTGCATCCGTTACGGAAAAACTGGTACCCTTCATGGCTGTCACCTACATAATCGGCGCTTTCATTGTTATCTTTACTCATGCTTCAGCCATTCCTGATGCGTTCGGAGCCATCTTCGGCAATGCATTCAATTTCTCTTCCATGGGCGGCGGCGTAGCCGGATTCACTATTATGGTAGCCATGAGGCGCGGTATTTCCCGCGGCGTATTTTCAAATGAAGCGGGACTCGGTTCCTCCGTTATGGTGCATTCCGCTTCCAATGTGAAAGAGCCTGTGGTTCAGGGTATGTGGGGAATCTTTGAAGTATTTGCCGATACTTTGATCGTCTGTACGCTGACAGCCCTTACCATACTGACTTCCGGCGTATACGATTACGCGGAATATGCACAGTATGTAGGAACGGATCTCCCTGCCAACTTAAAGAGCGGCGTGGCCCTTACCAGTGCGGCTTTTGAATCCGTATTCGGTTCCGTCGGAGGAGGATTTATCTCCATCGCCGTTATGCTGTTCGCTTTCTCCACCATTCTGGGCTGGTCCTATTATGGGGAACGCGGCATCGAATACCTTTTCGGCCTGAAAGCTGTTCCGGTTTATAAGCTGATCTTCATCCTCATCATTTTCTTAGGGTGCAACGCTTCCTTAAGCCTTGTAGTGGACATTTCCGATACCTTTAACGGCTTTATGGCGCTGCCCAACCTGATTGCGGTAACCCTGTTGTCCGGTCAGGTAATCGAAATGACCAAAGAATATATTACAAGGGTCAAGGCCGGAAAAGAAACCGTTAACGGTGATGAGGTTTAACTTATCATAAAAAGAGCTGCAGCACTAAGTATATCCGATTAATGCTGCAGTTCTTCATTTCCGCATAGCAATAAGGAAAACAGCCATGCTTATAATATCTAACTCTACTTCATCCAGGAAAAGTCATTTCCGTCCTTTCCATTCTTATCGCTGCTATTGTCACTGCTGATATTTCCCGTACCATTGCTGTTTTGATAGGTATCCCCGCCGTAATTACTGTAATTATTATGCTCCGCACCATAATTACCGGTAAAATTACCGCCGTCTCCGCCATAGCCGTTCCCGTTATAAGCTCCGTCTGCACCGCTGGCCGAAGAGAATTCTAACGGTTCCTGCACCCTCTGCTCTTTCATCTTCTGTATCGCGCATCCCAGGATAAGCAGGGAGATACCGAAGTTAATAACCCAAAAGAACGGTATATTAAAAGGCAAGAAAGATACGGCAGCCTTAATGATCAGCGGAAGCACCCTGCTATATATACCCAGCAGATACAACTGCCCAAATGTAAGCTGGTACTTCATACAGGATGCCACGATCATCCCCAGCAACGCCACGAAAAGCACGCCGAAGAAAAACAGCGCCGTTATCCAAAAATAAGCCAGAATCAGAAAAATGGCGATCCACAGATAAACAAACGGCAGAAAACCCAGCAGATCAGCTTTGGAAAACTCAAGCCCTTCCAGTTCGTCAAAATAGTACTGCTGAACCTGACCGTTATTCTTCATGATCACTTTCTCGGAATCCATCAGTATGACCTGCGAATAATCGTAAAGTAAATCCCCCAGCTGACTGGCATCATAAAAATATGAATCCGGGTCAGTATCAATATTTACATAGATTCCGCTCTCCTCATACTCAACCACGTCATCTACCCATAAAACGCCATCCGCCAGTTCAAAATCCGGCACCACCTCATCCACCTGGTTTACCAGTCCCCCGGAACCGGCAAACAGCCGCACGCACGGTATCCCCATCGTTATAACCCAGTAAATCAGCATCAAAACAACACCGAATCCGAATACCTTGCCTTTTTTGTTATTTAAAAATCCCTGATAACTCTTGTAATCATAAATGGCCAGTGCCATTTCCTTAAAAATATTCATCCCATACCTCTTCTATTTTAACATATTTACCATAAACGCCATTAATAGGCCACGCCGGCCACAGCCAATGCAAGCCCGAATACTACTGCATATGCCAGAATCAGTACCACTGCGTTCAGCAGTATCCTAACCACAATATTCATCCGGCTATTTGTAGAAATAGCGGTAGTCGCTCCAATACCAACAATAGCCGCCAGCCCTCCTATAGCGCCATTTAAAAAGTTGATAAGATGGAGTATGACAAATATGTAAGACCACCATGGCATCTTAAACGGAACATACTGTTCGCCTGTTGCACAGTCTACGCCGTCAATCACAAGCTGCGGTGCGCTCAGATTTTTCCTGACCAGCAAAGCCGTTTTGGATCCTACAGGAAATTCATATTCTTCATGAACCAGGCCTGTTTTCTTTTTATATTTTTTATTAAGAACAAGCTTTTCCCCGTTAATCTCTACATTTGAGCCTTTCATTTTTACCGTATAAGTCTGTTCGTCAATTTTCACATTCCATGCTTTTGCCATTCTCTCTCTCCCTTAATCTCTTATAATTAATTCCCCCTGTTAATTTTTTCCATATTTTTTTTCTGTAAAAGGGCTGTCCAGCGCGGACAGCCCTTTTTCAATCTCATGCCTTATCGATAGAACCGAACAATTCCATTTTCTCTTTAACAGTAGCTTTAATCGCTTCAAATCCAGGTGCAAGAACCTTACGAGGGTCAAATCCCTTGCCTACCTGGTCTTTGCCTTCTTCAATGTATTTACGTGTAGCGGCTGCGAAAGCCAGCTGGCACTCTGTATTTACATTAATCTTAGCAACACCGAGAGAAATTGCTTTCTTGATCATATCCGCCGGAATGCCTGTACCGCCATGGAGTACTAAAGGCATATCGCCTGTCAGTTTCTGAATGGCGTCCAGTGTCTCGAAAGATAATCCTTCCCAGTTCTCCGGATATTTTCCGTGAATATTACCGATACCTGCCGCAAGGAAGTCAATGCCCAGATCAGCGATTGCCTTACACTCATTGGGATCCGCGCACTCACCTTTGCCGATCACGCCGTCTTCTTCACCGCCGATAGCGCCAACCTCTGCTTCGATGGAAATTCCTTTGTCATGAGCTGCTGCAACCAGTTCTTTTGTCTTGGCTACATTTTCATCAATCGGATAATGGGAGCCGTCAAACATTACGGACGAGAATCCTGCTTCGATACATTTGTAGCAGTGTTCATAGCTGCCGTGATCCAGATGAAGCGCTACGGGAACCGTAATATTCTGGTCTTTGATCAGTCCGTTTACCATGCCAACCACTACATCATATCCGCCCATGTACTTGCCTGCACCCTCGGAAACACCAAGAATTACGGGAGAATTATTCTCCTGCGCTGTCAAAAGGATTGCTTTTGTCCACTCAAGATTATTGATGTTGAACTGTCCGACTGCATAATGGCCGGCTTTTGCTTTTTGAAGCATTTCTGTTGCTGATACTAACATTTTTATCTACCTCCATATCATAATAAATACATTTTTATGGAATTTATTATACCCCATTCTTTTTAAAAAAGAAATAGTTTCTTATAATATAATTCGAACAATAACGGCCCTCTTGTAACAGAGTCAGATTGTTTGGTGGTGAAGGAGGACGCCCTGTCGGGGGCTTTGGCCGGAGCGTTGCCTGTCACCGATCTGACTGAACCGGAACCCTGATTTTGACTGCCTGCTTCATATTCTCTATATGAACTCTTTTATGGTTTCCTCCGAATTCCCCGTCCGTTGTCCATGGAATCTCCCCCTCTGCTTCAAAAGTAATTTCCCTCGTCTTGAAGCAGTACATATAATCCGTATTAATCCTCCGGTTTAAAAGCGCCGCAATGATCATATTGATTTCCAACGGATTGGAAGGCTTTTTGATCAATGTCACTTCAAATTCCCCGTCATCCAGTTCCACATATTTGCCGGTGATCCTCTTAAATCCTCCTACGGAAAGAGAATTCGTCACCATTCCGTATATGAATTCATCTTCTATCGTGTTTTCTTCCCCGCCGTCCGCCTCCTGTTCCGAAGAACGATACGTCGCTTTCAGGTTATATGATTTAATAGAAGAAATCCGCTTCATTCCCTCCAAAAGGTAAGCCATATGGCCCAGTACATTCTTCATTGCCTGACTGGTTTCGTATGACACGTCGGTAAACAGTCCGAATGCCGCAATATAAACAAAACAGTTTTCATTAAAAGTGCCGATATCACAGGGATAATCTGTTCCCGACACGATGACTTCCGCCGCCCTGCACATATCTTTCGGCAGTCCGAGGCTCATGGCAAAATCATTGGTACTCCCTGCCGGAATATAGCCGATGGGTATCCGCTTCGAACACTTTATCATACCGTTTACCGTCTCGTCCAAAGTACCGTCTCCGCCGCTGCATACCAGCAGGTCATACCGCTTCTTCTTATTCATGACCGCCCTGGCCGCATCCCCTTCCTGCTGGGTGGGATACACCGTGATCTCACAGCCCGCTTTGGCAAATATATCGATAATATCACACAGCTTACTGTGTATCTTAGCCTTTCCTGCGCGGGGATTGTACACAAACAATATATTTTTTGCCTCCATACCGCACCTCCGTTTTCCTTACTTATATAGTCAAAAACAGGAGCACCGTTCAGATGCTCCGTTCCTTCTTACCGCTTTGAAACTTATCTTTAACTAACTTTTCCTTTTAAAAGATATGCTTCAATATCCTCTACTGCCTGCTGCTCGTCCGTCCCGTCAGCAATAACCGTTACCTTCTCCCCGCTGTCAAGTCCGAGACTCATCATACCCATAATGCTTTTTGCATTCACCTTTTTCCCTTCTGCTTCGATGTACACCGTACAATCGTGCCGGCTCGCCACCTGTACCAAAACCGCTACCGGTCTTGCCTCCAGTCCGGAAGGCAGCTGAATCTGCATAACTTTTTCAATCATAATGTTCCTCCTTTAATCCCTAAGCTTATCAGCAATTTCACTTAATTTTCTCAGCCTATGATTCATTCCCGACTTTCCCATCGGAGGAGTCAGGATTTGTCCCAATTCCTTTAATGTTGCATCCGGATATTCCAGTCTCAATTCTGCTGTTTCCCTTAAGCTGTCTGACAGATTCTGAAATCCATAGCGTTCCCTTATCAGGAGGATATCCTCGATTTGTCTGGATGATGCATTAACCGTTTTGGTAATATTCGCCGTTTCACAGTTTACTTTCCGGTTAATGGAATTGCGCATCTCTTTAACGATCCTGTAATTTTCAAAATCCATTAAGGATATATGTGCCTCCATAATATTCAGCAAATCCACGATTCCCGTGCCCTCTTTTAAATAAACCACATAATACTTCTTTCTGCTGACAATCTTGGCTTCTACCTGAAATCCTTGTATGAGTTGCTTTAACTGCTCGGCTCCCTCTTCAAAGATACATACAAATTCCATATGGTAGCTTTTCCCCGGATCACTCATAGAGCCAACGCTCAAAAAAGCTCCCCTCAAAAACGCTCTCTTACAACAGGCATTTTTAATAATAAGCGGATTCGGCCCTTTCCGGACCGCCTGTTCCATGCCATACTCATCCTTCATCTTAACTGCCTGAAGTATTTTCACAACCTCATCTCTGCCCTCCACAAGAGTGGTATATGTATGTCCCTTTCCTTCACCTAAAGAGATTTGCAAAACATCAGTATTTATATTAAATGTTTTTTCCAATAATGTAAAGCATTTTCTTATAACAGTTTCATTTTCTGTCTGAAGACAAAGCTGCACTTCCCCGTCCACATCTGTTTCCAGCCGGCCCAGAAAGCAGATGATCGCTGCCAGTTCCGCCAGCTGGCAATGTCTGGAAGTGCTCACCTGTCTGGAAAGTTCCTCCTTTACTTCACTTGAAAAAGACATAGCGGCACCCCTTATTTTTCATCCCTGTGATAAATCTTAAGTCCATAATTTCCCTGATTCTTCATACGCCTGTACAATTCATTTGCAAGCGTAACGCTCCTGTGCTTACCGCCCGTACATCCAATTCCGATCACGAGCTGGTATTTTCCTTCTTTTACATAATTCGGTATGAGAAAGCGTACCATATCCTCCAATTTGGCAAGAAATTCCCCGGCTTCCGGAAAACCCAGCACATAATCCTGCACCGCCTTGTCATTGCCGGTCTGGTGCTTCATCTCGTCAATGTAATACGGATTCGGCAGAAAACGCACGTCAAATACCAAATCCGCATCCGCCGGAATTCCGTTCTTGAAACCAAAGGAAAGAATCGTTACCATAAGACTATTGTACTCCTCATTCATGACAAATATCCTGTCAATCTCTTCCTTCAGCTCCCTTGTCAGCAGGTTTGAGGTATCAATGACATAATCCGATTCTTCCTTTATGTTTTTTAGGATTTCCCGCTCCTTATTGATACCGTCCTCCACCCTGCCTCCCATGGACAGGGGATGCATCCGCCTCGTTTCCTTATATCGTTTCAGAAGCACCCTGTTGGATGCATCCATAAACAGTATTTCAAATAAATAACCGCTTTTTTTAAGATTTTCCAACGCTTTGCGCGCTTCCTCAAACAACTGGTCCGAACGCACGTCCAATCCCAAAGCAACTTTATTAATTTCAGAATTTGGCATGGCAATCAGATCCACAAATTTTTCCAACAGGGGAATCGGCAGATTATCCACACAGTAAAACCCCACGTCCTCCAGCATCTTCAGGGCGGTCCGCTTCCCGCCGCCGCTCATTCCCGTCACCACCACGAATCTCATATGCGCCCTCTCGTCCTCCGTACCTCAATTCTTTCACTAAAAATCTCCCAGAAATATCACTTCCCGTTCCAGCCTTACACCGAACTTATCCTTTACCCGCTGCTGCACTTCTTCTATGACCTCTCTCACATCCGCTGCCGTAGCCTTTCCGGTATTTATCACAAAACCGCAATGTTTATCAGCCACCCGGGCGCCTCCTATGCCAAATCCCCTAAGCCCCGCATCCATGATCAGCTTTCCTGCATAATATCCTTCCGGCCGCTTAAACGTGCTTCCTGCACTGGGATATTCCAAAGGCTGTTTCGCCCGCCGCTTTGCCGCCAGTTCCTCCATTTTTGCATCGATTTCTTCCTTCTTACCCTGCTGCAGTCTGAGCACGGCCTCCAGTACGATAAACGGACGGTTTTTGATCACACTGGTCCGGTAGCCAAATTCCATCGTATCATTATCCAGCACAAGGATTTCCCCTTCCCGGTTCATCACCTCAACAGATTCCACAATCTGTTTCATCTCCCCGCCATAGGCCCCCGCATTCATAACAATGCCGCCGCCCATCGTACCCGGTATTCCCGAAGCGAACTCCATACCGGACAGACTATGCTCCCTGGCTTCTGCTGCCGCTTTCGTCAGCAGTACGCCTGCAGGCACCGTCATACGTTCTCCTTCTATACCGATTTTTCCCATACTGCTGTCCAGTTTCACAATAAAACCGGAATATCCCTTATCCCCGACCAAAAGATTGCTTCCGTTCCCCAAAATAAAATAATCCTGTCCCGTAATCTGCAGATAAGGCACCAGTTTCAGCAGCTGTGCCTTATCTTTGATCTTAATCAGGCATTTCGCATCCCCGCCTACCCGGAAAGTCGTATGTCTGCTCATCGGCTCGTTGAACAGAATATCCTCCTGCGGTATTACTTCTTTTATATAATCATAAATAGATGAATTCACCTTAGACCCCTGCCTGTTTTTTTATTATGATATGTCGTTTGGAAATAACTTATTCCAGCACTAATTTAGCCGCCCCGTATATACCGGCATCATTCCCCAGCGTGGCCAGTGCAAATTTTGCATCCTTGCATCCCTTGAATACCGTTCTTTCAAAATGGGGGCGTATATAATCAAACAATACCTCTCCTGCCTTGGATACGCCGCCGCCGATCACAAATAACTCCGGATTGACTACACATGCTATCACGGCCAGTCCCTTACCCAGATATTCGCCAAACTGCCCCGCAATCTTTACGGCCAGGGCATCCCCTTCTTTCACGGCATCAAACACCGATTTGGCGGAAATCCTGTCCTCTGGTTTTTCGCGCAGTACGCTCGGTTCGTCGGATGCCTGCAGCATCCTCCTGGCCAGCCTTACCACTCCCGTAGCGGAAGCATATTCCTCCAGACATCCGGTATTGCCGCAGCCGCAGACTTCCGTTTCATTGTCCTCTACGTGTATATGGCCGATCTCACCTCCGGCTCCGCAGGCTCCGGTCAGTATGCCCCCGTTTACAATGATACCGCCTCCTACACCGGTTCCCAGTGTAACGGCTACCATATTCCGGCATCCCCTGCCGCCGCCCTTCCACATTTCTCCGAGGGCAGCCACATTCGCGTCATTTCCGGCCTTCACTTTCATCCCCACTAATCCGGAAAGCGTATCGCTGATGCTGAAAGTCCCCCATCCCAGATTTACGGCCCCATAAACGGTTCCTGCCGCATCAATCGGTCCCGGAGCCCCTAAGCCCACGCCCTCAACTTCTTCCTTCGATATTTTTTTCCCTGCCATTTTAGCGGTGATGCTCTCCGCGATGTCCGGAAGGATTTTCTCCCCTCCGTTTTCGGTTCTCGTAGGAATCTCCCATTTATCCAAAAGGTTTCCTTCCACATCAAACAATCCCATTTTTACTGTTGTACCGCCTACATCCACTCCAAACACATATCTGCCCATCTCACTATCCTGTCCTTTCCGTTTACCCTGCTTTTCTTATTTTTTACATTTCTTCCTCTTCTTCATCCCTGCGCTTCGCCAGTGAATTCTGCACACGGGTATATAATTCCTGCGCTGCATTATATCCCATCTTTTTCTGACGGTGGTTTACCGCTGCAGACTCGCAGATAATGGCCAGATTCCGTCCCGGACGGATCGGGATATTATGACAGACCACCCTGTTTCCCAGATACTCCGTATATTCTTCTTCCAGTCCGAGCCTGTCATATTCCTTGTCTTTATCCCACTCTTCCAAACGAATGACCAGATCTATATTCTGGGTATCCCTTACGCTGGATACACCGAACAATGTTTTTACATCCACAATGCCGATTCCCCGGAGTTCAATAAAGTGCTTTGTGATATCCGGCGCCGACCCGATCAGCGTTTCATCACTTACCTTACGGATTTCCACCACATCATCGGTCACGAGGCGGTGTCCCCTTTTGATCAGCTCCAGCGCTGCTTCCGATTTACCGATACCGCTCTCCCCTGTTATCAGCACGCCTTCCCCGTATACATCCACCAGTACGCCATGTACGGAAATACAGGGAGCCAGTTTCACATTCAGCCAGCGGATGATTTCCGCCATAAATGCAGAGGTTGCCTTCTTGGTCATCAGCAGCGGAACTTCGTTTTCAATGGCCATTTTAAGGAACAAAGGCTCAGGCTGCAGCTCCCTGCAGAAAACAATAGCTGGAATCTCCCTTGACAGCAGTTTTAAATAAATCTCCTTCTTCCTGTCTTCCGGCAGTCCTTCCATATAAGTATATTCCACGAAGCCTATCACCTGAAGACGGGTTGCGTCAAAATGTTCAAAATAACCCGCCATCTGCAGCGCGGGACGGTTGATATCCGGCTGATTGATCCTCACTTTGGAAATATCCAGTTCCGGTGTCAGATTTTCCAATTTCATTTTGTCTATGATTCTTTTTAAACTTACATACGCCATAGCCTTCTCCTTTTATCCCTCATGATTTGATATGGTGAAATGTTTTCTCCAATTTTTATCAATTTTAACATAGACCGATTATAATATCAATTCATCCTGAAATATTTTCATCGTCCATGGATGCCGCCCGAGAGCGGCCCGAAGACCGGAGCCCCTCTGCCCTTCCGCTTAGAAAGACCCGCCGGAATAAGCGCATGGAAAACAGGGAACAGCCAAACCGCCAAAGCACTCCGGCAGGGACATTCTCTTTTCGCAAAAAAGAGATGCAGAAAAGGCGATTATTAGTTATAATAGTTATATAGAAAAAATAATATAAACCACAGACAGGAGGCGTACAGTATGAAATACAAAATATTACTGACAGGAAATAACAAAACCATCATCGATGATCTTTTTGCAAAAACCAACGGTCGCTTTGAATATCAGACTACTTCCTCCCGGTATGCGGATCTTTTAAGTCATTTAAGACATTTCAAGCCGGACGGCTTTCTCTATTGTATTAACCATGAGATGCCCGACAGTTTTCGCCAAATGTCTGATTTAAAGCAGAGTCCTGAAGCCGTTGCCACTGCATTCTTTGCCATCGGCACCAAGGCAGAATGTGATTCCTATACACGGACGGTTCCGGGAGTTGTCGACTTGGTTATGGAAAAACCGGTCAGCATCACCAGCATGGAAGAGCAGATGGCCAATTACTTCATTAGCGCCAATACTCATAAAGTGCCGATTCAGCCCGCACCACCGCTGACGGCGCCACCGGCGGCCGCAAATCCGGTTCCGGTAAACAGCGTACAAACCGAAACCATTCCGAATACCGGCGCAGCACAGCCGCAGACCGGACAGCGGACGCCGGCTCCTGCCCCGCAGCCAGCTGCCAGTCAGGCTCCGTCTATGGCCGGCACTCAGCAGGCAGATACGGATACCCGGCAGACGGCAGCCAATGTGCAGAAGGAGCAGCCGTCAGCAGCTTTTGCTGACCCCAATGATGAGCTCTTCCTGGCGCTTACGGAACAGGTCGATTCAGCGGCTAAAATGATTAACGCCGTAGCAAATATGCCTGTCATAGACGTGGAAAATGACCATGAAGAGAACTCCAACCGCCGCAAACATATCCTTGTGGTAGATGATGATTCCCGTATGCTCAAGATCATTAAAAGGCATCTCTCGGATAAATATGACGTTGCCACAGCTTTAAACGGCAGACTGGCCCTGAAATTTTTGGAAACCAAAAAAACGAATCTTATTCTTCTGGACTATGAAATGCCTTTGGAAAACGGTCCCGCTATCCTGAAAAAATTAAAAGAAAACCCGTTTACCCATGACATACCGGTAATCTTTCTTACCGGCATCTCTGAACGAGACAAGATCGAAAAAGCGCTTGTCCTTAAACCGCAGGGATATCTCTTGAAACCCATTGACCATATCAAACTGCTGTCTTCCATCAGCAAACTGATCGGATAAACAGGGAGGTAAGAGACTCATGCAGGAAGACTTACATATAACTGATTTAATTGATGTAACTATTTTGCAGCAGGTACAGAACGCTTTTTCCAAGCTGACCGGCATCGCTTCCATTACCACTGACGCAAACGGTATTGCCGTTACGGAAGGCACCTATTTCTCTGACTTTTGCAAATGTACCCGAAAATCAACGCTGGGCTGTCTGCGTTGTGAACAGTGCGATAAATACGGGGCGGAAACTGCCTTGAAAAACGGAACTACTACTGCATATCACTGCCATGCGGGACTTTTTGACTTTGCCGCCCCCATCATGGCAGGGGAAACTATGATCGGCTGTTTCATCGGCGGCCAGGTATTGACCGAAGCGCCTGTTATGTCCAGAATCATGGAAACTGCAAGAGGGATTAACGTAGACCCCATCACCTACTGGAATGCTGCCACACAAATCAAAATCATACCGGGAGAATCCCTGGATACCACTGCGGATTTTCTCCGTACGGTTGCCAGCATATTATCCAATATCGCCCAACACAAACTTATGATCAACCAGGCCAATATCGAAGTGGAAAAAGCGGCACGCATGAAATCGGATTTTCTTGCCAATATGAGCCACGAAATCCGAACCCCCATGAACGCCGTGATCGGCATGGCGGAAATGGCCCTGCGGGAAGACCTTCCTCCTGCAGCCAGGGAACACGTAAACCAAATTAAATCCTCCGGCAAGACACTTCTTACCATTATCAATGATATTTTGGATTTCTCTAAAATTGAGTCCGGCAAGCTGGATATTATTTCCAGTGAGTATGAAATGTTCTCAATTATTAACGATATAACCAATATCATTATGACACGGATCGACAGCAAGGATGTGGAACTGATTCTGGATATTGCACCGGACATTCCCATTAAACTGCATGGCGACCTGATCCGCATTAAACAGCTTATTATTAATATTGCCAACAATGCAGTAAAATTTACCGAACACGGCCAGGTTCTCCTAAAAGTTGATTTTATAAGAAAGCACAATCATCAGATTGATTTACTGGTTTCCGTTACGGATACAGGCATCGGCATTAAAAAAGAAGATTTGGGAAATCTCTTCCAGTCATTTCAGCAGCTGGACAGTAAGAGGAACCGGAATGTGGAAGGCACAGGTCTGGGACTTGCCATTTCCAAACAGCTGCTTACACTGATGCATGGAAATATATGGGCGGAAAGCGAGTACGGCAAAGGCAGCCGCTTCTCTTTTATCGTTCCGCAGCGGGTCGATAACATGGATCCCAGCGTTTCCGTAAAGGACGTAAAACCTTTCACCGCTTTTGTATATGTTTCCAATCCCTATGTAAAAGAACAGCTGGAAACAGACATTCGGCGTTTCGGAGGCAAATACCACCTATTGACTTCTCCGAAAGATCTGGCTGATCTGAAGCCGGATGACAATACCTTCTTCTTTGTTGAGCACTGTGTTTTCTCAGAACAAATGGAAGGTTATATCAAAGGCCATCCCGATATTACCGGAGTACTCATGCTGGATTTCCGTGCCTCTTACACAAGCGACATCGAGAATCTCCTGATCATAAAAAAACCGCTGTACTCCCTTAACATAGCCTCGATACTGAACCATGAAGACATCCGTATGTATACCTCGCTTTCTTCCGATGACGATTTTGAATTCATCGCGCCGAATGCCGAGATACTGATCGTGGATGACAATACGGTCAACCTTACCGTTACGGAAGGGCTGTTAGAACCTATGCAGATGCACATTGACACCGCCCTAAGCGGTAAAATCGCTTTGGATAAAATTGCCCAGAAACATTACGACCTCATATTTATGGATCATATGATGCCGGAACTGGACGGTGTGGAAACGACTCACATCATCCGCCGCTTCCATGAGGACTATGACGATGTTCCCATCATTGCCCTAACTGCTAATGCGGTATCCGGAACGCGCGCCATGTTCTTAAGAGAAGGGCTGGATGATTTTGTGCCCAAACCAATCGAACTGCGTTTTCTTATATCAACACTGAGACACTGGCTTCCTAAGGAAAAAATATTGAAAGTCCGCCAGAATACTGACATACAGCATAAACCGGAGCCGAAACCCGTCCTGAAGATCGAAGGATTGGATGTCGATGCAGCCCTGCAGCTCCTCGGAAGCGAAAAGTTATATTGGTCCGTACTGAAAGATTACTATCATCTGATCGAAAAAAAAGCACAGCTGATTGACAAATATGAAAAAAGCGGTGACTGGCATAACTATACCATAGAGGTACATGCACTGAAAAGCGCTTCCCGGCAGATAGGGGCAGCAACCCTGTCAGATATAGCTGCAGCCCTGGAAATGGCCGGAAATGCCCATGATACGGATATGATACATGCGCAAACTCCCGCACTTCTGAAAAAATACAGAGAATACATACCGATTCTGCAGCCATACTTCATCGAAGAAGTTTCCAATGATGAAGATAAGCCGGAAGCTTCTGCGGAATTGCTGCGGGAATTCTTTCAAAAACTGAAAACTGCCCTCGACAATCTGGACATGGATGAAATGGAAGCTGTTCTGCAGGACATGAGTCAGTACCGCTATATAGACTGGCAGCATGATTTATTTGAAAAACTTCGGGACGCCATCGACGATCTTGATGTGGACGTCTGCGAAGCGCTTATCGAAACATGGGAAAACCATTCCTGAAATTATCAGGCCAAAACCTATGGGGAGTGAAAGAAGTCATAAATCCCCTGTGCGATGTGCAGGGGAATCTCCGGGACTTCTGCCAGCCGGAACGGCTGCGCTTCTTTAATTTCTTCAATTGATTTAAAATGGCGCATTAATGCTTTCCTTCTGGCAGGCCCCACTCCCGGTATATCATCCAAAACCGACTTTACCTGCGTTTTGCTTCGCAGGGAACGGTGATATTCTATGGCAAAACGGTGCGCTTCATCCTGCACTCTGGTAACCAGCTTGAACCCCTCCGAATGGCGGTCTATGGGAATTTCCTGATTATTAAAATAGAGCCCCCTGGTCCGATGGTTGTCATCCTTTACCATGCCGCATACAGGAATATGGATATCCAGTTCTTTCAGGACATCCAGTGCAATATTGACCTGTCCTTTACCGCCGTCCATAAGAATTAAATCCGGAAATTTTGTGAAACTTCCGAATTCCTTTTCCATCTCTTTTAAATCCAGTTCTTTCTGTTCTTCCATCCCATGAAGAAAACGCCGTGTAAGCACTTCTTTCATACAGGCATAGTCATCCGGTCCCGATACGGTCTTTATCTTGAATTTGCGGTAATCACTTCGCTTCGGTTTTCCCTTTTCAAACACAACCATGGAGCCTACATTGGCAAAGCCGCTGATATTGGAAATATCATACGCTTCCATCCGGCTGATTCCCCCGATACCGATCAAAGCGGCGATTTCCTTTACCGCTCCTATGGTGCGCCCTTCTTCCCTCTTTATTTTTTCTTTGTCCTGACTCAGGACAAGAGCCGCATTTTTAGCTGCCAGCTCCACTAATTTTTCCTTTGTTCCCTTCTTCGGTACACGTATATATACCCTGCTTCCCTTTCTTGCGGACAGCCAGCGTTCCAGTACTTCAACATCCTCGATTTCTTCCTGAAGCATCAGTTCCTTCGGAATAAAGGGAGTTCCCGCATAAAACTGCTTGACAAAGTCCAATAAGATCTGTGCCGTTCCGTTTCCTGACACGTGCGTCATATAGAAGTGCTCCCTGCCGATCAGTTTTCCGTTGCGAATAAAGAATACCTGCACTACCGCATCATTTTCATCTGCAGCCAGCGCTATGATATCCTTGTCCTCGCCATCACTGTCTGTAATTTTTTGTTTCTGTGCCACCTGCTTCACACTGTTGTACAGATCCCTGTACCTGATAGCCTCTTCAAATTCCATGTTTTCCGAAGCTTCCTGCATTTTGCGCTCCAGTTCCTTCAATATTGGCTGGTAATTGCCGTTTAAAAAATCCAGCGCTTTATCCACCTGCTCCCTGTACTGTTCACGGGAAATATAACCCTGACAGGGAGCCAGGCACTGTTTGATGTGATGATTCAGGCAGGGACGGTCTTTTCCCGTTTCCTTGGGCAGGCTCCGGTTGCAGGTGCGAAGCATATACAGCTTATTCATCAGTTCAATGGTGTCTTTTACCGCCGCCGCACTCGTATAAGGACCGAAATAGCGGGATTTATCTTTCTTCATCTCTCTGGAAAAGAGCACCCTTGGATACGGTTCTCCCATCGTTACCTTGATATAGGGATACGTTTTATCATCCTTCAGCATCGTATTGTAACGCGGGCTGTATTCTTTGATCAGATTATTTTCCAATACAAGGGCTTCCAATTCGGAATCCGTAATAATGTATTCAAACCGGGCAATCTGCGTCACCATCTTGTCAATCTGCGGTCCGCGTCCGATATTTTTACGGAAATAGGAACGGACCCGGCTGTGAAGATTAATTGCTTTTCCCACATAGATGATCGTATCATTTCCGTCATGCATAATATAGACACCCGGTTTCATGGGCAGTTTTTTTAATTCCTCATCAAAATCAAACAACATATCTCACCTGCCGCTATTTCTGTTCATCCATTTTCTTCTGTAAAGTATCTTCAAAATTTCCCGATGCATTGGAAAAACGTCCTACCGTTCCTGCATTCGCCGGTTGTTTTACCGCAGTCTCTTCCTGCCTGCCACCGTTTTCGTCCGCCGGAAAAGTTTCCTGCCGGTTCTCTTCTCTTTGTTCCGGCTTTTCCCCGGTTTTTTCTTCCGGCTTCTCTTCTGGCCTTACTCCCGTTTTTTCTCCGGTTTCTTCTTTTTCCTCCGGTTCAGGCAGTCCCTTTTCCTTTCGGTATATTGCCATGAATTCCTTACCTGTGATCGTCTCCTTCTCGATCAGATGCGCTGCCAGTTTATCCATCAGTTCCCTGTTTTCGGAAAGCAGGCCCTTCGCTTCCTCATAACATTCCTTCAGTATCTTCATGACTTCCGTATCCACATCCGCTGCCGTCACATCACTGCAGTTCATGTGTGAACCGCCGCCGAGATATTCATTTTCCACCGTAGCCAGTCCCATCAGGCCGAATTTATCACTCATACCGAATCTGGTCACCATATTCTTTGCGATATTTGTAGCTTTCTCAATATCGTTAGCGGCTCCGGTCGTTACGGTATCAAAAACAATTTCTTCCGCAGCGCGGCCGCCCAGATAACCTACCAGCATATCATGCAGTTCCGCCTTGGTATTCAGATATTTCTCCTCTTCAGGAACCTGCATGACATAACCGAGCGCACCCATGGTACGGGGTACAATGGTTATCTTCTGCACCGGCTCGGAATTCTTCTGCAGCGCACTCAGCAGGGCGTGTCCCACCTCATGATAGGATACGATCTTCCGTTCTTCCTTGCTCATAATGCGGTCTTTCTTCTCTTTTCCGACCAGCACCTGTTCCACCGCTTCAAACAGATCATGCTGACAGACATATTCCCTGCCCCTTTGTACCGCGTTAATCGCCGCCTCGTTGATCATATTGGCAAGATCGGCTCCCACCGCACCGCTGGTAGCCAGCGCTATGGCATCCAGATCTACACTGTCATCCATCAGTACATCCTTGGCATGTACTTTTAGGATTTCCACACGTCCTTTTAAATCCGGTTTATCTACAATGATTCTCCGGTCGAAACGCCCGGGACGGAGCAGCGCCTTATCCAGGATTTCCGGACGGTTGGTCGCTCCCAGTATCAGAATCCCCTTCGACGTATCAAAACCATCCATTTCCGATAGTAACTGGTTCAGCGTCTGTTCGCGTTCTTCATTTCCGCCCCCGTACTTGGAATCACGGCTGCGGCCGATGGCATCTATTTCATCTATAAACACGATGCAGGGCGCATTTTTCGTCGCTTCTTTAAATAAATCCCTGACACGGGAAGCACCCACGCCCACATACAGTTCTATGAAATCCGAACCGGCGAGTGAGAAAAACGGTACATGTGCCTCTCCCGCTACCGCTTTTGCCAAAAGAGTCTTGCCTGTTCCGGGAGGTCCCACCAGCAACGCGCCTTTGGGCAGTTTGGCGCCTATTTTCGCATACTTACCAGGATTATGCAGAAAATCCACCACTTCCTGCAGCGACTCCTTCGCCTCATCCTCTCCCGCTACATCCTTAAAAGTCACACCCGTCTCTTTTTCCACATAGACTTTCGCGTTGCTCTTTCCTACGCCCATCACACCGCCGCCGCTTTTGGACATCCTGCGGAACAAGAAACTCAGAAGCACCCACATAAGCAGAATCGGAAGAATGTAAGTCAGGATGATAGACAGCAGCATACCCGAACCGTCCGGAACCACGCCGTTTACATCTACTCCGTGTTCCAACAGGAACTGAGTCAGACCGTCATCCTCTATCCGCCCGGTGTAATAGGTAACCGTCGGAACAGCATACGGATTATTGCTCCCTCCCTGCTGCTTCGGAACGATGCTGATCCGGTCGGTGTCTATTTCCACACTTTTTACTTCACCGTCTTCCACCATCTTCACAAATTCATTGTAGGTAATCTCCCGTTCCGTACCGCCGGTCATCAGCTTCATGAAATAACTCATGCATAAGAGAGTGATCAAAGCCGCCACCAAAAGCAGGACAATGCTCTGCCGTTTGGGGTCGTCTCCATTCCCGCCCGGTCCGGAACCGTTGTTATTGCCGTTATTGTTATTCTGACCGCCGCGGTTTCCGTTGAAGCCGCCGCCGTCGTATTGATTTAAATTGTTATCGTCCATTTTATGCTCCTATTCATATGATTCCTGCCTTTTTCTATTATAGAGACTGCTATTCGATAAATCAATAATATAATTGTGAAATATTTTCCCATCTATTAAAGATTTCTAAATTTTTTCACTCAAATAGTAGATTTTTGTCCCTTAAACATTGTATAATACATAGGTTATTTCTTTGTATCAAAAAGATAGTCCGTGACTGAAAGAGGAGGAGAAAAAATGTCCGTAAAATACGTGTTTGTCACAGGCGGTGTCGTTTCCGGCCTGGGAAAAGGAATTACGGCCGCATCGCTTGGAAGGCTTTTAAAAGCCCGCGGTTACAAAGTGACCATGCAGAAATTTGACCCATATATCAACATTGACCCCGGCACGATGAATCCTATCCAGCATGGAGAAGTTTTTGTCACCGAAGACGGCACGGAAACGGATTTGGACTTAGGGCATTACGAACGTTTTATAGATGAAAACTTGGATAAAAATTCCAATGTTACCACTGGAAAAATATATTGGTCCGTATTACAGAAAGAACGCCGGGGAGACTATGGCGGCGGTACGGTTCAGGTCATACCGCATATCACAAATGAAATCAAAAGCCGGTTTTACCGGAACTTTACCGACACGGAAACAAGAATTGCTATTATCGAAGTCGGAGGCACCGTGGGCGATATCGAAAGCCAGCCCTTTTTAGAATCCATCCGCCAGTTCCAGCACGAGGTCGGAAGGGAAAATGCGATCCTGATTCATGTCACTCTGATTCCCTACCTGCGCGCTTCGCAGGAAATGAAGACCAAACCCACACAGGCAAGCGTCAAGGAACTGCAGGGTATGGGAATCCGCCCCGACATCATCGTATGCCGGAGCGAATACCCTTTGGATCAGGGCATTAAAGATAAGATTGCCCTGTTCTGCAATGTCCCGAATAACCGTGTCCTCCAGAACCTGGACGTGGAATATTTATATGAAGCCCCTCTTGCAATGGAAAAAGAACATTTGGCACAGGTTGCCTGCGAATGTCTGAATCTGCCCTGTCCGGAACCGAATCTTTCGGACTGGACAGCCATGGTAGATTCCCTGCGCGCCCCCTCCGGCGATATAACCGTTGCGCTTGTAGGCAAATACATCCAGCTGCACGACGCTTATATCAGCGTAGTGGAAGCATTAAAGCACGGCGGTATTTCCAACCGCGTCACCGTCGGCATTAAATGGATCGATTCGGAAGCGGTCACCGACGACAATGTGAACGAACTGTTAGGCGGCGTAAACGGCATCCTCGTCCCCGGCGGTTTCGGCGACCGGGGAATCGAGGGTAAGATCAAAGCGATCCGCTACGCGAGAACGCATAAAATTCCGTTCCTCGGACTTTGTCTCGGTATGCAGCTTGCCATTGTGGAATATGCGCGCCATGTGATAGGCTATCACGATGCGCACAGTGTGGAACTGAATCCCAACACCACCCATCCGGTCATTGCCCTCATGCCTGACCAGAACGGAGTAGAGGATATCGGCGGAACACTGAGACTCGGCTCTTATCCTTGCGTACTGGACGAATCATCCAAAGCCTATGCCCTGTACGGAGAAAAAACCATCCATGAAAGACACCGGCACCGTTATGAAGTAAACAATGATTTCCGCGCCGTTCTCACGGAGCACGGAATGAAACTCTCCGGCCTGTCTCCCGACGGACGGATCGTGGAAATGTGCGAGTTGCCGGAGCATCCGTTTTTCGTGGCCACACAGGCACATCCGGAACTGAAATCAAGACCCAACAGACCACATCCTCTGTTTAAAGGCTTTGTTGCCGCCGCAATAGAGGAGCAAAACAGACAATAAGGAATCAAAGGATGAAAACAGGATTTGACAATAAGCAATATCTGAAACTGCAGTCCGAACATATCCGGGAACGGATCTCCACGTTCGACAATAAGCTGTATTTGGAATTTGGCGGCAAATTATTCGACGATTACCATGCCTCCAGAGTTCTTCCCGGCTTCCGGCCCGACAGTAAACTGAATATGCTGCTCCAGCTGAAGGAACAGGCGGAGATCGTCATCGTGATCAGTGCGGATGCAATCGAAAAAAACAAAGTCCGGGGCGATCTCGGCATTACCTACGATCTGGATGTCCTGCGCCTGATTGACGCGTTCCGTTCCATTGAACTCTATGTCGGAAGCATCGTTATCACACGCTATGCCGGACAGCCTGCAGCGGATCATTTCCGCGAGCGGCTTTCCAATCTGGGCATCCGCTCCTACCTGCACTATATCATTGAAGGATACCCGGGCAACATCAATCATATCGTCAGTGAAGAGGGATATGGGAAAAACGACTATATCGAGACCTCCAGGCCCCTGGTAGTCGTTACTGCCCCCGGCCCCGGCAGCGGCAAAATGGCAACCTGTCTCTCCCAGCTCTATCACGAACACAAAAGAGGCATAAAAGCAGGTTACGCAAAATTTGAAACTTTCCCCATTTGGAACCTGCCTCTGCGCCATCCGGTCAATGTGGCTTATGAAGCGGCTACCGCAGATTTAAATGACGTAAACATGATAGACCCGTTCCACCTGGAAGCATACGGGAAGACCACGGTTAACTACAACCGGGACATTGAGATTTTTCCTGTACTGAATTCCATGTTTGAACGAATTTTGGGATACAACCCTTATAAATCTCCTACCGATATGGGTGTCAATATGGCAGGCAACTGCATAATTGATGATGAAGTATGCAGGGAAGCCTCCAGGCAGGAAATCATACGCCGTTATTATCAGGCGCTCTATGACAGGAAAAAAGAACGTATGGGGGCAAAAGAAGTAGTATACAAACTGGACCTTCTTATGAAACAGGCCTCCATCAGCATGGAGGATCGCAAAGTCGTTCCCGTCGCCATGATGCGTCAGGAAAATACCGGTCATCCCGCCGTAGCGGTTGAATTGCCCGACGGACAGATCATTACGGGAAAAACGACCGATTTATTAGGCGCCTCCGCCGCCGCTCTGCTCAATGCGCTGAAAATCCTGGGCGGTATCAGGCATGACCGGCATCTGGTATCCCCTGCCTTTATTGAACCGATACAAAAATTAAAAACCGATTATCTGGGCAGCCGCAATCCCCGCTTACATACCGACGAAATACTGATTGCTTTATCCGCCAGCGCTGCCGGCGATGCGGATGCCAGCCTTGCTCTTTCCCAGCTCCCGAAACTGAACGGCTGCGAAGTACATTCCACGGTCATTTTATCCTCCGTGGATGAAACGATGTTCCGCAAGCTTGGTATGCATTTAACCTGTGAACCGGTATATGAAACAAATCGGATTTTCCATAAATAACGGACAGCCGCACATGCGGCTGTCCGTTTTCTTTACAATATTTGTCACGCCTCCCTAACGCATATATTTATCCGCACGGAACAAACTATAAACGTCACAGACAAAAGATATTGGACATCTATCAAGAAAGGAGCTTACGCATAAAAATGAAAGACATAGATAAAGATACTTTGGGAGAGGCACTGGCCCGAAACACCCTGGACGATATTCCGCATCCTAAAAGCGATGCAAAAGAAATCGTCGGCCTTGTAAAAAGCAGCGGCCGGATTACCGGTTACCAGCTCTCTGACGGCTCCACTGTCTCCAAACAGGAAGGAGTTGATCTCGCCAAAGAAGGAGAGATAAAAGGGGTCGGTATCGCACACCGGAAAGATACCGAATATCTGAAATCCCTGCCCGATCATTCAGAGAACAATAATCTAGGGAACCTCCCTTCCGTATCGGGCTGATGACCGTAAGAAAGCAGAGGCCGTTTGTTTGTCAATACAGCGGCCCCTGCTTTCTTATCTTTTTATTCCTTCATATCCGCGTAAATCATAACTCCTTTATTAAGGCGTGAAGTATCATGATATGATATTCCTCGTCTATGACGATTCTCTCCAATACAGCCTGCACACAATCATCTTTTATCATACCGATATGCATTTTATACTGGCTGATTGCCGCCTTTTCCGCTTCTATATCTGCAAACAGCATTTTTTTTGCATTTTCCGGAAGCGTTAAATATTCCGGTGTCCACATTCTTCGCCTTCCGCTGTGATTTACAGCCGTAAAATCAATAGCGCCGCCCAGCAGGACGATCAATTCCCCCAGCTTCTGCAAATGCATCATTTCGGCCATGGCAATTCCCAAAAGTATCTTTGCTACAGGACACTTTTCACAGGATAACCTGTTTTCATTATTAATATACTGCATAATCGCTGACAATTCGGACACGGAACCGCAATAATCAACGCTGAGCAGGTCAGCATACTGCTGATTTTCCCTTCTCACCTCGATAACAGGATAAGGTAAGTCTGCCATGATCGGCTTTATGCCTGAAAAATTACAGGCAGACGACAGTGGATTTCTTTTTTGTTCCATCTTTAATTCTCCTATTCTTTCTCTATAATAATATATTGGTTCCGAATAATTTTGTGAAGTGAATTGATTTTGCCCTACAAACCGCCTATACTATACATATAATCAGATACCGCCGTATGGGGAAAAACCGAATTCCATACGGCGGTTTTCTGTTTCATTTTTTACAATAATCAGACAAAGGAGACTGAGTTATGAATAATTTGCAAGCCATGATGGAACATTATTTTGAATTCTGCCAGTACCAAAAACGGCTGGATTCCAAAACACTGAAAGCATACCGGATTGATTTGGGGCAGTTCCTGTCCCGCATCACCTCAACCAGTCCATCCGATATCACACCGGATATATTGGAAAACTATATCGCGACACTTCATCAGACATATAAACCCAAAACCGTCAAGCGGAAAATTGCATCTATAAAAGCCTTTTTCCGGTATATGGAATACAAAGATTACATCAGCGTAACACCTTTCAGTAAAATACAGATCAAATTTCGGGAACCCGTCATTCTGCCGAAAACCATACCCCTGCACACTATGGAGAGCCTACTGGCGGCCGTTTACAGACAACGTGCCCAAACCCGGACACCTTATCAGAAAAAGAGCGCCCTGCGCGATATTGCTGTTATGGAGCTTTTGTTTGCCACCGGCATGAGGATTTCCGATGACCACGTTATAATAAGACTAAAGTTAGACAAACCCAGTAAATACGCTGGT
>CAJTVQ010000013.1 GCA_910579935.1 uncultured Lachnospiraceae bacterium
TGACGATAAATATAAAAAGTATTTTAATTAGAATATTGAAATATAAAATGACAGGGAAGGTCAGGGTAATTATCATGGAGGATAATAAGGAAGCAAGCGGTGAAAAGTTGGCAGACATATGAAATAATATGTATCGTCAGCTTTTTTGTTTTCTTAATTAAGTTTGCTTTTAGGATAACATTTATAGAAATTATGAGTGAAAGGATGCAATGATGGCAGCAACGTTGGTATCGCAAATTAAGCAATGTATAGAAGAAAAAATTAGGGGGGTATAAAGGATTTATTATTTATCCATTTGGCGAGGTTGGAATACAAGTAAAGTATATATTAAATAATGTGTATGGCATACAGGAAACTTATATTCTAGATAATGAATTGTGTAAATACAATCCGCAGATTAAGGAATTATCATTTTTGGATCATATAGATTGCAGAGGCTATTGTCTGATACTGGCATGCATAACCCCGGATATTTATGGCGAATTAAAGCTTGGTGTAAGAAAGTATTTTCAAAGTGTGGATATTGCGGAACTTTTATATAACTCATATAGGAAAACATAGTTATGGTCCGTTATGCAGGAATCATCGATTTATAGAATCAATAGGTGCATTTTGCAGTTTTGCGGAAGGCGCTGAGATAGTATCCAACCATGAAACTCAGTATATTACAACATCTCCCATAATTTATGCTGGTGCGAATGAGGAAAATTTTATTAAATTTAAGGAGCATAAAGATACACCGTGGTATATTGAAGGTATACAGCCTAAAAGAGAAATGTTAAAGCAGGGGAGAAGAATTTGCATTGGAAATGATGTTTGGCTAGGTCGGAATGTCCTTGTTACGAATTATGCCAATATAGGAAATGGGGTAATCGCTGGAGCGGGTGCTGTTATTACGAAGGATGTCCCTGATTACGCAGTAGTGATGGGAGTACCTGCCAGGATAGTGAGGTATAGATATTCGTCAGAACAGATTGAAAACCTGAATAAAATTGCATGGTGGAATTGGGCTGATGCAGAAATAAGGGAAAGATATGACGATTTTTATTTGCCGGTGGATGAATTCATAAGCAAATACTTGTAAAGAAAGATGGAAAGGGAGAGGATGAGTGAGAATTGGTGATGGTATTATAGTGAGGCATTATGATGAGTGAACAACTGAAGAAAATAGATTCCGGTATGATACAGGAGCAGCAGTATGTAGTGGGACAATTTCGTGAGCACTATAAAGCGGAAAAGGAACCTATCGTATTGTACGGAATTGGTAATAATACGAAAGCAATTTTAAATCAATGTCCGGATATTAAAATCATGGGATTAATGGATGCATCCCATACAGGTCAGATGATATATGGGAAACAGGTATTATCCGAAGAACAGGTCAGGAAACTCAAGGCAGTTATAGTAATAGTGGCTAGAGATTCCGTGCTGCCAATTATCTATCAGCGTATTTCAGGATTGGAAGCAGACGGAGTTCGTATTCAGGACATAAGGGGAAAGCAGCTTTGCGGAAATAGATTTATTTGGGAACCCTTTGATTTAGAGTGCTGGAAAAATACATTTGAAGCTGCCCAAAAGGAAATTTCTAATCATGATGTTATCTCATTTGATTTATTTGATACATTAATAGCACGCAAAATGCTTGAGCCAAGAGGACTTTTTCCATTGATCGCCCGAAATTATAAGGTGCTGGCAAAGGACTGCGGAATGAAAACTCTTCTTTCACAAAATTTTTCTGTATGGAGAGAGCAGATTGAGAAAGAGCTGGGGGCATGCCATACTCTGAGTGAGTATTATCAGGAAATGGTTTGTCGGGGATGGATCTCTGAAGAGCAAAGCGTGCTTTTAGAGAAAATAGAATTGGAATTGGAAGAAAGATATACAGTTGCACGTAAATCTATGCAATTGTTAGCAGCTTATGCAGTCGGACAACATAAGAAAGTCTTGATTCTTACAGATACTTATTATACTGCATGCCAATTAAGAAACTTATCTTCCTTACGGGAATTGCCAGCAGAAATTCCCATATGGACATCTTGTGAAAAACGGATGCATAAAGAAGATGGTACTCTTTTTTATGAACTCCTTCGCGAAACAGGAATGGAGGCAAAGCAGCATCTTCATATTGGAGATAATAGGATTGCGGATAATTCTGTGCCGCATTCTATGGGAATAAATACTTTTTCCATATGCAGCGGAAAGGCGTTGATGGAATATTCATCCATGCGTGACATCCTTTCGGTTTCTGGCCAGGATAAGGCAGACGATGTTTTAGGGTATTTTCAGGCAAAGAAGCTGAATGATGCATTTTGTTTATGTGAAAGTCAGGGACGGGTAGTGATTCATAGTCCTTTTGAACTGGGAAAACTTTGGTTGGGGCCTTTGGTTTATGAGTTTTTACTTTGGTTTCGCAACCAATTATATATAAACGAAATAGAGCAGGTGTTAATGCCTGCGCGTGACGGATATTTATTCAAGCAGGCATACGATTTGATGAAAACGGATTCTTTGCCAGAAGCAATTTATTTTAAAGCATCCAGGAGAGCCGTATCAGTGGCAGCGATACAGGATGAAAGGGATATTAAGCAGATTGCAGCAAGGGCATATAATGGTACAATTGCTAATTTTTTTCTGAATCGTTTTGGAATCAGGATTACAGGAGACTATGCTGACTGTTCATGGCATCATTCTGCTGAAAAAGTAGAAGCTTATTTAAAACAATATACAGAAAATATTTTGGAAGAAGCAAGACAGGAACGATACACTTATTTAAAGTATTTGGAACAGGCAGGCGTCTTGAATAATAGGCGCCAGGCTATATTCGATTTTGTTGCAGGGGGGACGCTTCAGCAATATTTGGAGCATCTCTTGAAAAAAGATTTTTATGGTTTCTATTTTGCAGTGATAAATAGAAGTCCGCATGTGAAATTTATTCAGACGGCTTTTGGAGAATCTTCTTCTTATCAGGCCAAAGGAGCTGTTATAGAACATTACCTGATGTTAGAGTCAGTTTTTACAGATCCGGATGCTACTTTGGTATGTATTAGGCCAAATGGACTTATGGAATTTGAAGAAACTGAGAATAGGGCATTTCCGTTTATGTCACGTATTCAGCGGGGGATACTAAGTTATGTACGGGAACGGTTTCAAATAGATAAGGGTGCAGGGCAGCCTAATCTTATTTTAGCGGAACAGCTTTTTTCAACACTTTTTTCCGGACAGTGTGTAATTCAAAAAAAATGGAAGCGGCAGTTTCTGAATAACAGTCTATATGATGGGTCTAATGGATATAATAGCTGGAATTTATAGTTATTGGAGGATAGTGGAAATGAAGAATATAGAAGAAACCAAAAAGAAACAGGTTCTCTTGGTGATGCCCAAAGTTCCTTATGCAATAAATGATTGGAATATACCGCCGGTTGGAATTTTATATGTATCATCCTATATGAAGAAGATGGGGATTTCTGTTCATTGTCTAAATCTTTGTATTTGTGAAGAATCTCCAATGGTTGTGTTAAAGCGAACTATTCAGGAGAAGCATATCGATATAGTTGCCACAGGTGATTTGGTTGTGAATTACTTGGCTGTAAAAGAAATTGTAGATTGTGCAAAGGACGTATCCAAAGAAATTACTACAATTATCGGCGGAGGTTTGGTAACACATTCTCCAGAAGAGGCTATGCAGCTGATCCCGAATGCCGATTATGGTGTAATTGGGGAAGGAGAAATTACTGACAGCGAATTAGTTTTGGCTTTGGAAGAAAATCAGGATCCTGCAGAAGTGAAGGGGATTATTTATCGGAATGGTGCGGAATTTTGTAAAACTTTGCCAAGGGAGGTTATTAATGATTTGGATAGTCTTCCATGGCCTGATTATGAAGGCTTTGATTATTTTGAGATTGCACGGCGCTATTCGGAAAATGGAAAACTGACCGCGCCTTTAACGACCAGCCGTTCCTGTCCGTTTCAATGTACTTTTTGTTCGACATCCGGTGGCGGGAAGTATCGGCAAAGGTCCATGGATTCTATTTTTGAAGAATTGCAATATTTAGTTGATTGTTATCATGTGGAAGAATTTTTTTTGAATGATGAACTTTTTGCTGTTAATGGTGAACGTGTTCATGCATTTTGTCAAAGAATCACGCCTATTGGAATAAAATGGCATGTGATGCTGCGGATTGGAAAACATATTCAGTTAGAGCTTTTGCGTGAAATGTATGATGCAGGGTGTGTGGGGGTATGTTATGGTTTGGAAAGTGCAGATGATTCAATTCTGGCAAGTATGAAAAAGACGGGTGTAACACAAAAAGAAATGATACGTGTACTGGAAATTACAAAAGAGGCCGGATTAATGGTGCGGGGGGGTTTTATCTTTGGAGATACAATGGAAACTATGGAAACGGCAGAGTATACCATGAATTGGATGGAGGAGCACATTGATTTATTGGAAAATGTATCTATTTCTCCTATTGTGTTATATCCGGGGTCAGAACTTTATAAAAGGGCTGTTGAATCAAAAAAAATCCCGGATACAGTCCAATTTATCCGTGAACATTGTCCGCTTGTTAATTCTAGTGAAAGAATGGATGACGAAACCTATCAGGTGCTGGTAAATGAAAAGGTCCCTGCTTTTGCAGCCCGTTATCGGACAAAGACAGCATTATGGCATAGGGAAAAGTTTAAGGAAAGGATTACACCGGAACAGGGGGGCAGACGTTACAGGCATGATTTTAGCTGTGAAAAATGTGGATTTGATATAGTGGAATATATACATCCGACAGGTATGTTTCAGCATCATACGCAGTGTCCGCATTGCGGAAAGCGATATGATCTGTTTCCGGGGCTGGTGATGCTTCAGCAATATGAGAAGAGTTTTTCTGAACTTTTGCAAAGAAAAGGCTGTGTGATATGGGGCATGGGAGAAAGTGCCCAGGATGTTTATTATAATAATGCTTATTTTCGAAATTCAGAGGCGCTTTCTTTAATTGACAGCAATCCGGACAAACAGAAGGCAGGGTTTCATGGAAAAAAAGTTATGGCTCCGAGTATCCTTTCGGAAATTGAGTGTGAAACAATATTGTGTTTTACCGGAACTATCAATTATCAGTCTATTTATAAAATAGTGGAAAATGCGAATAAGAACATGGTTAAAGTGATTTGGCTGTATGATATACTCTTGGAGGTTTTAGATGTTACAGACTAATAGTGAGAATCTGTCTGCTGATATGGGGGCGGAGGTGTATGAATGCTTGAATTTGAATCAAAATAGTTCTTTGAAGGCTTTTTGTGACGAGGCCCAAAGAGAAGTGAGTGGTAAAATCTTCCTGTATGGAGCTGGAATAATGTTGCATGATGCCTTGCCCTGTATGGAACAATGCGGTTTGGAAATACAAGGTATATTGGACGGAAATCCTCAAAAAACGGGAACTTATTTTCAAGGTATTCCTATTTTATCTTTGGATGATGTGGTTGGGCAGTTAGGGGATACGGCAGTGGCCATTACAACAGAGAAATATGCAAGTGAAATCAGCCGGATATTGTCCCGCTATTTACCGGCAAACAGGATATTTAGGACTTCCATGTATCCGTTGGGTGCAATAAGGGGGAAAGACATTATTTATCTTTATCAGTATCTGAAGCAAAATAAAGATAAAATGTCGGAAGTCTATGCACTTTTAGCGGATGAGACTTCAAGGATAACTTTTAATATTGTGATAGACAGCTGGCTGCGTTTTCAGGGTGACAGACTATCTGAATGTATAACGTTACCACAATATTTTACGCCCCAAATAGTAAATAATGCAGAAGATATGTCCTGTTTCATAGATGTCGGGGCATATATCGGCGATACGATAGAAGATGCATTATCTTATCTGCCACAGCTGAAAAACATATATGCTTTTGAGGCTGATAAGAATAATTATGAATCATTGATAGAAAAATATGAAAACAATTCACGTGTGAAAATTTATCAGGCTGCCCTGTCTGATCATCAGGGGAGTATAGCCTTTTCATCAGGTTATAATCCGGAATCAGGCATGACGGGACATTGCATCGAAGAAACTTCGACGGCTAAAAAGTTTCAGATGGTACCGGCTATGTGTTTGGATCAGTTTACAGAAACTTTAGGTACGCCGGTTTCTTTTATAAAAATTGATGTAGAAGGCGGCGAGATGGATGTACTGCGGGGAGCGGTACAGACAATTCGCAGGGATTGTCCTAAATTGGCAGTATGCGTTTATCATCGAAATCAGGATATATTGGAAATCCCTTTGTGGCTCCATAGTATTGTGCCAGAGTATAAATTCTTTCTGAGGCAGCACTCTGTCCAGGGAACGGATACGGTTCTCTATGCAGTTAAACAGTGAAACATTATCAAATTGGAACCATATTGGAGGAGCATAGGAGTTAATGTGATGAAAAAATTTATAATATATGGCGCTGCTGCAATTGGTAATATTGCAAAAGGTTCACTGGAAAAGAGTGGAGGACAAATACTTGGATATATAGACAAACGGGCTTATGAATTAGAAACATATAATCAACTTCCGGTTTGGTCTGTGGATGATGTTCCGGAACTATATGTTAGTGATGAGGTAATGGTTTTTGTTGGTGTAAAAAATGTGTACGAGCATGAAAAAATTTTCAGAATATTAAAGAAAAGAGGGTTTCGATATATTGTTTATAAACCGTATAGCGTTTTATTGGGACATGGAACAAAAGAGGAGGAATTAATTTCTAATGCTTACGATATGCTGTTTCAGGCTTCTGCAGAAGCGGCCAAAATAGAATTGCCGGTTTGTACTATAAATGAGCAGAAATCATTACATGATTATGCATTATTAAATGAGTCTGATACTAAAGTTACAGCCTATATTCCTGCAGAATTTATTTGTACCAATAATTATCTGCAGGGAGGAATGATGAAGTGGGGGAATATTAATATTCTTAGCTTTTTTACCCATATAGATTTTTTCCGTTTTTTGGATCATAGGGAAGATGCTTCCCCACAGGCATATTTGGAGGAGTATTGTGTATATACAGCAGGATTGCAAAAGAAAATTGTAGTTACAGATGCATGGAAAGAAAATGTTATTAAAAACAGAACTCAGATTTATGAGAAAATGAGCGAGAGTATGAATTTGGATTCTGATTATTTTATACGGAATGCTCCTGAGGCAGTCTGGAATGATGAAAGAAAGATTTTTAATCTGACAAGTGGAAAGCATAGAAGTACCTTTTTAGCTGCTAAAGGCGTAAAGTATATTCCATTAAAAATCAGTAAGGCGGACTATTATAAATTTTATCATAAAGATGAAGTTCTTAGAGTGAAGGAGTTATTGATTGCGTTAGACGATGATATTATGATCCCACATCCATGCTTTTACAGGGATGACAGAAGTGCAGATAAAAGCGCTTATGCTTTTTTGTTATGGTTTGCGAGATATTATGGGAGAAAAAATTTTTATAAATATGGAAAAGTCATGTTCCAATATATGAAGATTATGGATTGGTCGGATGACTTAGGATATTTGGCGCGGTTTTTAACCAGGTTAGGATGCGAAGTCCGAAGGTTTACCTGTCCAACTGAATTAGAAAAGCAATTGAATCAGTTGTTTTACGCCTCTTTAACTTATAAATCGGATGATAATAGCTTATATGAAAAATGCGATATCTGTATAATTGATGAACATAGAGTGGACAAAATTCTGCCGTTCCAAAATCAATATGAAAACTTGATTATAAAATGCTGTACCAAAGACAGAATTGAAGATATTTGTAATATTATGGATAGGAAAGTTATTTTAAAAGTTACAGAACAGTATGAGCACTTGGAACTGAAGGGAACCTATCTTTTAGGCCATAGGGAAGAATAGGATTTTATGAAGAAGATGAATTTAAATGCAGGGGGTATTTCACAAGCTGTTATGCACTCAATTGATGAAATAGAAGAAAAAATTGGATATAAAATAATGTTTGGAGCAGTTGGCGGCAGTTATTCGATGGGATTGCAGAGTAGCAGCAGTGATATTGATTTCTATTTGGTAGTGGATAAGGAACAGCTTTGCCAGGCAGTACATCAGAAAATAAATATATTGATTCAGGGAGAACAAAGAACGATTGACTTTATGTGTGTTTCCTATCAGGAAATACTTCGTGAAATCGAAACATATAAGAATATGCGAAAGTGTTATCCAACGGTTATATACCGCACAGAAGAGGAAAAAAGAAAAAATCTTGGTAAAGGAGATATGGACAGACCTGATTTTAAAAGAAGTTTATTGTTCAGAATCCTGCTTAGTGATATGGTAGTTAATAAGAAATTGGCTGAAACTAAATACAGAGAATATATGGATGGAATCAGAGTAGTAGATATAATTGATTATCATTTTACAAGAATATACGGGAATTATAATGAAAAGGTTAAGGAAAAGGACTTTGTCCCGATAAGAAAGTATTTATATACGATTCATGAGATATGTACTTGCAAATGTCTAATACATAATACCAGGAAACCGCCAATGAATTTTTCTGTTTTATTAGACCGTGCAGTGGCAGATGTTTGGCTGAAGAATAAAATTATTTTTTTATGTGAGAAAAACAGACAGGCAGTTAAAGATAAAAAGAATGAATTAGTAAGTTCGGATGAGATAATCAATCAGTTTATATTGGAGTCAATAAATTCCATTATGAGCTATTTGAAGGATAATGAATATAATAGTGACTGTTTATGCATTTGATAGAATATAGTTTATAGAAAGGGATATGCAGATGGCAGAGGATTATTTTAAATTTGCTAAATATTATTCCGTTGTGATATATGGAGGGAATAAAAGCGGAATGAATTTTTATCAGCAATTGGCAGTACGGGGGTATTCTATTCAGTGCTTTATTGATGCAAGAGCGGCAGAATACAATGGTGTACTTAGTGTTAACGGAAAAAAAGTGCCGATATACGGACCGGAAGATATAGATAAATTGGATTTGGAGGTTATTATTCTCATTGCAGTCAGAAACGCAGTTGAACAAAATAATGTGGCAAAAATGCTTTGGCAAAAAGGTTTTCAAAATATTATTTATATGCCTATGATAAAGGAAAATATACAGAATGTGAAACCGATCAATTGCTTGAGGCAGTTTTATCAGGAGTTTGTCGATGGGAGGATTCAGGAAAATGCTATTTTACCAAAGCAAAAGGTATTATGGGAAGCGGCCCCTTTTTGGGATCATGCAATGATCGGGCAGGATGAGGAATATGTTACGGCATGGGTTCCGATATCAATGATCCATTATTACGCAAAGAGTCAGAGTGACAAGATGATACAGTTGGCCGGGATTACAACAAGCAAAGGATTAGGTGAAAAATATTTAGATAGAAGTATTTTTCAATTGGAATGGCTGAATGATTTGTTTCATTTCTTGCTTACCGGACAAGGCAATTTGGAGAATTATTGGAAAATAGAAGAAAGAATAGAAAATCATGTGAAGCAACAGTCAACCAAGGAAAATCAATTATGGTTTTCCGACCGGCAGAAATGTGCAGAAATACTGATGTCAGGAATGAATACGGGAAGTGATTTTCTCATTCATTCTGCGATTCCGGTTCAATGGAATGAAAAGGGATATTTTAATATTTGTGATGGAGGACATCGGCTTGCTTTCTTGAATTGTATATATATGAATATGGCGCCAGTCCAAATGAAACATGAGGATTATGATAAATGGGTAAATGGGGAGGTATTGGAAAAATTCCTGTACTTTATACAGGAGAATACAATAGCAGCTTTCGAAGCGCCAATTCCCCATCCATGGTTTTATGGATGCGAAGTGCGAGAAGAAAAATTTGGTAATACCATTTTAAAATGTATTTTGGAGCAGTTGATGCGGCTTAAGATATATGATCATTTTTCTGTTTTGGATGTGAATCCGAGGGAGGGGTACTATTTACAACATTTTGTCAGGATTGATGCCGGAGATGTAACAGGTATTGTATATGATAAAAAACAGTTTGATTTTCTGGTACATCTGAATCAGCTATGCCATATGGAAGAATATATTAATTTAGTCACTTTGGATGACGAGCAGAAAAATCATAAGAAATATGATATTGTGCTGATGATGAAAAAACTGAGTGAATTCAGTGAAAAGGAGCAGATTGAATATATTAAGTGGATTTCGTCCAAAACGACAAAAATGGTTATATGGGAATCCGGTGTTGATTATGAAAAAGAAAAAAAGATGATTATGCAGTATGCAGGATTTGAGGATTATATTTTTCTTAAATGGGTATTAAGTGAGAATGTGATAAGAGAAACCGGGATTTTCCTGAAGCAGGTGAATTAATTGATATGTAGAAAAGAAGTGTAGAATCAGTAAAGTACAAATAGGAGGGGCAGAGTGACTATGAAGAGGACAGAAAGAAATAGTTTGATGGAAATGTTAAATGCGGCAAAGTGCGATATAGAAGATAAGCAGGTTGTTGTTTGGGGGACTGGTAATACGGCAAAGCTATATCAAAATAATATAGACAGATTGGAAGCAGAAGGGATTAAGATAGTATATTATGCAGATAGCACTTCATCAAAGTGGGGGGGGTATTTCAAGGTAAGCAGATTATTGATCCCGAAGAGATTAAGGGATTAGAGAGGGTATTTGTTATAATATGCAGTATGAATCCTGCAAATGCAGCTGAGATATCGTCGCTATTAGGAGAATGGAGAATTGAAGGGGCACCAGTTGATAAAGTGATTTTATCTAGATATTGTAAGGAAGTAATCGAATGTTATGATATTTTGGAGGATGCAGAATCAAAGAGAGTATATGCAGCTTTGATTAAAGCCCGAATAAATGTTGAGAATCCGCCGGTAGATATTATTTCACCTGACCAATATTATTTGTTACCACAATTTTGCAGAGAGAACGAGAATGAAGTTTTGGTAGAATGTGGAGGGTATACGGGGGATACTTTGGAAACATATATCAGGAAGAAAAAAGGGAAATTTGGTCAAATAATTAGTTTTGAACCGTATCTTGATAATATAGAGAAGGCAAAGGAGCGGGTAGCAAAATTAATAAGAGAATTTGAGTTGGATGAAGATAAAATTAAATTATATCCTTATGCAGTGAGTGATAGAGCAGAAAGAGTATTTGCTGAATGTTTGGAAGTGGGAAAAGAAAATTTATTGCAGGTATCATCTGAAAGGGAAGAAGGGGGCAAAGATATAGAATACATAGATGCGATAACTTTGGATGGATTTCTGGCAGAACCATATTCTTTTTTGAAAGCAGATGTAGAAGGTGATGAGAAAAAAGTATTATTAGGTGCTAAAAATGGAATTAAAAATTATAAACCACTGTTGGCTATTTGCATTTATCACAGTGCAATGGATTTTTATGAAATTCCTATATTAATAAAAGAAATGGTTCCTGAATATAATCTGTCAGTCAGACATCATAAGAAAACTCTATCAGAGACGGTAATATACGCTTATTTGGATGAGTGATAAATCAAAGAGGAGAGAATATGAGAAGAGATAAATGCCCAATATGTAAAAGTAAGAGTAAAACAATCATTAAAAAGATACGGCTGACAATACCTGAATATTTTCATCTGCCGGATAACTATGATGTAGTCGTTTGTGAAGAATGTGGATTTTGTTATGCTGCAACGAAAGCTACATTAGAGGATTATGATTATTATTATACCCATTGTAATTCTTATAGTGGAATGCCAACCGAGTCTGCGGGTAAAAGGAAGTTCAATCAAAGGGCAGTTGAACTGGTTTCTTTTGTGGATAAAGATAAGATGATTATGGATATTGGATGCGGTAAAGGAAATTTAATGCGCTTATTGAGAGAACAGGGATTCCGTAATGTTTTTGGAATGGATCCTTCTTCAGACAGTGTTATACAAATGCAGCAAGAAGGATTTACAGTATTTAAAGGCAGTATCTTTGATGAAGTCAGGGCTGATTTAAAAGGAAATTTTGATTGCATTTTTCTATTTGACGTATTGGAACATTTGTTATATCCGGATTTAGCAATCGAAAAGGTATCAGGCTATTTAAAAGAGGATGGATATTTACTGATCAGTGTACCGAATTATGCTGCTTTATTTGAAAATTACACAATGCTGGCGAATCAATTCAATCAGGAACATATTAATTATTTTTCAGTTACTTCTCTCGATAATTTGTTGCAGAGTAAAAATTTTTACAGAGTTGATGACGAGAATATAAGAAAGCAGGAAATTGTGGATTCGGCTGAATTATTGGTAGTATATCGTCACTGCAGTGAAGGAATATTGAATAAACTAAACTACCCAATTAAGGATGAAATCTGTAAAAAATCAATCGAAACTTATATTCAGCGAAATAATGAATCAGAACAGGAAATTAATAATAAACTGACTCAATTTGATACGGACAGTGTGTATGTTTGGGGAACGGGAGCTTATGTTATGTGGCTGCTGTCAAATACAGAGATGAGCAATATGAATATAGAGGCTTTTATTGACAATAATCCTGTTAAAGTGGGAAAAGAGTTTTTTGGGAAGCCGACTATAAATATTGAAAAAATCAGCAGGGATATTCCTATCCTGATATGTTGCATGAGATATTCACAAGAAATTGCAGACCAAATAAAAGCGGCGCATTTATCTAATGCATATTTAATATTATAGGACAAATATGAGGTAATTATGAAAATTTTGATCACTGGTGCACATGGCTTTATAGGCAGGAATTTAACTGAAAAGTTACAAGACAAGTATTTCATTGAAACGCCTGGAAGAGCGCAATTAAATTTATTGGACTGTGAAGCAGTGGAATCTTACCTTAAATATAACGAATTTGATATTATCATTCATACTGCAACTACAAATAAAACTATGCTATCATACGAAATTCTTGAGGGTAATCTTCAGATGTTTTTTAACTTGGAGAGATGCAGGAAGCTTTATGGAAAAATGTATTATATGGGGTCAGGAGCTGAATATGGCATGGAGCATTATATTCCGAATATGAAGGAGGAATATTTTGGGACAAATATTCCGAAAGATACATATGGATTTTCAAAATACATTATGTCAAAAATATGTGAGCAGAATGAAAATATATACGATTTGCGTCTATTTGGCGTATATGGAAAACATGAGGAATGGGAAAGAAGGTTTATTTCAAATGCTATATGCAGGGCCTTAAAAGGGAAAGATATTACGATTCACAAGAATGTTTATTTTGATTATCTGTGGGTGGATGATTTGTGTAAGATTATGGAATGGTTTATCGAACATAATCCCAGACATAAGCATTATAATGTGTGCAGGGGAGAAAGGATCGATTTATATTCATTGGCATGTATGGTCAGAAAAATTTTAGATATAGATTGTGATATTGTAGTAGGGGAGCCGGGATGGAAACTGGAATATACGGGAAATAATGAGCGGCTTTTAAATGAAATCGGGGATTATCAATTTTCAGAATTTGAGGAGTCTATTCAAAGTCTATGCGAATTTTATAAGTTAAATATAGATAAGATTGATGAGAAAAGGCTGGTGTAGACATAATAGGAGATGTCTTTAGTATGAATTTTTAAATATTTGCTGGAAAGGGGTAGATTATATGCAGTCTGTTAAAAAATGAGCCATTAGTAAATGGGAATGAAAGACTTGTGAATGGAAGGGAGCAGAAATGGGACAAATTGAAGAAGTAAAGAAAAAGAATAAGGTTTTAGCAATGATCATCCGTAATAATTATGCCTGTGACGGAGTAGATTTTATTACTCCGAATGAGTACTCACAGCAGGTAGCATATATGAATCATCCGACAGGGAAGAAAATAGATGCACATGTGCATAATCTGGTTCACAGAAATGTGGTGATGACACAGGAAGTATTGTTTATTAAAAAAGGTGTACTGCGAGTTGATTTTTACGATGAGTATGAAGATTATTTGGAAAGCAGAGATTTGCATGCAGGAGATATTATTTTATTAATTTCCGGCGGACATGGCTTTTCTGTCTTAGAGGAAGTGGAAATGATAGAAGTCAAACAGGGACCATATGCCGGGGAGAATGACAAAAGGAGATTTAAAGGGATAGAGGAAAATCAAATCAAATATAAATAGACAGAATGGGTGTATTGGTGAAAACTATGAAGGTGGCGATTTTGGCTGGCGGCATGCAGAGTACGATAAATAATGAGCAGGAAGGTATTCCCAAGCCGATGGTAGATATCGGTGGGAAACCTTTGCTGTGGCATATTATGAAGTATTTTTCAGAATATGGTTTGAATGAGTTTATTATTTGTGGTGGTTATCGCGTAGATATGATAAAAGAATATTTTATGGACTATTATATTTATGCTTCAGATATTACTGTTGATCTCCAAAATAACAGGATTGAGGTTCATAAGAAGCGAACAGAGGATTGGAAAGTGACGGTAGTAGATACCGGGTTATTTTCTTCTACGGGACAGCGCATCAATCGGATTCAAAAATATATTGAAGAAGACGAATTTATTGTAACTTATGGAGATTGTCTTTCTGATATTGATATACAGGCAATGCTGGAAACGCATAAAAGAAATGGGAAAATTGCGACAATTGTATTGGCGAAACCAACCGGAAGAAATCGATTGTTACCGATAGACAGTAAAGGGGAGCTTAGGTATGATAATCGTGGAAAAATGGAAAATGATGTGGCATGGGTAAATGCAGACTGTTTTGTTTTTCAGAAACAGGTATTTAATCATTTATTGGGAAATTACGATTTGGAAAAGCAATTATTTATCAAGCTCTCTGCACAGCAGCAGTTGAGCACTTACCGGCACAAGGGTTTCTGGATGCCAATTGAAACAAAGAGAGATTTGGCTTATGCTGAACGTCTTTGGAATGCAGGCACAGCTCCGTGGATAAAGGAATAAAAGAAAATAGTATATAGGGGTAGAAAATGAAAGTAGTTATTCTTGCCGGTGGAAAAGGCAGTAGAATCAGTGAAGAATCGCAGTTGAAACCCAAACCTATGATAGAAATTGGCGGAATGCCAATTTTGTGGCATATTATGAAGATTTATTCTTTTTATGGTTTTCATGAATTTATTATCTGCTGTGGTTACAAAGGACAGATGATAAAGGAATATTTTATTCATTATTATATGTATCAATCGGATTGTACTATTTCTTTATGTGAGAAAAGTATGCAGATACATGAAAATCATGCGGAGCCCTGGCGGGTGACTTTAGCAAATACAGGTTTAAATACATTGACGGCGGGGCGGATATTAAAAATAAAAGATTATATAGATGGTGATGAATTTATGCTGACTTATGGTGACGGAGTTTCGGATGTTAATTTGGAACGACTGATAGATTTTCATCATAAGAATGGGAAAATTGCAACGATTACAACAACACAGCCGTCAGGACGGTTTGGAGCGCTTAAAATTAATAAGGAAACAAACCAGGTGGAAGGATTTAAGGAAAAGGCAAGGGGAGACCAGGCATGGGTAAATGCCGGATTTATGATATTGAACAGAAAAATTTTTGATTATATGGGAGATGGCAGCGAGATGTTGGAGGATGGTCCGTTAGAGGCTGTTGCAAAAGATGGAGAAATGGCGGCGTATAAGCACGAAGGATTTTGGTCGCCGATGGATACACTGCGGGATAAGTACTACCTGGAGAATTTGTGGAAAAGTGGACATGCTCCATGGAAAATTTGGAATTAAAGGAAGGAAACAGATGTTTGAAAATATGTCCGAACAGGAAGCAAGAGAAAGTATATTAAAGCAGATAGAGGATTACTGTAAAAAATACCATAATCAAAAGAAATATAAAGCCGGAGATAAAATTTCATATGCATCGCGTGTTTATGATAGTCAGGAACTGGTAAATTTAGCAGACAGCGCACTGGACTTTTGGCTGACGGCAGGAAGATACACTGAGGAGTTTGAACATAAGATGGCGCAATATCTTGGTATCAGATATTGTTCGCTTGTAAACTCTGGTTCCTCTGCTAATTTACTGGCATTTATGGCATTGACATCCCCGTTGCTGGGAGAGAGACAAATAAGGCGTGGTGATGAGGTAATTACCGTAGCAGCAGGTTTTCCTACAACAGTTGCTCCCATTATACAGTACGGAGCAGTTCCGGTGTTTGTGGACGTGACGATCCCGCAGTACAATATAGATGTAACCCGGTTGGAAAAGGCAGTGACAGATAGGACGAAGGCAGTGATGCTCGCACATACTTTAGGAAATCCTTTTGATTTAAAAAGTGTTAGGGATTTTTGCCAAAAGTATAATTTGTGGCTGGTAGAAGATAATTGTGACGCTCTTGGTTCACGATATGAAATAGATGGGGAGTGGCATTTTACGGGTACAGTAGGTGATATAGGTACTTCCAGCTTCTATCCTCCTCACCATATGACAATGGGTGAAGGCGGAGCCGTATATACAGAAAACCCGCTTTTGCATAAAATTATCCGGTCATTCAGGGACTGGGGGCGTGACTGTATATGTCCGTCTGGACATGATAATTTGTGTGGTCATCGCTTTGACAGACAATATGGAGAGCTTCCATTGGGATATGATCACAAATATGTATATTCTCATTTTGGATATAATTTAAAAGCGACGGATATGCAGGCCGCAGTTGGCTGCGCACAGCTTGAAAAAATGCCGGAATTTGCCAGGCGGAGAAGACAAAACTTTGCCAGGCTGTATAATGGATTGGAAAATCTGAAGGATGAGCTGATTTTACCAAGGCCATGTAAGGGTGCAGATCCCTGCTGGTTTGGGTTTTTAATCACATGCAGTGAGGGAATGGACCGCAATCACATGGTTCAGAGAATGGAAGAAAAAAACATTCAGACAAGAATGCTGTTTGCCGGCAATTTAATCAAACACCCTTGTTTCGATGAAATGCGTAGACTGGGACAGGGCTATCGTGTTGCGGGAGACTTAATGAATACAGACCGGATTATGAGAGACTCTTTTTGGATCGGTGTATATCCGGGAATGACAGATGAGATGATTGATTATATGATTGCAGTGCTTCAGGAAGTGATTTTGAAGTGATGCAGGAGAGGGAAAATGCCGGATCTTACATTTTATAAAGGGAAGCGGATATTGATAACGGGTCATACAGGATTTAAGGGAGCATGGATGTGTGAAATACTGTTGGCAGCGGGAGCCGAGGTGACGGGATATGCTTTGGAACCGGTAATAAAACCGGCGTTGTTTGAATTACTTCATCTGGCAGAGAGGATGGATTCCAGGAGAGGGGATATCAGGGATTTGGATTCGCTGTTATCCGTGTTTCAGGAAAAAAAGCCTGAGATTGTAATTCATATGGCGGCACAGCCTATCGTAAGGGAGTCATATCAGAATCCTGTATATACTTATGATGTGAATGTAATGGGTACAGTGAACATACTGGAATGTGTACGCTTAACAGATTCCGTAAAATCATTTGTTAATGTAACAACAGATAAAGTATATCGGAATCGAGAGTGGGAATGGGGATATCGGGAAAATGAAGAGCTGGATGGATATGATCCTTATTCCAATTCAAAATCCTGTTCCGAATTGGTAACAAACAGTTTTAGAAATTCTTTTTTTGGTGACAGAAATGTTGCAATAACAACAATGCGAGCAGGGAATGTAATAGGCGGCGGGGATTATGCCGCAGACCGGATTGTTCCGGACTGCATAAGGGCAGCAAGGGTTGGAAAAGACATTGTAATACGTAATCCATATGCGGTCAGGCCATTTCAACATGTATTAGAGCCAGTGACAGCTTATCTGATGGTGGCAGCAGGACAGTATGAAGATAGGGCTTTGGCAGGCAGTTACAATGTGGGACCAGATGAGAAGGATTGTATTACAACAGGAAAGCTGGCAGATTTGTTCTGCGAGATATGGGAGAAGAAGACGGGACATCGGATAAAATGGGTAAATTTATGTGATAATGGGCCACATGAAGCAAACTATTTAAAGCTGGATTGTTCGAAACTGAAAAAGGTATTCAGGTGGCAGCCGAAATGGGATATTAGAACAGCTTTGGAAAAGAGCGTAGATATTTACCTGGATGAAGGCGAGAATCTAAGCGTATGTGTATTAGAGCAGATAAGAGATTTTCAGCAGCTGAAAAAATAAGTGAGGATGGATATTTGTATGACAGATTTTGTACCAGTAAATGAACCTTTATTAAACGGAAATGAAAAAAAGTATTTATGTGAATGTATTGATACCGGATGGATTTCTTCAGAAGGGCCGTTTGTAAAAACGTTTGAAGAGAAGATGAGCACAACCGTTGGAAGAAAGCATGGTATTGCAGTAGCAAATGGAACGGCTGCATTGGAAGTCGCGGTTCAGGCATTGGGAATCGGTGAGGGTGACGAAGTCATCATGCCGACATTTACCATTATTTCCTGTGCAATGGCTGTTACAAAATTGGGAGCAGTTCCCGTGCTGGTGGATAGTGATTTGTATACTTGGAATATGAATGTAGATGAAATTGAGAAAAAGATCACATCCAAAACAAAGGCTATCATGATTGTTCATTTATATGGTCTTCCGGTGGAAGCAGATAAAATTTTAGCGTTGGCAGATAAATATGGCCTGAAAGTAATCGAAGATGCGGCAGAGATGCATGGACAAACATATAAAGGAAAACCATGCGGTAGTTTTGGGGATATCAGTATATTTAGCTTTTATCCGAATAAACATATCACAACTGGCGAAGGTGGTATGATCGTTACGGATGATGAGGAATTAGCTGAAAGATGTCGTATGCTTAGGAACTTGTGCTTTCGGAAAGACATTAGGTATGTTCATGATGAAATAAGCGATAATTATCGTTTTACTAATTTGCAGGCAGCAGTTGGGCTTGCGCAGTTGGAGAGACTGGATGAATTTGTAGAAAGAAAACGGGCAATGGGGAAATTTTATACGGAGAGATTGCAGGACATAGAAGGATTGGTATTTCCCATTGAAAGAACAGATTATGCGGAAAATATTTACTGGGTATACGGATTGGTATTGGACAGGAATATTCAGGCAGATAATCAGATGATACAAAAACTTTTAGCAAGGGAGGGTATTGGTTCAAGAACGTTTTTTTGGTGTATGCATGAGCAACCGGTATATCAGAAAATGGATTTGTTTTCGAAAGAGAGTTATCCGAATGCAGAGTATTTAGCAAGAAAGGGTTTTTATATTCCAAGCGGGCTGGCTTTGACTAAAGAACAGATGGATAGAGTGGTATGCGCGGTAAAAAAGGTAATGATGGAAATACAGAGAGGAAGTTGAAATGATAGAAGTAATTTTGAGTCTACCATTGAACACACGAATGGAAAAGTGATATAAATGATTAGCTGTTATGTTTCAAAATATGTAGGGCAGCAGAATATGAGGTGAATAAAACATGGCAATATTTGAAGATTATGCATATTACTATAATGCTTTTTATCAAAATAAGGATTATAAGGTGGAAGCAGGGCAGATAGACAGTCTGCTTCAGAAGTATGGAAAAAATATCTGCAAAATAATCAATTTCGAATGCGGAACGGGAAAACATGATTTGGAATTGGTAAAAATGGGATATCAGTGCGAAGGGATTGACATGAGTCCTCTAATGATTGATATAGCGCGGGAAAATGCAGAAAAGGAAGGCGCGGATATTAAATTTTCAATAGCCGATATACAAAAATTTGAATACGATAAGAAATTTGATGCAGTGATTTCGCTATTCCATGTTATGAGTTATCAGAATACGAACCAGGATATTATGGCGGCATTTAAATCTGCCAGAAAGTTACTGGAGCGGGGGGTATTTTTATTTGATGTGTGGTACGGTCCGGGTGTGCTCAGTGACATGCCAAGCGTAAGGGTAAAGGAAGTTGAGGATAATGAAAGAAAATTAATAAGAATTGCGACACCGACAATGAACGATAAGAGGAATTTGGTTAATGTCTGCTATGATGTATTGATTATTGATAAAAAAACGAGTGAAGTCCAAACATTGCACGAAGTTCACAATATGAGGTATTTTTTCAGGCCGGAATTGGAACTCATGCTGCATGAAACAGGTTTTGAACTGATTGACAATTTAGATTGTAATAATTTGGGAGAAACGGATTTTCATTCATGGACGAGTTATTTTATTGCAAGGGCGGTTTAGTGTCTGTTTCATTTGTAAAAAGCACTCTCGGAACTTGATTTTGAAAGGTTTGATTTCCAATCTGCGCAATATCTTCTGAACCATGGGCTTTGTGATTGTGGCAAGCCGTGGAAAACCTGCCTCCCGTGCATTTTTCTGAATATGCTGATGCAGGTTTTTCAGGGTCCAAGGTTCTTGGGAATAGCCAAGATCAGCCGGACGCTGAAGATTTGGTTATGCCTCAGATTTATAGGTATTTAGAAAAGTATTATTTTGTAGAAGGATAGGAAGAAAAAATGAAATTACGATATTCCAAACAATTTTAGATTTTGGTAAAAAAATATTGAAATTTATATCAGATTATGATAAATTATACATGTATAATCTGTATATAAGTCATGATAAGAATATTTCTATTTTATAATGTAAGGGGGAAGTTACATGTAAAAAATCATTTCTTTTTAGCATAACAGCACAAGGCATGGCAACGTGATATATGTTTTCATGTTTTGTGCTGTTATGTTAATTAGCGGTACGGTATGCAAATAATCTAAATTGCAACAGGAATTTGCAGGTATTATTTCAAGGAGGAAAAATTTATGAATTCTGTTAAAAATAACATATTTACAATGAACGCCAGCAGGAATCTGAATATAACCACCGGCCGTAAAGCAAAGGATGCTGAAAAGTTATCTTCTGGCTACCGTATTAACAGAGCGGCAGATGATGCAGCAGGGTTATCCATTTCAGAAAAGATGCGTAAGCAGATCAGGGGACTTTCCCAAGGCGTGGATAATTCGGGTGACGGTATTTCACTCTGTCAGGTAGGAGATGCCGCGCTTGCAGAAGTACATGATATGCTGCACAGGATTACGCAGCTGAGCATTCAGTCGGCGAACGGAACTATGTCTGATTTGGAACGGCAGGATATTCAGGGAGAGGTGGCCCAGCTTGTTTCCGAGATTGGAAGAATCGGAGAAACAACGACGTTTAACGGAATACATATTTTTGACATAGCAGGTAAAACTAAGGAAGAACTGGTTCAGATGGATCTGATCCGGTCTCCGTCAGCAGATGCAGGATACATGTCTGAAATATATAAAGATGGTTCTCAGTATTATCCGGCCGTTACTATGGATTTCAGTGCGATTAATGCAATCAGCGTGAGAAAGCTGTATGGGAAGTCTTTTTCTTTTGGATGCAGTCAGAGCTGCAGCGAGACTTTTAAATTTACTTTTATTAATGGAAATGGTTCTCAAAGCAGTGTTTCAAACAGGTGGGGAACCACAACCCACGAATACACGATAGATATCCATGGATTGACGTCGGGGAGTCAGGTGCTGAGCGCCATATTCGATTATGTGTGCGCCAATCCGCCAGGACCATCGTCAACATCGCCTTATGTACCAAATGGAAACAGAATACAGGTAAGCCATTCCAATTATTTAATTAAGCAGGATAGCCAGCATTTTGTTATGAGGTCAACAACTGGTTATACCAACGAGCAGGGGGCTCAGAATCAGATTGATAGCAGCTATGCCGACCCTAACAGACCTAATTCCGGAAAGGTTGATTTTGCGGAAGTTACTGGTTCGTCCGAAACCAGAATTACCAATATTTTCCCAATACAGTACGGTGCGGAAAATGGTGAGGCAATGGAATTGGAAATCGAAAGGATGAATACGGATATTTTGGGAATAACCGTACTGGATGTTTCTACTGTGGCAGGATGCAATGATGCCATTGACAGAACCAAGGAGGCGCTGGAAACCATTAACAGGCAGCGTTCCAAAATCGGGGTGCAGCAGAATCGTCTTGAGCATACGATTGCCAATGAGGATAATGTAGTAGAAAATACAACCGCGGCCGAATCAAGACTGCGGGATATGGATATGGCAAAAGGGATGGTGTCTTATTCCATGGTGAGTATTCTCCAGCAGGTAGGACAATCCATGCTGGCACAGGCTAATAAGAGCAATCAGAGTGTGATCAATCTGCTTGGTTAAGCGTATTGGAATTATTTTGGACAGATGATCAAATGTAATGGAAGATGATAGTAAAAGGCTTTATAATCTGATATACTGAGAGCAGGTTATGAAGCTTTTTATATTTGCGATCGGAGGACGGTATGAATTATTTGAATACGGGAGATGCATGTACCTTGTTTGGGGAAATATTGAATAATGAAATATACGTGGATAAAAGTATGCTGATAGACAAAATATCGTCCAAAATCAGAACAGGCAATAAATACATCTGCATCACCCGTCCGAGGCGGTTCGGCAAATCCGTGAACCTGCATATGCTTGGCGCCTATTATACGAAGGGACAGGACTGCCGTCAGCTGTTTGAAGGACTGGCCGTGTCCAAAACGGAGCGGTATGAAAAACACCGGAACTGTCATAATGTCATTTATATTGATTTCAGCCGGATGCCTGACGAGTGTGCGGATTATCAGGGTTATATTGCAATGGTACAGGACGGAATAAGGGAGGATCTGCAGGAAGCTTATCCAAAGCTTAAAAATAAAGTTTATCCTGCCGTCAGCAGAATGTTAGCGGACAGCGGTGATTCTTTTTTGTTTCTGCTGGATGAATGGGATTCCATTTTTTATAAGGAGTTTATGACACAAAAAGATAAGGATGCTTATCTTGGATTTTTGAAGAATCTTCTGAAAGACCAGCCATATGTGGAACTTGCATACATGACAGGAGTGCTGCCCATAGCCAAATATTCCAGCGGATCGGAACTGAATATGTTTCGTGAACATAATTTTATGAATGACCACACATATGATGTGTATTTCGGGATGCTGGAAGAGGATGTGCGCGCGTTGTGTGAGAAGCAGGGGAAAATATCTTATGAGGAACTGGCATACTGGTATGATGGATATTACCTGAGCGATGGAAGGCATTTGTTTAACCCGCGTTCGGTCAACTATGCGCTGACGGACGGCGTATGCCTGAACTACTGGACGGAGACGGGTCCGATGAATGAGATAGCAGACTGCATTGAACACAACACGGATGCGGTCAGGGAGGATATTGTACGGATGGTGTCGGGGATACCGGTGGAAGCGGACCTGCAGGGATATAGTGCGGCGGATCTGCGGCTGGAAGGAAGGGATGAAATCTTGTCCGCCATGGTGGTATACGGTTTCCTGTCCTACCATGACGGGTATTTGCGGATACCCAATCATGAGCTGATGGAGAAATATCAGAGGGTACTGTCCAGGGAGAGCATGGGTGGGGTACAGAAGATCGTGCTGCGTTCAAAAGAAATGCTGGAGGCAACGCAGAATGGGGATGCGGAAAAAGTGGCAGCGATACTGGAAGAAACCCATGACCGTGAGATACCGTTCCTGCAGTATCATGATGAAAATTCCCTGTCCTGCGTAATAACACTGTGCTACCTGTCGGCAAGGAACAGTTACTATGTGGAGAGGGAAGCCAAGAGCGGCAAGGGATACTGCGATTATATGTTCCTGCCGAAGAAGAGCGGGTTAGCGGCGATCATTTTGGAACTGAAGGTGGATGACAGCTGTGAAAATGCCCTGGCACAGATCAAGGAGAAAGGGTATGTACAGAAGGCATGGGAATACGCGGATGAGGCGTTGTTAGTGGGAATTGGCTACGATAAGGGGAAGAAAAGGCATAGATGCATGATAGAGAGGCAGAACAAACAGGGATAAGGCAAAAGATATGAGTGGATAAAACAGGAAAAGAAGAAAAGTACATGCAGCATCAAATCTATTCCTGCCCGGCCGGTTTTATACCGGTTGGGCAGGAATATCCGTATGCAGTATGGCAAGCAGGTGTTCCGCCCTATGATGCCACAAATGCCGCCGCACCGCTTTTTTATAGCTGCGGTCGGCAAGCTGCTCCAAACGGCTGCCATCGGCAAGAAGTTCTTTGATTTGTGAAGGCAGCAGGTCAAGCTGCTGTAAATCAAATAGAATGAGGTCTTCTTTGTCGATAAATTCTTCTTCCAATATGACGCTCCGGTCGGACAGGACAACGGAGTGGCAGAGCATACTGTTCAGTACACGTTCGGTGAGCCCGTCCTTGTGCCAGGACATAATATTGAGCGAGATGAGTGATTTCTGCATGACGTCCAGGCTTTCTTCCATATTCAGTGCAGGATGGCAGTGGAGACATGGATGGTCCGAAAAAGGCGATTTTCTCCAGCTTTCGCTGTAAACATGGATGTCAATACCTGCATCAAGGAGTGTTCTGATAACTTTCTCACGAAAATAAAGCATGATGCAAAAGCAAGCCTGCCTCAGTTCAAAAAACAGGTTCAGGAAATCATGGTCATCTAATTTTATCCCATAACCGTTCAGCGTATGCCGAAGGGACTGTTCGGCAGTCTCGTTCGGATACTGCCGCATCCGATGGATATAGTGTGCGGATAAGAAGCGGTGTGTGCGGTCATAGGAGCAGATTGCAGCCAGACGTTCCCGATAATCCCGATAGGAGCCGATAAAAGTGATGTCGTATTGTTTTTCGGTTTGAGGATGCAAGACAGTGTCCTGTCCGGCAGAATCCTGCTTTGGCAGTATTCCGGCTGGCGGGAAGTAAAGGCAGTCTTTTATGTTTTTATAGTAGTGCCTGGCGAAAGCGCAATAATTCCGGTCATGGGTCAGCAGATAATAGTCCGCGGGACCATGCTCAATATGTTCCTTCAGCCATGCGGGATGATCGAGGATTAAATTATATTTGGGTCCGGTGATGAGGTCATGCAGATTGGTTTTGTTATCCTGCATCATAATGGAAAAAACGTAGGTCTGTATGCCGATGATCGCTTTAAAATGGCATCCAATGTATCGGGTCAGTGCCTGATTTCCTTCTTTTTCCACATCAAAAACTTCAACCGGCTGCCCGCAGGAACGCAGCGCGGCGGTCAGTTCATCGGCAAATTGGTTCAGGGTATTGTAACAAGTATCGGAACCGCGGTAAATCAGGACAGGCCGGGTGTAATCATCGATATCGTAATAGGCGTCGGTACGGGAGATCATCTGTTCCAGCCAGGCGGAAGCTTCTTTCGGGTTGGGAAGGCGGGAGGCATCGTTCAGCAGAGTTTCTATCACCGGATTGAAGTAACCGGAAGAGAGAAGTTCTTTTTGGTATTTGCCTGCAATATAAGCATCGGTGCGGTAGGAGTCCCAGTTCACGGAAGAACCGGAACAATGGTCGGAGACCGGGGCGGAAGATACGCCGATGGCTTTGAATGGATATTTTTGGACTGCCCGCAGGAGAAATTCATAATTTCGTTTGGCAGTAAGTTTATAGTTAATGCCGCCTATTTCGGCCGGCAGGGTTTCGGGATATTCGATTCTGCCATTGGCCCAGTTGTCATCCAGAAGGAGTTCCAAAAAGGAGATATCCTTTTGACTGTGTTCCGGCAGGCAGGTAGTATAGCATATAAGTTCGTCCATGAGTATCCTCCTGACTGGTTTATCGTGCATGATCATGAATGGACGGCAGAAATGGCGTTTTTGCGTTTCCGTGCCGGTTCATAGGCGCCGCATTTGCCATAGTACTCCAGGGCTTCCTGCATATTCCCCATACATTCATAAATAACGCCGATATTATAGTAAGCCTTATAGCTGTTTACACCGTCTACGGCATAGACAGGAATGGAAGCCGCCTTTTGGAATTCCCGGACTGCTTCCCGGAACATGGCGTTGTTCATGTAGATGAGTCCCATCAGGAAAACGAAATCGGCGGTTTTGGCAAAAATATCATAGATGCCTTCCAGTTCCAGTGCTTTTTCATATAATTTCAGGTTCAGCAGACAGTATCCATAAGATTCCACCATGGTCTGGACATAATCTTCCTTTTCATTGACATCCATGGAAAGAGCCTGTTCAAAATAAGGAAGAGCCCGTTCATAATCTGACAGGCCGAAATAAGACTGGCCCAGCTGGAAAAGAAGATAAGGGTTAGCGCCGTCCGCCTGCAATGCGGCTTCCAGCATGGCAATGTTTCTGTCCGCTTTTTTCTTTTTAATTGCCGGAGTACTATATCCGACATGATAAAAAGTCAGGGGAATGGGAACGAATTCCAGGGGGGTTCCATCGATGGAGGCAAGCTGTTCGTGAATCGATCCTTCATAGCGGGTGTATTTCCTGTGAAAGAAACGCGCGACATGCTCATGGACCAGAGGGACTGCCGTATCGGTTTCCTGCCGGGTATCAGCCGTATCGGCCGAAAGGCTGATGAGGTTCAGCATCCCGGCCTGCCTGGGGGAGAGCAGCAGCGGCAGACGGACGATCAGGTGCGCGGCGGTTTCATCTTTTTCCAGATATTCATCGCAGTCCACGACGAGTATATGATCATTGGAAGCTTTGGAAATGGAATAGTTTCTTGCCGCGCTGAAATCGTTCACCCAGTCAAAATGATAAACATGGGACGTATAAGTGTGTGCGATTTCCACGGTGCTGTCAGTGGAACCGGTATCTACAACGATAATTTCCCAGTCATAACAGGAAAGCCGGCGGAGACATTCCCCGATATAGTTTTCTTCATTTTTGGCTATGATACAGACGGATATAGGGAGCATAGCAAATACCTCCAATCTAAAAGTTCGGACGGACAGGCCGCTGACCGCCTCCGTGCGGCAGACATCCGTTGCCTATATTGATTATAAGTAAACCTTTTGTATTTTACAATCAATTTTTATGTTTAAGGCAGAAACCATGAACAGGCTTTCGGCGCCAATTTACAAGACTGTTTCAGGCGGCGTCCCGCAGCGGACGGCGGGCGGGACAGACAAAACTGAAAATTTATTTTCATGGTCAGTTTTCAGACACACTCTGGTTGACCGAACGATTGGCTGAATGATATAGTATAGTTACCTGCTGGCAGAAAGCAGAATCAGAGAGCTGTAAAGGGAAGCGGCTTATAATACAGGGAGGCATATGACAGCGTATGGTCAAAGTATCGGTGATAATTCCTGTTTATAACGAAGAACAGTATTTGGAACAATGTCTGGACAGCGTATGCGGACAGACATTGGAGGAAATCGAAATTATATGTGTGGATGACGGTTCTGCGGACCGTTCGCCGCAGATTCTGGCGGAATATGCAGGGAAGGATTCCAGAATAAAAGTCCTGACGCAGAAGAACCGGTTTGCAGGTACGGCAAGGAATCATGGTATGAAGTATGCGGTGGGAGAGTACCTGTCTTTTTTGGATGCAGATGATTATTTTGCTCCGGATATGCTGGAGAAGATGTATCAAAGGGCAGAGGAATACGGGGCGGATGTTACTGTCTGCAGTTATGTGGAATATAATGAGGAACGTAAGGAAATATGTGAAGTGAACCGGGAGTTTGAAGAATTGTTCTTCCGCCGGAAAGATGTGTTTTCCGGCAGGGATTTAAACTGCGCGGGGATTTTCCAGATTACGAAGGGATGGGCGTGGGATAAATTGTTCCGGGCGGATTTCGTAAGGCGTTCCGGCTATGAATTCCCGGACTTCCGTTCGTCGGAGGACGGATTTTTTGTGTATATGCTGTTGACCGGAGCGGAGAGGATTTCCTATATGGATGACGTATTCATCACGCACAGGGTGAATGTGCAGGGGTCTTTGTCAGACAGTAAGGATAAGGACTGGATGAGCGGGCTGAAAATGTGGCTGATGATCGGACGCGAATTGAAAGGACGGGGAATGTATCCGGTATATGAACAGAGTTTCCTGAATGAACTGGTGTATTTTCTGTCGTGGTATCTAGAATCCATGCATAATCCGGAAAGCGCGGAAAACTGCAGGGATGCGGTCCGGAAGATGATAGAGCAGGAATTTGGAATCCTGTCCTATGGGGAAGAGTTCTTTTGGGGTGATGGATTGTCTGATTGGTATCGGAATCTGATCCATTCCGAAAGGGAAAAATGATTTTCGTGTTTGCAGGTTTACAGCGGGGTATTTGACTTTGGGATAATGTCTTCTTTTTTGTATTCCAAAGAATAGTGGAAAGGGGAATCATATGGCAAATGAAAAGAGTGTCAGCGGAATGTTCCATCTGACAAAATCGAACATAGTGGATCAGGAGAAACTGGCGGATTATAAGATTGATGCGATTGTAAACGCGGCGAAACCCACACTTATGGGCAGTGAAAATGAAAAAAGCGTTGATTATGCAGTTCATGCCGCAGTGAACGCAGCGCTGCCGAACGGGGAGAAATTCAAAGATAAGATTTGTGAGTATCTCAATACAAAAAAAATTGATAATATGATACGTTGTGAGCGGGGCAGGGCTGTCTGTACGCCCGGCTATGGATTATGCGAATATATCATCCATGTAGTAGGAATATGTAATGACGGGGAAGGGCGATGGATAGACGAATGTTCCAGTTCAAGGATTCAGATACTGGAATCCTGTTATTATGAAATCGTAGAAAGAATAAAGGAAAGACCGGATATAAAGAATGTGGCGATTCCCATTATAGGAGCGGGAGAATATAAGGTTTCTTTTGAGGTCGCAGTGAGGGTTGCCATTGCAAGCATTGGAAATGCATTGGTGGAATGGAAAAGTAAAGATTCCGAATTGTTTGAAACAGCAGGACTTGAAAATATATACTTATATATATACCATGATGAAGAATGGGTTCGGGATAAAAATTTTGAAACAGCGGTAAAAATATGGAAAGAATATGAAAGAACTTTTAAACTGAATAAGAAAGTAGTATTTCAGTCATCTGCAAGAGCCCATCTGCGTTACTTACTGGAAATTTCAAGATATGATAACGAGCGGGGATATTTTGCCATTGCGAAGTCTGTACGTCTGCTTCTGATGGCAATCAGAACGTTATTTCTGCCCGTTATGCTCCTGAAGGATTTGTTTGGCAGAAAAAACTGGGAAAATCGAAGGAGAACGGTGGAATGGACGGCATTGGTTAAAATGCTCATTCCTTTTGTGTGTTTTTGGATATGGAATAACATAAATAAAACGGGCGGAATCGGCAACTGGTTTAAATACATAATTCCTATTTTGCTGATCTATAACATGTGGGATACGATTAGTTATCTTTTGTGTCTGATCGTGTTGACGGATATACAGAGACCATCTGCCAATATCGTGCGTTCCATGTTAATGTTGGTAATAAATTATGTGGAAGTTATTTTTGAGGCTGCTTTTCTGTATTGTTTGGCCAGCGGAGGAAAGGTTACATTTTATGCGGCGTCCTTATTGGGCATTTTTGGTGAGGAGGTAAAAGGACTTTCCGTATATGGTGCAGTGGATGAAAGTTTTAAATATATCAATATGGCAATCCGGTTTTTCTTTGTATCCCTTGTATTCGGGTATCTGGCGAATCATATGAAACAAAGGAAATTCATAAGCTGAAGCGAAAAAATATAAGAACGTGGCAGTTCGGTCAGATGGTTTGGTAGTGACAGGCAGCGCTCCGGGCATAGGGATTTCGCGGCGGCAGGTTCCGGCTGCGGGCTGCTTAGAAAAATCCGCCGAAATAAGTACATGGAAAACGGGGAAAAACCAAACCGCCAAAGCACCCCGACAGGGGCGTCCTCTATCAATACCAAACAATCTGACTGAACCGTTACATAAGACCGGATGAGCGGTAACGGAATTTGCCATTATTGCTTGACAAAGTAATACAAATAAACGATAATTTATCTATACATAAGGAGAAAGTACCATTTATGAAACTGTAAACATGATAGGAACCGGAGGGCAGGGAATGCTATCTGTTAAACACAATTTACTCGCAGGGAATGCGAGCAGGCAGTACGGTATTAATGAAGAAAAAGGTGCGAAAACGACGGAGAAGTTATCGTCTGGCTACCGGATCAACCGGTCGGCTGATGATGCGGCGGGATTATCCATATCGGAAAAGATGCGTCGGCAGATTCGGGGATTATCCCAGGCATCAACGAATTCACAGGACGGCATCTCCATGGTGCAGACTGCGGAGGGTGCTTTAAATGAAGTCCATGATATGTTGCAGCGGGCAAATGAATTGGCGGTGAAAGCTGCAAATGGGATTTTCTCCGATTTGGAACGTGCCATGATAGATGATGAGGTGCAGCAGTTAAAATCGGCAATCGATGAATCCGGACGGAATACGTCGTTTAACGGAATCCATCTTTTTCCGGAGAATGGAGCTTCTCCGAAGTCTGCGTCAAAAGCGGCAGCAGAAGTTTATCATTATGAGTTCACCCTGAATCTGACAGACGGAACAATGAAGGCCACAGGAGCTTCCCTGAGTGCGGCAGCGGCGCGCGCTGCCGGGAATGTCTCAACGGGAAGCGTATTAGCGGATACGATTGCCAATGATTTAGTACCGAATGCCATAAAGCAGATTTTGGACAGCTTTCCTTCTTTAAAAGCTGATGTTGGGAGCAATACGATTGATATGTCTTTGGATGTGTCATATTTGGACGGACCTAATAATACATTGGCATATGCCCAATTTTCATATAGTACGAGCGGAAGACCGGTATCGATGCTGCTGAAAGTGGATGTGGCTGATTTTGAGGATGCGGATGCAGCTGGAACGGGTGCAAGGGCGGAAGCATTGGAATCCACGATTGCCCATGAGTTAATGCATTCCGTTATGCAGTATACGATGACAGACGGCATGAGCGGCAGGAACGGGGACAAGTTCCCGACCTGGTTCGTGGAAGGGACGGCCCAGCTTACAGGCGGCGGTTTTCCTACCGGATGGAACTCGGCGTTAAAGAATTATGCTGCAAATCTGACGGGAGATACAGATACTACACAGGATGCGAATATTAAAAATTATCTTCAGGGTTATACCGTAGACGGCAGACCTTATGGACATGGTTATCTGGCAGCCGCATATGCGGGCTATCTTGCAAATGGCGGAACGGGCCCCGTGACGGGAGCCGGTATTGCAGCCGGAATGGATAAAATATTTGCGGATATTATTGCGGGGAAGAGTTTCGCCCAGGCGCTTTCTGATAATACGGGATATACGGAAAACGGCCTGAAGCAGTTATTTACAAGCGGAAATCAAAATCTGGTGGAATTTGTAAGGAAGCTTTCGGTGGCAGCAGGAAACGGCGCCGGCTCCGTGATTTCCCCGTCACTGGCGGACGGAGGGACGAATATCATCGGAACAGGGGCTTCTACCCAGCCGTTTCGCATTGATCCGAATGCAGTCAACGTTAATTTGGACAAGGGCGGTGCGAGGGTATCTCTGCAGGTTGGCGGAGAAAACGGAGAATGCCTGGAGTTTCAGCTTTACCAGATGAGTGCAGAGGCTCTTGGCCTGGGGGATACGAATACAAAAACGCAGGCCGCATCAGGAGAGGCCATTGATGCGATCAAGGAAGCGATCGGCTATGTAGGCGGTGTACGGAGCGCTTACGGCTCGATACAGAACCGGCTTGAGCATACGATTTCCAATTTGGACAATATTACAGAGAATACAACCGCAGCGGAATCAAGAATTCGGGATACGGATATGGCGGATGAAATGGTGCGCTATTCCAATTATCAGATCATATTGCAGGCGGGTCAGTCTATGATGGCGCAGGCAAACCGGCAGACCGAACTGGTACTGGGACTGCTGCAATAACCGGGTATCATCGGAACAGGCCTGATAAACAGAACAAGTAAATGTAACAGGGATAACAGCAATGGATTGGAACAAGTAAAAGGAGCAGGACAGGATGGGTGTACTGGTAAAAATAACCTGCGGGTCATGTGGTGCAGATTGGCAGCTGAGTATTGGCAGCGGGATGATGCATGGAAATCTGGAGACGATTGCCGATTTGTATCCAAAAGAAATGAAACAGGAAATCCTGTCTTGTGCAGGGCAGGAGGAATTTCCGGTCTATCATTTCGGATACCGGCTGGCGGTCTGCAGCCAATGCGGAGAAGCGGTAAGTGTTCCCGTATTAACGTTGGAAAAAGACGGTAAGGAGTATATCGGGACATGCGGACAGTGCGGAAGAGAGACAGAAATGATGAAGAAAACGGAGGAAATGCCTTGTCCGGTTTGCCACAAAGCATCTCTTAGGGCGGAAGAAACAGGGCTTTGGGATTAAAGAGAAATCCCAAAGCCCTGAATGCTTCTTCAGAGTCGGCATCATCTAATAAGAAATCTAATAAGAAATTTCCAATATAGTTTGAAAAATATCGAAATTAATGGTAAAGTGGTATAGAATATAATTTTTGACAGGTAAAGAGGTTTTTCTTTTATGAGTGATAAAAGAATGAAGTTCTTAAATACGCATGTGGACAATCTGACGATGGAAGAGGCGGTGGAGGAGGCAAAACAGCTGATCCTGAAGAGGAAGAATAGTTATGTAGTGACTCCGAATGTGGATCATATTGTCAAGATTGAGCATGACCCGTTGTTTCGGGAAATATATGAAGGGGCGGATTTGGTGTTGACCGACGGAAAGCCTCTTATTTGGATGTCCAGACTTATGGGGATGCCGATCAAGGAGAAGATATCCGGTTCGGATTATTTCCCGGAAGTCTGTAAGATGGCGGCAAAGGAAGGATTTTCCGTTTTTCTGCTGGGGGCGGCTGAAGGTGTGGCAAAGAAGGCGGCCATTAACCTGATGAAAAAATATAAGAATCTGAAAATTGCGGGAGTTTATTCTCCCAGCTATACGTTTGAGACCAATGCGGAGGAGATTGCAAATATCATCCGGAAAATAAACCGGACTAAACCGGATATCCTCTGTATCGGGCTGGGAGCGCCGAAGCAGGAAAAGTTTTACTATAAATACAGGGATCTGCTGCATGTGCCGCTGACGCTCCATATCGGCGCAACGATAGATTTTGAGGCAGGAGTGGTCAAGCGGGCGCCCAAATGGGTAAGTAATGTGGGCCTGGAGTGGTTTTACCGGCTGATGAAGGAACCGAGGAGACTTTACCGGCGTTATCTGCTGGACGATGTGGAGATCGTTCCTATTTTCTTCAAGTACAGGAACCGGATGAGGATCGTGGAGCCGAAATGCTGCAATATCCTCGGCGTGGATATTGCCGTTACGAATATGAGGTCGGTGATACATTTCCTGACAAAAGAACTGGAAAAACTGAGGGGGGAATATGTCTGCGTATCCAATGTGCATACTACAGTCATGGCCTATAACGATCCTTCCTACCGTGTGGTGCAGAACAGTGCGGCGATCGCGGTGCCGGACGGGAAGCCGCTGTCGCTGATATGCCGGCTGAGAGGCTACCGTGCGGCCCAGCGGGTGGCAGGGCCGGATCTGATGCCGGAAATACTGCGGCTGTCGGAAGAGAAAGGATACCGTCATTATTTTTACGGCAGTACGGAGCAGACGCTGGAATCACTGGAAAGGAATCTTCGGAAGAACTATCCGAGGCTGAATATCGCGGGGGTCTGTTCACCGCCTTTCCGCAAACTGACGGAAGAAGAAGATATTGAAACGATAAAGATGATCAATGACTCGAAGCCGGATTTCCTTTGGGTAGGTCTGGGCGCGCCCAAGCAGGAGCGGTGGATGTATGAGCACCGCGGGAAGATCAACGCAGTGATGTTGGGCGTGGGAGCGGCGTTTGATTTTCATGCAGGAACGGCTAAGCGTGCGCCGAAGTGGATGCAGGAATTTTATTTGGAATGGCTCTACCGTCTGATACAGGACCCCAAGCGGCTTTTGGGAAGGTATGTGCGTTCCAATGCACAGTTCATATGGCTGATCCTGACAGGGCACTGAGGTACGGGCAGCCGGCGCGGCGGACGGAGTGAAAAAGTTTTTATAAATTAAAAAGGTAAGATAAGGACAGAGGAAGAAAGATGACAAAAAAAGTATTGATAACCGGTATCACAGGGATGGTCGGACAGCATTTTGCGCAGAGTTTCCGGGCGGACGGATATGAAGTATGGGGCATCGCCCGTGTTTCGGCGGCAAGCAGGAACGAGGCAATACAGGACCCTTCGGTCATCCGGTGCGATATACTGGAGCGGGATGCCCTGATGCGCCATGTGATGGGGCTGGAACCCGATCTTATCATCCATATGGCGGCGCAGGCTTTTAACGGCGCATCATGGGACTATGAATATACGACGCATATGACCAATTACCAGGGAACGCTGAATGTGCTTTATTGTGCAAGGGAACTGAAGGAAAAGAAAGATGTAAAAGTGCTGCTGGCATGTTCCAGTGCGGAATATGGTGATATTACGCCGCAGGACTGTCCGCTTAAAGAAGACCGTCTGCTGAAACCCCATACACCTTATGGCGTATCCAAAGCGGGGGTGGAAATGCTGGGCTATCAGTATTTTGCCAATTACGGGCTGAAAGTATATCTGCCCCGTATGTTTATCCATGTGGGAACAGGCCATCCGCCGGCGACGGCTATCCAGAACTTTGCAAGACAGCTGGCGCTGATCAGGGCCGGAAAGATGGCACCGGAAATTCATGTAGGAAATCTGGAAAGCGCCAGGGATTTCATCGATGTGCGTGACGGTGTTGCGGCCATGCGGCTTTTACTGGAAAAGGGCAATCCCGGTGAACCGGTGAATATCTGTACAGGAAAAGCGTATAAAATATCGGAGATTCTGGACATGCTGGTAGAAATATCGGAAACGGATGCCAAAGTCATCACCGATCCGGATTTAATGCGTGCGGCGGATGAGCCGCTGCTTTTGGGTGATGACAGCAGGATAAAAGCGCTTGGGTTTGAACAGAAGTATCAGATGCGGGATACCCTGACGGATGTGTTTAACGACTGGATGGGAAGAATCTGATGCAGGGACGGAATGGAGTAGGAAATGCGGGAAAAATTTAAGAATCTTTCAATCATCCTGCCTGCCATGGATGAAACTTATTCGCTGAGACAGACAGCGGATACGATCATGTCTACCTGCAGGAGGGAGGATCTGGCGGAGATCATCATTGTGGTGTGTGACCGGAGTACGCCGGAATGCGTCAGAACGGCAGAGGAAATCAGGGCAAAGTACAGTCAGTCCATACCTGTTTTCATACATCATCAGAAGAAGCCGTTTGTGGGCGGCGCGGTACAGGAAGGGATCGAAATGGCATCCGGTTCCCATGTAGTGCTGATGAGCTCGGATTTGGAAACGGATCCGAATCTGATACAGGAATTCATCCGGCTGGAGAAGAAAAATCCGGAAAAGATCGTTACGGCCACCAGATGGAAAAAGGGCGGCGGATTCAAAGGCTATAATAAAGTGAAGCTGGTGGCAAACTGCATTTTCCAGCGGCTGATCGCCATACTGTTTCTGGTAAATCTTTCGGATATCACATATGCCTACCGCATTTTTCCGAAAGAACTGATGCTGTCGATCCGTTGGGAAGAACTCAAACATCCCTTTTTTCTGGAAACGGCGCTCAAACCGATTCGCCTGGGCGTGAAATTTATTGAGATTCCCGTAAAGTGGACGGCCAGGACGGAGGGCGTGTCGCAGAATTCTTTCTGGGCCAATTTTAAGTATTTTAAAACGGCATGGCATGTACGCTTTATGAAAAAAGAGGATATACGGAACCGGTGAATGGGGTCCGCTTTGCAGACAATGGAGGAGAACATGAAGAAATGGCTGGAAGAAATGCTGCACTTCGGGATCATCGGAGTGTTTAATACTTTGCTGGGGCTGGTCCTTAATCTGGTATTTTATAACATACTGCACTGGAATTTCTGGGTGGCAACCGGCGCTTCTTATACCATCGGCAGCATTTTTTCTTATTTTGCGAATAAAAAGCTGACGTTTAAGGTGGAAGAGAGCAGCTGGCAGTCCGTGCTGCGCTTTGCCTGCAACATTCTCGTATGTTATCTTTTGGCGTACGGAATCGCAAAACCGACGGTGGCGAAAGTGATGGCAGGATATGCGCCGGCTCTTTCGGAGAAGACGGGCATAGAAGCCAAAGTGATAGTGGAAAATGTGGCAATGCTGTTTGGGATGGGGCTGTTTATCGTATTTAATTTTTTGGGACAGAAATTCTTTGTATTTACAAAAAAAGAGAAAGAGGCTGCAGATGGAGCACGTTAAATATTTGATTTTGGGAGCGGGACCGGCCGGACTGACTTTTACCTGCCGGTTAAAGCAGAAAGGGGAAGGCTCTTTTTTCGTGTTGGAAAAAGAGCCGGAAGCCGGCGGTTTATGCCGCAGCAGGGTGGTGGACGGCGCGCCGCTGGATATCGGAGGCGGTCATTTTTTGGATGTACGCAGGCCGGCGGTGGTTGAGTTCCTGTTCGGATTCATGCCGGAGGAAGAATGGGACAGATATGAGAGGAATTCCAAGATTGCTTTTGACGGAGGGTATATCGACCATCCTTTCGAAGCGAACATCTGGCAGATGACGCCGGAAAAGCAGCGGGAATATATGGAATCCATTGCCTGCGCGGGCTGCAACCGGGGGGAGGAGATGCCGGGGGAGTTCGTGGACTGGATATACTGGAAGCTGGGAGGGAAGATAGCAGAAGAATATATGCTGCCGTATAACCGGAAGATGTTCGGCGCCAACCTGAACCGGCTGGGGACTTACTGGCTGGAGAAACTGCCGAACGTATCCTATGAGGAAACGAAACTGAGCTGTGAGAACAAAAGGCCTTACGGACAGCAGCCGGGCCATGCGCAGTTCTTTTACCCGAAAAAATACGGATTCGGAGAGGTCTGGCTGCGGATGCAGAAGTCTTTGGGAGACAGGATCCGGCTGGAGACGGCTGTAAAGCGTATGGAAATCATGCCGGACGGAAGGAAACGGGTGACATGCGGGGACGGTTCCGTTTATGAAGCGGAGATGGTCATTACCACGGTTCCCTGGGCGGAATGGGAGGCGGTCGAAGGAATGCCGGAGGAACTGCGCGGGGATACGTGGAAGCTCTGTCACAGTTCCATACAGATCGAGTATGTTTCCGGGCGTATGGATACGGATGCCCAGTGGATTTATTATCCGCAGGAGGAGATCCCGTATCATCGCATTCTGGTGCGTCATAATTTCTGTCCGGATTCGGAAGGGTACTGGACGGAGACCAATATGGAACGCATCGAACCGGATACGGGACGGTTCCGCTATGGCGTGGAATATGCCTATCCTTTAAATACGGTGGAGAAGCCAAAGATCATGAACCGGCTGCTTGCATGGGCGCGTACAAAGAAAATTTACGGATTGGGAAGATGGGGAGAGCATGAGCATTATAACGCCGATCTGGTAGTGGAGCTGGCCATGAAGCTTGCAGATGAATTGATGTCTTCCGGCAGTCCGGAAGGGAAAGGATTCGGTATATGATAGGAAGGAAGGGAGAACAGAGGAAGTTCAGGCTGGACCTGAAGGGGGAAAAAGGCAGGAAATACCTTTTTATCGGTCTGATCGTACTGTCGTTCCTGCTGATTCTGATATACAATGCGCTTACTCCGATGATGTCGGATGACCTGACTTATGCGGAGAATGTGGCGGGAGCGAATTTCCGTGACTTGATTAGGAAGGAAAAGTACCAGTATAAGCATTGGACAGGAAGAAGCGTCAGCCACATGCTGTTACGGCTGTTCCTGCTGGGAGACAAATGGTTTTTCAATATCTGCAACAGTCTTGCGTTTGTGGTCCTGTCCCTGTTCATGTATGATAATGTGGAACGGAAAAAGAAATACGATACGTTCGTTTACCTGCTGATTCATTTGTTCCTGTGGATATTTGCCGTATCGTTTGAGCAGACGGTGCTGTGGGAGACCGGCGCCTGCAATTATCTGTGGGGCAGCATGATCATCATGGGATATCTGACGGCCCTGCGCCGCTGCATGAAGGCCGATTATTGTGGCAATGCCCAGATCGCAGCCGGAGTCGGGCTGTTTCTGCTGGGAGTTTTGTCCGGCTGGTGCAATGAGAACACCTCCGGCGGCTGTATCCTGCTGGCAGGTATCTGGATCGGGCTGTATGCATGGAAAAAGAAGCGGGTGAGGATATGGATGGTAAGCGGTCTGGCGGGGAATCTGACCGGCTTTCTGTTCATGATCCTGGCTCCCGGCAATGCGGTGCGGGCCAGTTATATAACGGAAGAACACACGGGGCTGATGGCGCTTGTGTCCAGATGGCAGAAATGTAATCTGGCGGTGCGGGAGCATTTTTTCGTACTGATATCCATAGCCATGGTCGTATTTATCCTGGCCAGGCTGCAGAAAGCGGCATGGCAAAAAAGTCTGAATATGCTGCTTTACTTTTTTGTTTTTGCCGCCACCTGTTATGCGCTTGTGCTGGCGCCGGAACCCATGGGAAGGGCTTATTTCGGAGCGGGCATTTTCCTGATGAGCAGCTGCATACAGGGAATTGTGGATGTAATGGATGCGGACCTTTATCTGAAGGCAGTCAAGTACGGGGCGGCAGCCGTTCTGGCCTTATCTTTTCTGTTTGATTATATGGAATGCGGCGCCCAGCTGATGCGTGTTTACAGGGAGAGTGAAGAGCGGTTTCATTATATCGAGGAACAGCGGGCATCAGGGAATATGGATATTACGGTTCCGCTCCTGCATCCGGATTTCCGGAACAAGTACAGCGATGCCTATAACTCGGACCTCAGTGCCGAGGACAGCAGCTACTGGATCAATGTGGCATATGCTGCCTATTTCCATGTAGACAGCATCTCGGCTGTACCGAGGGAAGAGTGGGACGCATACTGATGCGGAAAATCAGTTCCCGCGGGTTATTCCGGAACGAAGATGCGGAATAGTTTATACAGCGATGCGAAAAATACCGGGGCATCAGGCAGTAAGGTAGCCTGAAACTTCCGGAGATTTCCGAGCCAGACCGCTGCGCAGAGAAAAAGCAGGGGATGCCTGTGTACTGCGGCGCTTAATGATGCAAGGGCCGACAGTGCCACGGCATCTTTTTTTGCCGCCAAAAACACAATCTGCAAAGTCTGGACCGTAAGAAAAGCGCCGAACCAGCGTCCCCAGTCGATGGTCAGGACGAAAGCCGGAAGGAACAGAAGCTGGCTGAGCAGTATGCAAGGGTAGAAAAACGATGGCAGACAACCGTTTTTCCTTTCCACGCTTCCAAAGTGTTTCCCCATACCGGGGCCCGGGGCAGCTTTCAGTACCTGTTTCCAAAACCAGCCATACAGCACGGCCAGCGGAGAAAGCAGCAGAAGGGTTACGATACCGTAACGGATACGTTCTCCGGGCTGATTCAATACCAGCTCCTGCACGGATTCCGTCATACCGGAAAAATATTCATACCGGAAGGCCGATTCATTCAGCGCCAGGTCGGTGCGGACGGACAGAGCGGCAGTCAGCTCTTCACAGGTATCCGCACGGATATGGGAAAGAAACTGGAAATAGAAAAAAACAGCGGCAAGCAAACCCATACAGAGAAAGGAAACGACAAGGTAAAGGCGCAGCTGCCGCGGACTTCCTTCTCCGTCTTCCGTATGGCCGGCCGTCAGCAGGAACAGGGTAAACAGCAGCGGAAAGAACGTAAACAAGTACCCCTGATGGATACTTAGAGCGATCACCCCGCATACCGTAAGGACAATCAGACACACCGGAACCGAACGCAGGTAAAAACAGGCGATTCCTGCGGCTAAGGTCACCAGGAGAAGATAGAGGTCAAAGCGCCCCATATTTTCCGTACTCCAAAGATAGGCCGGAGAACCGGGAGAAAGCAGATACAGGGCAGTCAGCGCCACAAGCCCTGTGAATCCTTCCGTTCCCTCCACACGCTTCAGCCCATAACCGAGCGTATAAGAAAGAAATGCCAGCAGGACAAGGACAGAAAGAACGACAAAGGCATATACGGAAGACGCAGACAGGAAATCCGGATAAAACAGCCGCAGCAGCGAGCCGATAAAAAGTCTGGAATCAAGGCCGAGGGAATAATCCATCGCATACCATCCGCTGTTCCATCCGTGCAGTTCGTCAGGAAGTGTGCATAAAAAACCGAAGGCCAGAAGAAGGAAAAGCAGCGGTGCGTGGTAGTGTTTTCTGAGTTTTGCGATCATATATGAGTACCTCTTTATCTGTAATATTGCACTGTATTGGATGCAACTGTGCTACTTATCAGTGTATGATATTTTGTTCTAAGATACAATCCTTAAAATGCGGAAATTGATTTGGGATATATGGGGCGTGGAACAGAGGACTTTGACTTTAGACAATAAATATATTAAGATAATGAAAAACCATACACAGGAAAGGTAACTCTCAAAATGAAGATATTCCAACTAATATTCCAACGCGTCAAAACCTCCATACTGAAAAACAAAGAACCATGGATATGTGCCCTGCTGGGAGCCGCCGTCTTTATCCTGCTATACGGCGTCCACATTCTAAATCCCTCCTATACAGACTGGCTTCTGACCAGCGAAGACGGGGATCTGACGCAGCATTATCTGGGATGGAAGTTTTACCGTCATGCGGGCTGGGGGTTCCCGTTCGGAACGCTGGATACGCTGGCATATCCGAACCGGACTTCCATTATATTTACGGATTCCATTCCGCTGTTTGCCTTTTTCTTTAAACTGTTCCGGTTTCTGCTTCCGGTGCGGTTTCAGTATTTCGGATGGTTCGGACTGATGTGTTTTATGCTTCAGGGAGCGCTGGGGGCCGTACTGGTGAAAAAATATCTGCGGAGCGGTTTTTGTGTGGCAGTGGGCGGTATGTTCTTTGTCTTAAGTCCTGTTTTTATCGACCGGATGTACTGGATGACATCGCTGGCGGCGCATTTCCTGTGTCTGCTTGGCCTGATGTTTATCGTATATTATGAAGAAACCTATAAAGATACAAAGAAAGCCGTGACCGGATGGGGATTGCTGGGTGTGCTGTGCGCCGGGATCCATCTGTATTTTCTGCCCATGTGCGGTATGATCCTGCTTGGATTCATGCTGGCGGACTGGGTGAAGGGCAGGAAGAAGTGGAAAGTCATTCTGCCGCTTTGCTCTTATCTGGCCGGGGCGGCGGTAACGGTGTTCCTGTTCGGCGGTTTTGGTTCCGGTATGGAGGCCGGAAGGGACGGGCTGGGTTATTACAGCTTTAATCTGAACGGGTTTTTTAATCCGCAGGGCTGGTCGGAATATCTGAAGGATATGCCCTGTACAGACAGTCAGTACGAGGGCTTTGCCTATCTCGGACTGGGAGTGCTGCTTTTGTTTGTCTTTGCGGCTGCAGTGCGGCTTGGGAATGTGACCAGGGCGGGGACGGAAGAAGAGAAGAGGGGAAAACGCATACGGAATGCGGTATGGGTATTGATTTTTCTGCTGACTCTTTTTGCAGCGGCTTCCAATGTGGTGATGTATCACGATAAGGTGCTGTACGAACTGCCGCTGCCGAAGATACTGTTCCGTCTGTGGAGCATATTCCGCGCGACCGGGCGCCTGATCTGGCCGGCGGTCTATCTGCTTGTGCTGGGGGCGGTCTGTATGGACGGTAGATTCATCCGCCGGCGTTCGAAAGGACTGCTGCTGGCATTTTGTCTTCTCCTGCAGTTTATGGATATCCGGGGGATGCTGGCCGAAAAGAACGAAGTGTATAATAAGGCGGACAGCTATCAGACACTTCTTACGGATGGGGCCTGGAGGCGGATAGGGGAAGAAAAACAGATCAGCCATATCTGTTTTGTGTCGGATATGAACAGACAGCGTAAGCTGCTCTTTTCGTTCGGGGATTATGCATCGGATTACGGACTGACCCTGAATGATTTCTATTTTGCCCGCTCCCTGGATGAGAAAACGCTTCGGGCGAAAGAGGAAGCATTGGCGCAATGTCCGGCGGATACCCTTTTTGTGTTTTTTGACAACGAGGCGCAGCAGGGGCTGGCATACCCGTTGTATTATTACAGGATGGACGGACTGGTGGCGGGCAGCAGGGAGCCTTTGGAAGGTCTGGAGCCCATGGAACGGTCGGAACTGCTGACTTACCGGTATGATATGTCCGGCGGGCGGTTCCTGAATAATGCGGAAGTGGTGGAAGAAGGGTGGAAGCTCCATTCTTACGGCAATTCTTACGGGCCGTATCTGAACGCAGGAGCGGGGATCTATACGGTTACCGTACAGGGAAGCGGGCTGACTGCCGTGGATGTGAAGTGTTATTACAACGGCGGAGACAGCAGTCTGGAGCCCCGTGGCCTTACGGTGGAGGAAGAACGTGTGACTTTTGAGGTGGAACTGACGGAATACGCACCGGATCTGGAAGTTGCGCTGTGGAATACAGGAGGCAGTGATATGCTTATCACGGAGGTTGTCATTCGGAAGCAATAGATACTATGGATGGTTACGCGACAGGAAATCCGCGAATTCGGGGATTTCCTGTTTTATTATGTCCATAAACAGGGCCGCACCCTCGTCGTTCAGATGGTCAGCATCCGAAAAATATTCCAAATGATCCGAAAAACGCTCGTCTTCCGAATAATCATAATAGGATACCCCGCATTCCGAAGCAATGGAAGAGATGAGGCTGCGGAACTGTCCTTTGAACTCGACGGAAGCCTGCCCGTAATAATAGCGGGTATAAGGGGTGGTGATCAAAACGGGCGTAATGCCGTGGTCTTCACAGAAGCCCAGTATGGCATACAAATTATCAATGCGCTCGGGCAGGAAATACTCGTCTTTATGGTCCATGTGCCGGCTGTACCGGTCCAGCGCTTTTTGAAGGAATTCCTCGTCGGACGGCCTGTTACCGCCCTCCGGCGTGCTTTCGGCGGCAAAGGCGCGCAGGGAAAGGGACGGGAGCAGTTTCACGATATCCTCACCGGCGGACAGGATGGGAAAATGATGGGTGACGATATCCACATAAGGATCATAGTGCGGAATGTATCTGGGGGATAAAAAGGAATAATATTTCGCATCCAGGAATTCCTGCTCCGTTTCATTGATGACTTCGTTGTTAAAAGAGAAATAAGAAACAGGAATGAACATGATGCAGTCGTCGGCAAAATGGTTCCGGTACATGGAAAGGATGGCATAGTCGTAGTTGTAAGTCTGGCTGGACATGGCAAAGTTAAAGCATTGATAGCCGGATTTTTTGGAGAGGTCCTCGTAGTCAAAGGCATACTCGCCATGGGAACTGCCGAGGTTGCAGATCTGGATATTGGTATAAGCGGAATTCATATAACGGAATTTATCGGCATCGCTGTAAGGCCGGTCCATCACCTGCTCGTAGCGCAGATTCAGAAGGAAGAGCAGGGAAATGACACATCCGCAGACAATGAGGCATTTGGTTGTGAAATTGATAAATGGATGAAAAGGTTTCATGATTGTTTGTCGTCAGAACTGGAAATAATAAAATTCTGTCGATACTCCTTTCTCGGAAAATAAAAGTATTGCCAGAAGGAAAAGGACATAAACCGGATAGCGTATCCAAATCTTCCTGGAAGAAATATAAGCGATGACATCCGTTTTTAGCGAGGCATAGTCATAGGCGGCGAGAAGCAGCAAAGGAATGCTGATATAGACCATATGACCATAGGTCATGTCCAGACAGATAACGGCTGTTTTTAAATATTGTTCAGGGTCACCGATGCCGGAAAAACTGTTGGAAATGATCCGCCATGCATCCGCCGGATGATCCGCGCGGAAGAAGACCCATGCAAAGCATACGGCGAGGAACGTAAGCAGGCCTTTGATCGTGCTGCCTGACTGCTTTTCTTTTTTGGCATCCTTTTTCCGCCGGCCGGAAAAAGTTTCGGGAATTTGATAAAGGCCGTGCAGCCCACCCCAGATCAGATAGTTGATTCCTGCGCCGTGCCAAAGGCCGCTGATAAGGAAAGTCAGCATCAGGTTCAGGGCATGGCGGAACCGTCCTTTGCGGCTACCGCCGAGAGGGATATAGATATAGTCCCTGAACCAGGCGGAGAGCGAGATATGCCACCGGCTCCAGAATTCTCTGATACTGCAGGAAAAATAAGGACTTTTGAAATTGTCCGTAAGTTTTATGCCAAAGAGCATGGCACAGCCGATGGCGATATCGGTATAGCCGGAAAAGTCACAATAAATCTGTACGGCGAACAGAAAGGTCGCGATGATGTAAATCAGTCCGATATAACTGTCCGGATTGTCGTAAACCGCATCGACGGTAGGAGTCAGAAGCGCCGCCACTACCAGTTTTTTATAGTAGCCGACCGCCATAAGCTTCAGCCCGTAGGAGGCCTGTGAAGGGTCGAAAGGACGCGGCTTTTTTAATTGGGGCAGAAGGCTGCCGCCCCGTCCGATGGGGCCGGATAAAAGCTGCGGGAAAAAGGAAACAAACAGGCAGTAAAAACCGAAATGCCGTTCGGCCGGATACTTTTTCCGGTAAATATCGATCAGGTATCCCAATGTCTGGAAGGTATAGAATGAAATACCGACCGGAAGCATAAACTGTATGGTAACCGGAAGCATGGAAAACAGCATATGGGAATATTTAAAAAGGAGCAGGGGAGCAAGCAGCAGTACGATCCCTGTCCCGAAGAGAAAGTTCCGCAGCCGTGTGCAGCCGGAATGCTCCATGCCAAGGGCAAGACCGTAGGAGACAGCCGTCGTAAACAGGAGCAGTGCGGCGTATCTGATATCCATGCGCATGTAAAAGTAGTAACTGGCCCCGATCAGGAACAGATAACGGTATCTGACGGGACTGAGCCAGTATAATATAAAAACGATTGGTAAAAATATGGCAAAGGCCATAGAGTTAAAAAGCATATGCAACCTCTGAACTTTCTTGATACTTTGAAGGTATTATAATAACACTCCTGGCAAAATAAGGCAAATGCCGTTATGGAACATTAAAGCAAAAAATTATTAATTTTTCATTAAGGTGTGCGAAACTTTTCCTTAAACTAAAGATCAGGAAGCAGGGGCCGGAAAAGAAAAGTCCGCAGAAAGGCGGTCATAAAGAATATGAACAGGAAGAAAATAAAATATACACGGACTGTATTCATAGATGCAAAACCGGTATGAAAACAGAACTTATATGAAAGCAGGGCCCATGTGAAAACAGAACCCATGTGAAAACAGAACCCGTGTGAAAAGGGAAAAGAGGAAAAGGAGGAAGAAGAAGGAATGAGAAAGAAAATTTATTTGGGAATATGGCTCATACTGGCTGTCGGTCTGCTGGCAGGCTGCGGAAGCAGGGCGGAAGAAAATACGGCCGAGGGAGAGGATGCCGCAGGCGGACAGATTGTGCAGAATACACGTTCCACACCGGAAATGGACAAAGAGAATGAAGAGAACAGGAAGCCGGAAACGGAAGAAAACGAAAAAGCAGAAGCAGATATGTCGGAACAGGTCATCCTGAATCCGGAGGATCTGAACGAGCCGGAAATCGGCGGGCAGGAAGTGACGGATGCGATACCGGAAAGACATGCGGTGAATAAACTTCAGATCGTTTTTCTGGGCGACAGTATTCTGGACGGCTACCGGAATGAAACGGGAATCGCACATCTTACGGGCGAATACTGTGATGCGGACGTTTATAATCTGGCCATGGGAGGGACGACGGCAGCCCTGCCCACCAGTGAAAAGGCGGAATATGAAGAATGGACATCGAGATCCCTGCAGGGTGTCGTACATGCCATCTGCGGGAATGTGGACCCGTCCATTATGGATGGACATATTGCGAGGGAAATATTTGATATCTGTGACTTTTCCGAGACCGATTATTTTGTGCTGGAATACGGGATGAACGATTTCCTGAGCAGTATGCCGCTGAACAATGAGGAATCGGTCTATGACCCTTATAGCTATGTGGGAGCGCTGCGTATCGCCGTTAAAAATCTCAGGGAATATTACCCGGATGCGCAGATCGTTCTCTGTTCGCCGAATTATGCGCATTTTTGGGCGAGCGACGGCACTTATTTGGGAGACGGGAACATGTCGAGCAACGGGATCGCCAATCTGGTGGAATACCACCGGGTATGCGGGAATGTATCGGCGGACCTGAATACGCTGTTCTTAAATGCATATGACGGAATCGGCCTGGATGCCTATACGGCGGATGAGTATCTGGAAGACGGCGTGCATCTGTCCGCGAAGGGAAGGGAGGAGTATGCGAAGAAACTGTCACAGATCATTCTGGAATGTGAGGCGACCAGAAATAATTAAGTGGCAGTAATCCGTAAAGTATGGTAAAATATGTTACGGTTTCGTTGGAACAAAACCGCGGCCGGACGTAAAAAACGGATAGCGGGAGATGAAAGGAAGGACTGAAATGACAAGAGAAGAAGTATTTTCCACATTGAATGAGGTGTTTCGGGATGTCTTTGACGATGAGTCGATCACCGTAAATGATGCAACGACTTCAGCGGATATTGAGGAATGGGATTCCCTGGAACATATCAGCCTGATCGCGGCAGTAGAACAGGAATTCGGCATGAAGTTTTCCATGGGAGAGGTAGTCGCCATGAAGAACGTAGGGGAAATGGCGGATATTATAATAAGCCGGATATCGGACTGACGGCAGCGGATATACGGCTGCCGGGTGCGGAAAAGGAAAAAGGAATCGGTCAGGCTTCCAGCAGTTCGATCATGCCGAGAAACGGATTCATCAGGAATACCACACGCCGGCCCTCCAGCGCGGGAGCCGGTGCAGGGGCATCTATGGCGGTGTACCCTTCTGAGGTGAGTACGGCAAGCTCTTTGTCCAGATCCTGCGTTTCATAGCAGATGTGGTAAGGGCTGTTTTTGTATCTTTTCAGAAGCCCTGCCACGAGGGATTCGCTGCCGGCAGGGGAGACAAGCTCTATGACATAACCGTCCTTTTCCATAAAGCAGATGTGGATGCCGCGGATGGCATCGTACACCGTGTCCCGGCGGACGGTGTAACCCAGACGCCGGAACGCACTTACGGCGGCGTCCATTTTTTTGACCAGATATCCGATATGGTGTATAGTGAATGAGTGGTTGGGATTCATAATTTGATTCATGGAAAGGCTCCTGTTCTTATGCAAGCTTCGTTTACATCGTTTTATTTTTTATGTTTTTATACTTGTATCTTAATACTATATTATCTGATTCCGAAAAAAACGCAATGGGTATTTTTGCTTTTTGTAAGTATTGCCTACTACCTGTTGACCGGAAACGGGGTACTGATCCTGTACCCGCTTGCAGCGTGCGCGGCGGCATATGCCGGAATCCGCGTGATGGCGGGGACGGAAGACCAAAAGAAAAGACGCATGGCGCTGTTCGGCGTGGCGGCGGTTCTGATCGGTATACTGGCGGTATTGAAATATGTAAATTTTGCAGTGTATACGGTGAACGGCATGGCCCGCCTGTTCGGGGGAGAAGGGGACGTGCTGGCCGGGCTGAACCTGATGGCGCCGCTTGGTGTGTCCTTTTACACCTTTTCCATTCTGGGGTATGTGATTGACGTTTATAATAAAATAGCGCAGCCGCAGAAGAATTTTTTCCGGCTGGCATTGTACGGTATGTATTTCCCGGCGGTACTGTCTGGGCCGATTCTGCGGTACAGGGAAGACGGGGAACAGTTTTTTGCTCCGCATGTACTGGATTACCGGCAGGTGACGTTCGGCCTGCAGCGGATGGTGTGGGGATTTTTTAAGACACTGGTGATTTCGGAGCGGATGAATCTGGTGGTGAATGCCGTATATAATGATCATATGGCTTATGCAGGGATTTATGTGTGGATAGCTACCGTATGCTTTGCGTTTCAGCTTTATACCAATTTTTCGGGAAGTATGGATATTGTGCTGGGGATGTCGCAGACATTCGGCCTGAAACTGCCGGAAAATTTCGAGACGCCGTTTTTGTCCAAAACCATTTCCGAATACTGGCGCAGGTGGCATATTTCGCTGGGTGTCTGGATGAAGGAATATGTATTTTATCCGATCCTGCGTACACAGACCTTTACGGAAACGGGAAAGCGGCTGAAGGAACGCTTCGGCAGGAAGCGGGGAAAACAGCTTACGAATTTTTTGGCCATGTTTCTGCTTTGGTTTACCGTGGGCGTCTGGCATGGCGGGGACTGGAAGTTTGTGATCGGTTCCGGCCTGCTGCACTGGGCCTATATCGTGTGCGGGGAACTGCTTGCGCCGTTTTACGGAAAAGTAATGGAAAAATGCCGTATCGATGCAAAGAGTAAATGGCTGGACGGCCTGCGTATCCTGCGGACCTTTTTCCTTGTGAATATCGGTTTCGTTTTCTTCCGGGCGGATTCCGTACCGGCTGCCATACATATGCTGAAAGCGGCGGTCTGCGGGAACATGAGGGGGACGGCGGAGGGCGCCCTGTTCACGCCGGGACTGGATATCATCGAGGCGGTCATCGCCGTGGTGTCGCTTTTGATCCTGCTGGCGGTATCCCTGATGCAGCAGAAAGGCCCGGTGAGGGAACGGATTGAGAAAAAAAAGCTGCCGGTGCGGTTTGTTTTGTGGTATGCGCTTTTGTTTTACACGATCCTGCTGGGATATTACGGTCCAGAATACAGCGCGGCGGAATTCATTTATCAGGGATTTTAATGGACGATGCAGGGATATTCTGTTAGAATAAGGTAATGATAGACATTGGAAGAGGGAAGAAGGAAAGATGGATAAAATTGCAGTATTGGTACCATGCTATAATGAAGAGAAGACCATTGCAAAAGTAGTTGCGGACGCAAAGAAGGCGCTGCCAGAGGCGGTGGTGTATGTGTATGATAATAATTCCAGGGACAGGACCGTGGAACTGGCTTCACAGGCCGGTGCGGTCATCCGTTATGAATATATGCAGGGGAAGGGCAATGTCATCCGGAGGATGTTCCGGGAAATCGATGCGGAATGTTACGTAATGGTGGACGGGGACGATACTTATCCGATGGAATATGCGCCTGAGATGGTGGACAAGGTATTGCACCACAATGCGGACATGGTAGTCGGCGACAGGCTGTCTTCCACTTATTTTACGGAGAATAAACGTCCGTTCCACAATATGGGCAACAGTCTGGTACGGGGCAGCATCAACCGGCTGTTCGGCTGTGACGTAAAAGATATCATGACGGGATACCGCGCTTTCAGTTACGGATTCGTAAAGACGTTTCCGGTGCTGTCCAAAGGATTTGAAATCGAAACGGAGATGACCATCCATGCGGTGTCCAACAATATGCAGATTGAAAATGTCATCGTAGAGTACCGGGACAGGCCGGAGGGAAGCGAATCGAAGCTGAATACTTATTCCGACGGACTGAAAGTGCTGGGAACCATCGGACGGCTGTATAAGGATTATAAGCCGCTGGGCTTCTTCACGATACTGGCGCTGCTGCTGGCGATAGTTTCCATTGCTTTTTTTGTACCGGTTCTGGTGGAATTTGTCCAGACCGGACTGGTGGCGAAGTTCCCTACACTGTTTGTATGCGGTTTTGTAATGCTGGCGGCGGTGCAGTCTTTTTTTGCAGGGCTGATCCTGTCCAATATGGCTATCAAAAACCGGCGGGATTTTGAAATTCAGCTGAATATGCTGAAAAGGGACGGATGGCAGGAATGACGGCAGTGGAGCAAAGTGGACGGGATGAGTTGGATAAAAAGAGTCAGAGAGAATTTTCATAAAGAAAACGGAAAAAAAGAAAAAACGGAAAATGGAAGGACAGGAGACAGGGGAAAAGAAAAACAGTGGGAAATCGGACTGCTTATCGTCTGTCTGGGTTTTTATCTGTTTTTCCCGTTTTATGACGGTCCGGTCTGGTGCAGGGATTCCATGAGTTATGCATCCATGGACATCACGCGGGAGCCGCTGTATCCGACCCTGCTGTGGCTCTTCCGGAACCTGTTCGGAGAAGAGCGTTATCTGATGCCGGTGGTTCTGCTGCAGAGTGTCCTGATGGCTTATGCGGCATGGAAGCTGGCGGTCACGGTAAAGAAATACAAAGGGGACAGCCGCTTTCTGGCGGCGCTTGCAGCAGGGTTCCAGTTCTGCGTCGTGCTTTTGAACCGGCTGGCGGCAAGAAGAGGGTCTTCATATACGGTCAGCATCATGACGGAAGGACTGGGGTTTCCTCTGTATGTCCTGTTTGTCGTACAGCTTTACCGTTATATCATGGAAGGGAAGCGGCGGAATCTGGCGGGGACGGCATGTTTGGCCTTCCTGCTGGTCAACCTGCGCAAACAGATGCTGCTGACGCTTTGTATGATGGCTGCGGTTTTTATTTTGTATTTTCTGGTCAAAAAGAGGGAGCCGGGAAAGCTGGCATGTCTGCTTCTGCTGACGGCAGCCCTGCTGTTTGCGGGGAAACTGACGGACCGGCTGTATAACTATTGTGTGCGCGGCGAGTGGATGGAACATGCGGGGAATTCCACGGGGGTATTGTGCACGCTCATTTATACTGCGGAAGAAACGGATGCGGCTCTGTTTCAGGATGAGACACTGAAGGCCTTTTATGAAGAAATTTATGCCCGTGCAGATGCGGAAGGCCTGAACATGGCGTATGCACCGGAAGGGTGGGTGGGGCTGACAACCCATTATGCGGACAGCTATGATGCGATTGGCTATGGTATCGTTCAGCCGGTGATACAGGAATATATCCGCGGGCATGGCGACGAAAATCCGGTGCAGGAGGCCCTCCGGCTCGATGCATACTGCCGTGATATGACGAGGACGCTGCTTGGGCAGAAAAAAGGAAAGATCATACGGGTGGTATCTGCGAATATATGGAAGGGATTTGTGAATTCCGTTGCAAGGGTGAACCGCTTTCTCAATCTATATGCGCTGCTGGCCTATCTGCTTTATATCGGTCTGTATGTCGCCGGGGTGCGCAGGCGCAGGTGCTGGAACAGGCCGGATGAAACGGCGTCGTTTGCAGAACTTGTATTCATCGGGCTGGGTATCAACTGCGGTGTGGTGGGTGTTACGATTTTTACGCAGCCGCGTTACATGATATACAGTATGGGACTGTTTTACTGTGCGCTGGCAGTCCTGCTGTATGACGCCGCTGAGAATCTACGGGAGAAGAAACGAGGAAGAAGATGAAGAAAAGAAAGCTGATCGCATATTGGTATGTGATCCTGATCGCATTGTTTTTTATCGGAACGGCCGGCGTATATATTGTGTGCGGGGAATCGAGTTATATTGCGGTTCATGATAATCTGGATCTGTTCATGGCGCAGTTTCGGATGCTGAAAAATACGGGCAGTTTTTTTGCCCATGGCGTGGAGGTGCCTTTTCTGGGCGGGGTGACAAGGGACAATCTGCCTTCGGAACTGTCGCTTTACACGGTTCTTTATATGCTCCTGCCTTCCTTCGCGGCTTATGTGACGGGGTATCTGCTGAAAGTAGCGGTTGCCATGGGAAGCGTCTGGCTGCTGGCGAAGGACTGGTACGGGGAAAGTTTTAAAGAATATAAGCCGCTTGCGGTATTGATGGGGTTTGCTTACGGTGTGCTGAATCTGTTTCCTGCTTTCGGTATTCCGTTTGCGTCCATCCCGCTGGCGGTATATCTGCTGCGGAAAATTTATAAAGAGCCCTCCGTGAAACTGTATCTTGCGTTGTTCTGCTATCCGTTCCTTTCCTATTTTTCCTATTTCGGTTTTTTTATACTGGCATATACGGCAGTGGCGGCAGTCTGGCTGGGACTGCGGGACAGGAAGCTGCCGAAGGCGCTGATCGGGGCGGTTTTTGTACTGGCCGCGGGATATATGGCGTTTGAATACCGGCTGTTCTGGGTCATGCTGTTCGACGGAACGGAAACGATACGCGCTACCATGGTGGAAGCGGATCTGACGGCAAAAGAGATACTGGCGCAAAGCCTGGATGTATGGCTGCATGGGAATTTCCATGCGGAAAGCGTGCATGACCGGTTTATCTGGTGGATCTGCATGATTTATTTTCTCTACCGGAACGACCGGTATATTGCGAAGCAGGATTGGAAAGGAATGTTCCACGACGTATACAATCTGCTGATGCTGGTACTGGCGTTCAACAGTGTGGTATACGGTTTATACAACTGGGGGGCGTTCCGCGGACTGGTGGAAACACTGGTTCCGTTTTTAAAGGGATTTCAGTTCAACCGGACGGTCTTTTTCAGCCCGTTCTGCTGGTATGCGGCATTTTTCATCGTGCTTCAGCGGATGTATGCGGCGGCGGGAGAAAAAGGACAGGGGATTTTAGGAATGGTGCATGGATGGCGCAGGCCGGCGGCAAACGGTATGGCCCTGATCGCGGTCGCGGTCATCCTGCTGGCACCTACCAGATACAATGACCTGCTTGCTACCTGCAAAAATAAGGCGCTGGAACTTTTAAAAGGGAAGAACATAGACGAGATGAATTATGAGGAGTTCTATTCCGAGGAGCTGTTTCGGGAAATTAAGGAGGATATCGGCTACAGCGGGGAGTGGTCGGCGGCCTACGGCCTGCATCCCGCAGTGCTGGAATACAGCGGAATTGCCACGCTGGACGGATATCTTGGCTTTTATCCGCAGCAGTATAAGGAAGATTTCCGGCGTATCATTGCCCCGGCGCTGGAGCGGGTGGAGGCCAGCCGGATTTATTATGACGACTGGGGAGCCAGGGCATATCTGTATTCGGGTTCGGAGGCTTCCGTGGTGAGCAGCCTTAAGAGTTTTACGATTGCGGACAGGGAAATCTGCATGGATGTGCAGGCGTTTGAAGAGCTGGGCGGCCGGTATATTTTTTCCAGATTCGAACTGTCCAATGCGGAGGAAGCAGGATTACGCTTCGTGAAGGCTTATGGAACGGAGAAATCTCCTTATATGGTTTATCTGTATATGAGGTGACAGCAGAGGTAGAAGTATGAGAGAATGGAAGGACAGGAAGGAAAAAGAAGAACTTTTCCGGGGAGAACGGGCGGCGGAACTTATTTTTTACCTGCTGGTATTTGCCGCGATCGCCTGTTTTGCCATGATACAGACATACGGAGACCCGCCGGATGAAATCAACCGGTTCAAGGTGGTGAATTACATATGCAGGTATGGCAGACTGCCGCACGGGGCGGATCCGGAGGTGATACTGGACGGTTACGGCGCCTCTTATGCATTTCAGCCTATGCTGACTTATATCCTGCAGGGCTTTTTGCTGCGCTTTTTACGTCTGTTTACCTCGGACGGCTATGTGCTTTTGCTGGCGGCCCGGCTGGTAAATGCGGTATTTGGCGTCCTGATGGCCTATTATGTGCGGCGGATTGCGAAGGAAGCCTGGAAAAATCCGTATCTGCAATGGGCGTTTACGCTGATGACAGTCTTTCTCCCCCAGAATATTTTTATTCATTCGTATGTAAATACGGATTCCATGGCCATGTTATCGACAGCAGTCATCTTCTATACGCTGCTCCGCTCACAGCGGACGGGCTATGAAAGGAGAGACTGCATACGACTGGCGGCAGGAATTATCCTGTGCGCGATGTCTTATTATAATGCGTACGGCATCATCGTGGCGGCAATCCTCATTTTTGCCCTGAATTACGTGCACATCTCGAAAGAAAAGGGCATATGGACCGAGTGGGGGCCGCTTCTGAAAAGCGGAATCCTGATCTCCGTTCTTGTGCTGGCAGGTATCGGCTGGTGGTTTATCCGCAATGCCGTATTGTATGACGGAGATATCATCGCCATGCAGGCAAGGCGCGAATGCGCCATCCGTACAGCTTCGGAGGAGTTCAATCCGCTGACCCGGTTCACCTATCAGAATTCGGGAATTCCTCTGTATGAAATGCTGTTTAAAACCGACTATCTGCGGCTGCTCAGAGACAGTTTCATAGCCATGTTCGGGCCGATGCTGATACCGACACACGGACTGATCTACGTATATTATAAGCGTTTTTGGATTCTTACCTGTACAGCTGCCGTCCTGCCGCTGCAGTTTTTATGGAAGAAACAGGAGAAAACAGGGCAGGAGGATCAAAATCCTGAAAGCAGAAAAAACAAATGGGTATTCTATTTTAGTATGGCGTTATTTTGTGCGATTACGATAGGACTGGGCATCTATTATTCCTACGCATGGGAGTACCAGCCTCAGGGAAGATATATCCTGCCGGTGCTGATACCCCTCATGTATCTGGTAACGCTTGGCATGGAGAAGCTGTGCGGACTAATGAAATGGTGCGGTGAACGGACGGCGGCGCTGCTGTCAGGGGAAAGAAGCAAAGAGTCGGCGGTAAAGGCAGGGGTATTCTGCGGAAAACTGTTCTGTCTTGGTGTAATGGCTTATGTAATGCTGGCATTTGCATACAGTTTATTTATCCGCTTCCTGCCATATTATATGCAGGGTGAAAACATGTTTTCCATGTACGGAAAGGATTTTACACCATAGCATTGGTCAGATTGTTTTGGGGTGACAGGCAACGCCCCGGCCAAAGGGATTTCACGGCGGCAGGTTCCGGCTGTGGGGGGCGGGTATTTATTCCTGTTTCCCATGCACAGATTCCGATGGATTTTTCTAAGCAGAATAGCATGGGTTTCTCCAGGCTGCGGCACGCCCTCAAGCGGCATCCATGCCGCATCGGGCTGAAATGGCCATCCGTGGCCATTTCATCTAAGTTGTGATATTCTGCCAAGAAAAATTCCCATCGGAATCCGGGCATGGGAAACAGGAATAAAACCCGCCCCCCACAGCCGGAACCTGCCGCCGCGAAATCCCTTTGGTCGGAGCTGGGTACTGGCTTAGAAACTACTCAAAAATCAGTTACACAGCCCGCTATGCGCCTGATTTTTGAGCAGCACTCCTGAAGAAAAAACTGGCGCACGATTTAAAAGTAATTTTCAAACAGTTCCTAAAATATTGCCGGATTCTTATATCTGCTAAAACTGATATTTTTGTGATACACAGCTCCTGTCGGGGCGCTTTGGCGGTTTGGTTGCTCCCTGTTTTCCGTGCTGCGTTTCCGGTGAGATTTTTCTTGGCAGAATATCGATACCTAAGGGGAACCGGCCACGGATGGCCGGTTCAGCCCGATGCGGCATGGATGCCGCTTGAGGGCGTCCCGCAGCATGGAAAAACCTTTGCTATTCTGCTTAGAAAAATCCGCCGGAATAAGTGCATGGAAAACGGGGAACAACCAAACTGTCAAAGCACCCCGACAGGAGCGTTGCCTGTCACCCCAAAACAATCCGACTGAACTGTTACGAAGCGATCCACCGCTTGACCGCAATTTCATAAAATGCTATGATGATAAACGTACGCAGGGATAAATGCAGAAAGGCCTGCAAAGAATATAAGAAATCAGAGGATAAAGGAGATAAACAGGGATGCCGGTTAGAATACACAATTTTTTAGGTAAATTAGGCTGGAACGCGAGAAAGTACTTTCCATGGTTGGCCAGCGAAAGCTATTTGAAGCTGCAGTTTGTGTCGAGAAGAAAACTTCAAAGGGATTATATCGAATATTTTATGTCCGCTAAAGATGTTCCGCATCCACTGGTCGTGAATCTGGAAACGATCAACCGCTGTAACAGTACCTGCGAGTTCTGTACCGCCAATAAGAATGCGGAGAAGCGTCCTTACATGCGGATGGAAGAGGAATTGTTCTATAATATTATCGACCAGCTGGCGGAGTGGGGATATAAGGGACATTTGACAATGTACGGAAACAATGAGCCGCTGCTGGATACCCGTATTATGGAGTTCCATAAATATGCCAGGGAGAAACTGCCGGAGGCATTTATTTTTATGTCCACCAACGGACTGCTGCTGACCATTGATAAGGTAAAAGAAGTGGTTCCTTATGTGAATCAGCTGGTCATCAACAATTACAGCCTGGAGATGAAACTTTATGATAATATTCAGGAAATCTATGAATACATTAAAGCGAATCCCGACGAGTTTAAGGATGTGGATGTGCTGATCCAGATGCGCTATCTGAAAGAGGTTCTGACGAACCGGGCCGGAAGCGCGCCGAATAAGCCTGCTACGGATAAGGTCATTAAAGAAACCTGTCTGATGCCCTATACGGATATGTGGATCCTTCCGAACGGGAAGCTGGGAATCTGCTGCTGCGATAATTTCGAAGTGACGGATCTGGCGGATCTGCATGAGGTGCCGCTGAAAGACGGATGGAATAGCAAAAAATACCAGATTCTCAGGAATGCGATCAGGACAGGACGGCAGAATTATCCGTTCTGTAAAAACTGTGATTTTATTGATGCAGGGCTGCGGATGGATGCGGTGGATGACGTATTGAAAAACAGCGGGACGATGCATGGCGCAAGGCAGTCCATGTTCCGAAAATAAAGGAGACAGATATAGGCCGGACGTTCCGCCGCCTGAGGCGGAACTGGCTTTAAAACGGGTAAAAACGGGAAGGAAGCAGACGGAAAGGGAAGTATAAAATGGAAAAAAAGGGCGGAAAAGAATGTAAATCCGTAACGGGAAAGGGAACATACCGGAGGAGAATCGTCGGGCTGTTGCTTTGGGTGACGGCGCTGGCGTTTTTTGGGTGCGGAAACAGAGCTGAAAGCAGCGTGGAAGAAAATATGGGCGTCGAAGCGGTGATGGGGATGGAAACGGAACCGAACGGACAGGGAAAGGCGGACGAAAAAGATGCCGGAGGGACGGCCGGCACCGGAGAAACCGGCAAGAGAACGGATGCCGGGACAGATGCGTCGGGTGAAGAGCGAATTACGGAAGGGACGGAAACCGGAGAGGCGGACGCGGAGGAAGAGTCCCCATGGAGCGGGAAAAAATTGTCCGTCTGCGGGGACAGCATTTCGACTTTTACCGGACACATTCCGGAATATTACAGCAAATTTTATCCGGAATGCGGAGAGATTCAGGCAGTTGAAGAAACATGGTGGATGCAGGTGGCAGAAAGGACCGGCATGGAGTTGTGCAGCAATGCTTCATACTCGGGCAGTACCGTGAGCGGGCAGTCACAGGATAATCATGAAGGCGCTTATGCCTGCGGAAATCAAAGGATAGCGGACCTGGCCGGACCGGAGGGGGAGTGGCCGGATGTAATTCTGATACTGATGGGCGCAAATGATTTACTGAACGGAATTCCATTGGGCGCATATGACGGAGTGTCCCAGGTGCAGGAGGGTTATATTCAGAATTTCAGCGAAGCTTATGGACTGATGCTGGATAAAATGAAAATGTGGTATCCGGATGCTGAGATTTATTGCTGTACGATACTGGAAGCGGCGCGATGGGATGATGAGGGGAATTGTTTTCCTTTTCAGAATGAACATGGGCTGACTGCCAAGAACTACAACGACTGTATAAAAGCTGTGGCACAGGCGAAAGGCATTTCCGTCCTGGACGTGTACGGATGCGGCATCACTTATGAAAATATAAGGGAATATACCAGCGACGGAACGCATCCCAATCCTGCCGGCGCAATTTTGATCGCGGATAAAGTGTGTGAAGAATTAGGTGTAAATTGACCGGGAATTTTAAATACGGTATACTTTTGGATGTAAGACGAAGAACTAAGCGGAGGAAATAACATGGACAATTTACGGGAGCAGAAGAAAGAGGCGCTGCAGGCAGTGGATGAATACCTGCAGAAACTGATACCGGGAATGGGAACGCTGTGCGGAGAACTGAGAGGCAACAGGCAGTCGGATACGGATGTTTTTTTAAATCAGTGCGTGGATGGCCTGAACTGGGTGATCGAGGCGTACAACCGGGCTTCGGATGTGATGGAGGCGGAAAGGATACATAATTCCAAACAGGAGATGAATGAGCGGCTTGTGGACTTAGGAACCGCAATCCGGGATAAAGAAGACGGGAAGATTGCAGAAATACTGGAACATGCGGTAGTTCCATTCTTAAAAGATTTGTCAGAGGCGATAGAGCAGTCCGTAGGAAAGGCGGAATAATATACACAGCGGTATATGGGGATGGTTTTTTATGCGGATTTTGCATAATCTCTTGACGGTACCGGAATAGCCGGATAAAATGAGGTCATAAAATATAATCGCAAATATGTTCAGATGTTTGTACAGTAACGGTTTGGGCGGTATCCGGAATACCTGCCTGCGTTTCTTGTGGCTCCTGCCGCCAGGTATGATATGCGGCAGGAGCCTTTCTGCCAGGGCGTGTTTGAAAACTCATTCCCCAATCCGCACGTTCCGCTTTGTGCGATATTTGCGCCCAATTTAGTCAGCGCAGCCCCGCCGCGCCTCCTAAATGGACGGATTCAAAAAATGAAAAGTTTTTAGAAATTCTAAAAAATTCTTAAAAATTCTAATACATTTCCCAAAAGTAGTGACGGTAAACCGTATATGTGATATAATGTATCCATGCGGTTTAATCGGATGCCTGTATCGTATTATATGGAGCAATGATAACACAAACAAAAGTGACAGGAGGAAGCCAGATATGACAAAGGCAGAAATATTAAAGAAGGAAATTTTGACACAGTACAAAAGTGTGCGTCAGTTTGCGATTGAGATGCAGATCCCGTACAGTACACTGGTCACGGCACTGGATAGAGGAATTGAAGGTATGGCGTATGGGACGGTTATTAAGATGTGCGACAAGCTCAATTTGAATCCGGTGGATTTCAGTTCTTTGGAAAAGGGAGCAAGTCTTGGTGAGAAAATCCTTGAGAATCGGGTAATGCAGTATTATGTAAAGTTGAATAAGAGCGGGCGTAAGAAAATTCTTGAATTGATGGATGATTATGTGCAGCTGGAGAAATATCAGCTGAAAGAATAATTTCGGAAGGAACGACAGTCATGCATTATGATTATCTGATAGTAGGAGCCGGACTGTTCGGCGCTGTTTTTGCCAATGAAATGAGGGAACAGGGAAAACGGTGCCTTGTCATTGATAGAAGGGAGCATATTGCCGGTAATATTTATACCAAAGAGGTGCTGGGGATTCATGTACATATGTATGGAGCGCATATTTTTCATACTTCGGATGAAAAAGTATGGAATTATATGAATCGGTATGCGGTATTTAACCGTTTTGTGAATGCACCGCTGGCAGTATACGGAGATGAGCTTTACAATTTACCATTTAATATGAATACGTTCAGCAGAATGTGGGGAATCAGAACTCCTGCGGAGGCAAAAGCCGTAATCGGGGAACAGATTGAGGAACTTGGCATAACAGAACCGAAGAACCTGGAAGAGCAGGCATTGTCTTTGGCGGGTCGTGATGTTTATGAGAAGCTGATCAGGGGATATACGGAGAAGCAGTGGGGACGTCCGTGCAGTGAACTTCCGGCATTTATTATTAATCGGGTACCGCTGCGGTTTACCTATGACAATAATTATTTCAATGATTTGTACCAGGGAATTCCGGTAGGCGGTTATACGGCGGTTGTGGAAAAATTGCTGGAAGGTACGGAAGTATGTACGGGAACAGAGTATAAAAGATTTATGGAAGTGTGCAGGGCAGACGGAAACAGGACGTTTGGAAAGATCCTTTATACGGGTATGATCGATGAATATTTCGATTACCGGCTGGGGACGCTGGAATACCGATCTTTGCGGTTTGAACAGGAACAGCTGCCGGATTGTGAAGATTATCAGGGGAATGCCGTGGTGAACTATACGGAACGGGAAGTGCCCTATACCAGAATCATTGAGCATAAACATTTCGAGTTCGGAACACAGAAAGGAACGGTTATTACAAGAGAATATCCGGCGGCCTGGAAAAAAGGGGACGAGCCGTACTATCCGGTAAATGATGAACGCAATAATAGGTTGTTTGATGCATACAGGGAACTGGCCCAAAAGGAAGAAAATGTTCTTTTCGGCGGCAGACTGGGACAATACAGGTATTACGATATGGACAGGGTAGTGGCCGCTGCGCTGGAGATGGCGGAAGCGGAGAAGCAGGCAGGTTAGGATTGCCTGCGGATGATATTGGAAATGGGAAACGGAATAAAAAGACAGCTGCATGATAAATGGCGTTGCGGCTGTTCTTTTTTGATGCTTACGGTATCCGGTTTAAGTATGGCGCCTGTATTGGACAGTTCGGTCATAGTGGTGACAGGTGACGCTCCGGCTTAGGAACTGTTATCGAAAGTTATTGGGAAAAATTTTCATTCTTATACTTGATAAAAATAGAAACCGTGATATAATATTTCTGAAAACTTTGATAATCAAAATATTATAGGCTCAAATTAATAAAGATTGAGAAGTGAGGAAAAGATGAGAAAGATAAATTGGGATGATGCAATAAAAGAACTGGAGATGCGCCGGGAGAAAGCGAAAATGGGAGGAGGGATGTCTAAGATAGAGAAGCAGCATTCAATCGGGAAGCTGACGGCGAGGGAAAGGATTGACAAGCTTTTGGATAAGGATACTTTTGTGGAAGTGGACGGTTTCATAGAATCCCGGATCGATGATTTTGATCTGGACAAACGCCGCGTACCGGGGGACGGGGTAGTGACAGGGTACGGAGAGATCGACGGCCGGCTGGTGTTTGTGGCAAGTGAGGATTTTACGGTTATCGGCGGTACGCTCGGAGAATATCATTCCTTTAAGATATGCAGGATTCAGGATATGGCGATGGAAATGAAGGCTCCGCTCATCTGTATCAATGACAGCGGCGGCGCCAGGATCGAAGAAGGGATATCCTCCCTCAGCGGATACAGCGGTATGTTTCTGCGCCATACGAAGGCTTCCGGCGTCATCCCGCAGATTGCGGTCATCTTAGGGCCCTGTTCGGGAGGCGCCTGCTATGCTCCCGCAATCTGTGACTTTATTTTTATGGTAAGGGATATTTCCAAAATGTTCATTACCGGCCCTAATGTGGTGAAGACGGTCATCAATGAAGAGGTGACGGTGGAGGAACTGGGCGGAGCGGACGTCCATGCCAGAAAGAGCGGTGTGTCCCATTTTACATATGATTCGGAAGGTGAGTGTCTGATGGGCGTAAGGAAGCTGCTTTCCTATCTTCCGGCGAATAACGGGGAGAAAGCGCCTGTGGTAAAATACAGCGGAGACAAAACGTCGTTTCTTTACGGCGTGAATAAAATGATCGGAAAGGTCGGCAATATTAATAAAGTGCTGCTTCAGGGAGGAAAGGCCGGCAGAATCCGTGAGATCGTACCGGATAATTCCCGTAAGGCTTACAACGTGAAGGATGTGATTGACTGTATTGTGGATGAGGACAGTTTCTTTGAGGTACAGAAAGAGTTTGCTCCCAATGCGGTGATCGGCTGGGGGCGTATGGAAGGAAAAGTCGTGGGATTTGTTGCAAATCAGCCTGCGGCCATGGGCGGTTCGCTGGATTACCATGCCTCGGATAAGATTGCGCGTTTCATCCGTTTTAACGACTGCTTTAATATCCCCCTCGTCACCCTGGTGGATGTTCCTGCCTTTCTGCCGGGGACGGCGCAGGAACACAGCGGAATCATACGCCATGGTGCGAAAATACTTTATGCATACTCGGAAGCTACTGTCCCGAAGATAACGGTTATCATGCGCAAAGCTTACGGCGGTGCATATATCGCCATGAATTCCAAGGAAATGGGAGCGGATATGGTGTTTGCATGGCCCATTGCGGAAATCGCGGTCATGGGGGCGGACGGTGCGGTCAATATCGCTTTCAAGCGTAAGATTAAGGCGGCAGCAGACCCTCAGGCAATGCGGGAGCAGTGCAAAAAGGAATACGAGGAACGTTTTTTAAATCCGTATGTGGCAGCTTCCAGGGGATATGTCAATGAGGTGATAAAACCGGAAGAAACACGGGAAAAGCTTTTGAAGGCTTTGAAAGCGCTTAAAAATAAATCGGTGGAAAATCCGCATAAAAAACATGGAAATATTCCGTTATAATACTATTTCATGCAGTGTTATAACGAACCGGTTAAAAAGAAAACCCCCTCGCTGCGAGGGGGTTTTAGTCTGTTAAAAATCAGCAGCCTTAGCAATAACTGTTGAACAGCATACCGCTGAATGCACTGGTAATATAGGGTGTCGCGTAATTTTTACCCGGATTCTTATAGGCGATGATCGTTTTATTGACATAATCCATCGGATTCAGGGAAACCTGATCCATTTTACGAACCAAAGTGTTGGCAAAATTACGGATGGCGGAAAAGTCTTCTTTCGCATATTCGGAAAATGCCGCGTGCCTTAATTCACCCTTATCAATTTCAATGGTTCCGTTTTCCTGAAGATTCAGCCCGAGGATATCGAACTGGCTGTGATAGCGTGCGGTAATGCCCCGCATCTCTCCAAGGAGCCGGCGGCTGCCGGAAAAATCATCCGAATACTCTGCGGTATGGCGGATGAAAGAATTATATCCTTTCACTAAATCACTGACGTTCTCGGTCAGCGACTCCACATCCGTTTTCAGTCCGATCGTAGCGGTATCGCCCTTTGAAGAACTGAGTCCCTTTAATGTAACATCAAACAGATTATCAATGGAAAAACTGTTTGACTGGGAAGTGAGCTGTTTGCCGTTCAGTAAAAATTCCGCGTTAGCAGCCGGACGGGTCATCTGGTCCAGGCCGAAATAGGAAACCGAGCCTTCCCTCTTGCTTGTAAAATCATCGGATACGAGGAAAATGGAAGAATGCCCGTCTTTCAGCCCTTCTGACACGGAACGCAGGCGCAGGGCAGAATTGCCGTTACCGTCTTCCAGCACATCGGCATTTAAGCCAATATCTGCATTGCTGATCAGCTTCGCCAGACGGTTCTGAACGGAACGGTTGGTTTCTCCTTCTTTTATGCTGTACTGAAACTCATAGTTTAAGTCATTGATGTGTACATCAAAAGAGTACGTATCCGGCGGCAGGCTGACTTTTGTATTCGGAAGAAAAACGCCTGTATTTACCTGATTGGAAGCCAGTGCCCGAACTTCAAGCTCATAAGATGAAACTTCCATCTGTTCCGGATGTTCACCGGTGAAGGTTACTGTTGCAATATCTTCATTACTGGAATAAGAAGCTTTTTTGTTTAAAATCTTCTCTTCGTCCAAGCCTCCTAAAGAGGCGATTACATTGCGGAGTTCTCTGGCATCTTCCTTTATCCCGACAGCAAAGCTTTTGGATTCGCTGCTGTTGTCCAGTTTATATAAAGGAGATTCTTTATTTATCTTAACAATGGTATTGTATATGTTGCGGAGCTCGCTTTTCTTATGCGTATCATAACGGGAAGAACTCCGCGGAGCATACGTCGTCATATAATAATTGTATACATTGTTAAGTGCAATTGTGTTATATGCCATGACACTCCCCTCCTTTCGTCCTTGAAATCATACTTTCGCGGGAATCTGTTCCCGCGCAGGTTCATTTGATCATAAATCAGATTTTAATTAAACCTCGTATCAGGGTGCAATATAGTTTTGTTTACATTATATCATATTTATCGGCCGGAAAAAAGGAAAAATATAGAGGAGAGCGTAAAAATTTTGGTCCAGTAACATCGCAATATAAAAATAAGCAAAACCAGTTGACGTTTTCTTCCGTTTATGTTATAGTAATCAAACAAGATTAGTCACAGGTCTTTTTTTTATGCTCAAAAATTGGAGGAAAAATATATGCGTACGAAAATCACATTGGCATGTACAGAATGTAAACAGCGTAATTATAACACGACAAAGGATAAGAAGACACATCCCGACCGGATGGAGATCAAGAAATACTGCAGGTTCTGCAGAACCCATACTTTGCACAAGGAAACGAAGTAAGGACAGTCTGTATTTTTGAAAGGAGTACAATATGGGAGATTCCACAAAGACAGATAAGGCGCCGAAGCCGAACTTTTTTCAGGGTGTAAAGACCGAATTCAAGAAAATTGCATGGCCGGGCAGGGAAGCAGTCCTGAAACAGTCCGTTGCGGTTGTCTGCATCTCGGTGGTGGCAGGTGCGATTATTGCGGTACTCGACTTTTTGTTCCAGTATGGCATTGATTTCTTGACGACGTTATAGAGTGAGGGTGAATAGATGGCAGAGGCAAACTGGTATGTAGTGCATACTTATTCCGGATATGAAAATAAAGTCAAGGCCAATATTGAAAAAACCATCGAAAACAGGCATCTGGAGGAAGAGATTCTGGAAGTCAGGGTTCCCATGCAGGAAGTGGTGGAGATGAAGAACGGCGCACGGAAGAACGTTCAGAAAAAAATGTTTCCGGGCTATGTTCTGATCAATATGGTGATGAATGACGACACCTGGTATGTAGTCAGAAATACCAGGGGTGTGACAGGATTCGTGGGACCGGGAAGCAAACCGGTGCCGCTTACGGAAGCAGAGATGAAGCCTTTGGGCATTAAGACGGAAAATGTTTCCGTAGACTTCGCGGAGGGTGATTCCGTTGCGGTTGTTGCAGGCGTATGGAAAGATACGGTAGGCGTGGTTCAGAGGATGGATTACAACAAGCAGACCGCGACCATCAATGTGGAACTGTTCGGCAGGGAGACTCCGGTCGAGATCGGTTTTGCGGAAGTAAGAAGGATGTAAGGAAAAAAATCGGTATTTATGCCGGATTCCGGCTTAAATATAGCAGTAACTGCAAAAGTTCCGGAGGGAATCCGGAACAGTGGGAGCAGAAGTTCGGCTGGCTGAATGGATGCGCCAAACCACAATATTTTAGGAGGTAGCCAAAATGGCAAAGAAAGTAGAAGGATACATTAAGTTACAGATTCCTGCCGGCAAAGCAACACCGGCTCCGCCGGTTGGTCCGGCACTTGGACAGCATGGTGTGAATATCGTTGAATTTACGAAGCAGTTTAACGCAAGGACAGCGGATAAGGGTGATTTGATCATTCCGGTTGTAATTACGGTATATGCAGACAGAAGTTTCAGTTTTGTTACAAAAACTCCCCCTGCTGCAGTGCTTCTGAAGAAAGCATGTAACATCAAGTCAGGTTCTGCAGCACCGAATAAGACAAAGGTTGCCACGATTTCGAAAGACAAGGTTAAGGAAATCGCAGAAATGAAGATGCCTGATTTAAATGCCGCATCTTTGGAAGCAGCTATGAGCATGATTGCCGGTACGGCAAGAAGTATGGGAATCACAGTAGTAGATTAATAACAAGTAAAGAGTGGGAGGCGCAATGCCGTTTGAACCATAGGAGGAATTTATAATGAAACATGGAAAGAAATATATAGAGGCTGCAAAACAGGTAGACCGTTCCGTACAGTATGAGCCTGCGGAGGCGATTGCTTTGGCAAAGAAGACGGCAACCGCAAAATTCGACGAGACCATTGAAGTTCACATCAGAACCGGCTGTGACGGACGTCATGCAGAGCAGCAGATCCGCGGGGCTGTTGTATTGCCGAACGGTACGGGTAAGGAAGTTAAGGTCCTGGTTTTTGCAAAAGGCGATAAACTGTCGGAGGCAGAGGCTGCAGGCGCTGATTTCGTAGGAGGAGATGAGCTGATTCCGAGAATCCAGAATGACGGATGGCTGGATTTTGACGTAGTGGTTGCCACACCGGATATGATGGGCGTGGTAGGCCGTCTCGGTAAAGTACTTGGTCCGAAAGGACTGATGCCGAACCCGAAAGCGGGAACCGTAACCATGGATGTGACAAAGGCGATCAACGATATCAAGGCTGGTAAGATTGAGTACAGGCTGGATAAATCAAACATTATCCATGTACCGATTGGAAAAGCTTCCTTTGTGGAAGAACAGTTGGAGCAGAACTTCAACGCGCTTATGGAAGCAATCGTAAAGGCAAGGCCTTCGGCATTGAAGGGACAGTTCTTAAAGAGCATTACACTGTCCTCTACAATGGGACCGGGTGTAAAAGTAAGCGTAGCTAAGTTTTAAGGATAGAGAGCCATCTGTTGGGCGGGCGGTTTGTTTTGGGATTATGTTTCCGGAATGAAACCGATAGGCCCGCAGATGGTTTTTATGTTTTGGAAAAGTATGGTATGGGAGCAGAGAGATGAAAAAGCGGAGAAGAAAAAAACATGTTATGAATCTGGTGTTTGTTTTTTGGACTACGTTTATCGGCGTTTTTCTTGTTGGAATGACGGCGCTTCTGATTTATCATACGGCGGCAGGAAAAGGGGATGAGGCAGGAAATCCGCCGGAGGAAGCGGCCGGGGAGAATCCGGCTCTTTCCGAAGCCGTGACGGTACAGAAAAAAGAACCGGAAAGCCAGGTAGGGCAGGAAAACCGGGAAGAAAAGGAACTGCAGGAAACAGAACCGGAAGCCGAAGAAGGGCCGAAAGGAAAATATGCGGACATTCTTGCCGACAGCGAATATATGCAGGCCAATCATATTTACGCAAAAGAAACGGCGGCGGAAGGGGAAGTGACACTGGTTTTTGCCGGAGATATTCTTTTTGACCCCGGTTACAGTATCATGGCGAGAATGCTGCAAAGGGCAAACGGAATCTTTGACAGTATTTCCGAAGACCTTATAGCGGAAATGCAGAATGCGGATATTTTCATGGTGAACAACGAATTCCCGTATTCGGACAGGGGGAGCCCGACACCGGAAAAACAGTTCACGTTCCGTGCGAAACCGGAATATGCAGACATTCTGCATGATATGGGAGCGGATATCGTGTCCCTTGCCAATAACCACGCGTACGATTACGGGGAAGAGGCTTTCCTGGATACGATGGACATTTTACGGAATATAGAAATGCCTTTTGTGGGAGCGGGGCGGAATCTGGAGGAGGCATCCGCACCGATTTATTTTATTGCAGGGGATATGAAAATAGCAGTGGTATCCGCCACACAGATCGAACGGCTGGATAATCCCGACACCAAAGGAGCCACCGAAACGACGCCGGGCGTGTTCCGCTGCTGGAATCCGGCCAAATTGCTGGAAATTGTGGGAGAAGCAAAGGAAAACAGCGATTTTGTCATTGTTTATATTCATTGGGGGACGGAAAATACGGATGAATTGGACTGGGCCCAGTTAGACCAGGCTCCGAAGATTGCGGATGCGGGGGCGGACCTGATCATCGGCGACCATCCGCACTGTTTACAGCCCATCCAGTACGTAAACGGGGTGCCGGTGGTGTACAGTCTGGGTAATTTCCTGTTTAATTCAAGGGAACTGGATACCTGTCTGGTAAAAGCAGTGGTGACAGAGGAAGGGCTGGAAAGTCTGCAGTTTATTCCGGCTTTGCAGAAAAACTGCACGACTTCCATGCTTTACGGGGAAGAGAAAGAGCGGGTGCTTTCTTATATGCGGTCGATTTCACCGAAGGTTTCGATTGATGCGGAGGGGTATATATCGGCGCAGTAGAGGGTCACACCGGAACGCCTGCTGCTTGCGGCGGGGTTTTACCCGATGGGGGGGATCCATCCCCTGACGGTTTCAGGGTCGCCCAGCGACTCAAGCGGCGAGACTCCCTTATAGGCGGAAGGAATGGATAGAAATTGGGCAAGGCTGTTTCCAAGCCGGTGGTTATACCATTTGCCGTCGTACTCGGCTGCTTCCGTGAAAAGGCAGTATTCTCCGCTGCCGCATTCAAAGATGAGCACACAGCAGTCTATTTTATAGCCCCGCAAATTTGGGCTTCCTGATCTCTGCTGTTTATCATCTGCTCAGTCAGATAGCGCTCCGAGAGCTTTTCGGGCGGAATGAATCCAAGGACTTTAATGGAATCCAGATCCACTTTTTCCGGAAGTTCTTCCCAATCAAAAGAAGAGTTTTCCTGTGTGATCTCAAAATGATTTACATAACCGCTGCATATATAAAGAGAGGTTCCCTGCTGGATGATATCTTCTTAAAGCCGATTTTTTCTTTCATAGCCGATCATGGCTTTTACAAATGAATTGACCGGGGGAAGGCTGACATCCTGTTTCATGAAAAAGCAGGCCTGATAGTACTCTGAAAACGCTTGCAGATCGTAGTGTTCCGCGTAGTTTTCGATTGAAAAGGTGCTGCTCATCTGTTCCAGGTCATGGGCTTCCAGGCCTTCGAGGTAGGCGGATGCTGCCTGCTGCGGTGTGCCGAAGCCTTCCGATTCCATCCGGGGCTGAACACTGGCGGAAGTATGCGCTGCGGATTCCGGCAGCCTGTCGGGGGTGCCGTCCAGGAATTTCTTCGGCATTTTTTCGTCCTTTGTATCCATCCGGACAGTTCCGGCAGTTCCTTCTTCAAATTCCTCCAGCTTTAGTTCTTTGGCCAAAGTACTGCCAAGTGCGAAGTTAAACCATCTGCCGTCCCGTTTTATCGTGTCGATAAAAAGCAGATATTTGTTTTCGTCTATCTGAATGGCTGCCAGTATATTCCTGAGTTCGCTGCCGCCGTTTGCTTTTGCAATGGCAGAAAGCTGTTGCTGATAGGTGTCGGGAAGACTGCCCCCGGTAAACGTTTCCGGTGAAAGGAAGCCTAAGAATTCCAAGCCGCCGAAATCGGTTTCTTCTATTTTCAGAGTGATTTGTTCCAAAAGTTTTTCGGCATCTTCGCTTCCACTTATGGGTATGAACTGACCGATGGCTATTTCCGGCATTTTAGTGATGCCGCAGAGATATGCGTATTGGAGTGGAATGTCTCCGGCACCGTTTCCTTCACCGAAGGTATTCAACATATGTCCGAAATTATTCTCCTTCAATCCGGCAAGATAGGACAGGACTGCTTCCTCCGGTTCATAAATTTCCTCATTTCTGCGCTGCTTTGCGTTTACAAGTTTGCGGATGCAGCGCAGACAGAAACTGAAAATGGATTTCCGTGAATTAATAATAAAAAGACTTGACAAACCCCGTATCATACCGTATAGTAAAAAAGGTCATTTTCAGTGGGAATGACCATGCCGAAGACAGTAGGTGCCGAATATGGACAGAATCCGCAGAGACGGAGAGCGTTCATAAGACGTGAAAACGTTTGGCGTAAGGAAGAAACCGCCTACCGAGGAAAAGAGTTTATTTGTTATGGAACAAAACCTTTCTGTCTTTGCGTATATCCGGAGAAGAGAGGTTTTTTCGTTTATACCGGGAAAACTCCTTTCGGCAGAACAATCTATAAGGAGGTAAAGAAAGTGGCAAAAGTGGAATTGAAACAACCCATCGTAGAAGAAATTTCTGCAAGCATCAAAGATGCCCAGTCAGTAGTTTTGGTTGACTATCGCGGACTTACGGTAGAGCAGGATACAAGGCTTCGTAAGGAACTTCGTGAAGCCGGAATTACTTACAAGGTTTACAAGAACACGATGATGAATTTTGCGTTCAAGGGAACGGATTTTGAAGCGCTTGTTCCGTACCTGGAAGGCCCCAGCGCAGTTGCCATCTCTTCATCGGATGCTACCGCACCGGCAAGAGTATTGTGTAAATTCGCAAAGGAAGCTCCCAAGCTGGAAGTTAAGGGCGGTATGGTGGAAGGGATTGCATACGATGCGGCAGGCATTGCAGACATTGCGAAGATTCCTTCGAGAGAAGAACTTCTTTCCAAGTTGTTCGGAAGTATGCAGGCTCCTATTGCAAACTTTGCACGTGTCATGAACCAGCTGGCAGAAAAAGGCGGCGCATCTGCAGCAGAAGCATCTTCCGAGGCAGCAGAACCCGCAGCTGAAGCTCCTGCAGAGGAAGCTCCGGCGGCAGAGTAGTCAAAGACCCGCCGCAGACAGTCTCCTGGCCTGCAGGCCGTGGGAAAAAGGCAGGAAAAAATATTGAAACTATGAATAAAAAACGGAGGTAAATTATAATGGCAAAATTAACAACTCAGGAATTTATTGATGCGATCAAAGAGTTAACCGTATTAGAGCTGAATGATTTAGTAAAAGCATGCGAAGAAGAATTCGGCGTATCCGCAGCAGCAGGCGCTGTAGTTGTAGCAGCAGCAGACGGCGGTGCGGCAGCAGCAGAAGAGAAGACAGAGTTCGACGTGGAACTTACAGAAGTAGGACCGAACAAGGTTAAGGTTATCAAAGTGGTACGTGAAGCTACCGGCCTTGGCCTGAAGGAAGCAAAAGACCTTGTTGATGCAGCTCCCAAGACATTGAAAGAGGGCGTTTCCAAGGATGAGGCAGAAGAACTCAAGACCAAACTGGAGGCTGAAGGCGCTAAGGTTACGGTAAAATAATGACAGACCGAAGAGGCTGAATGGACGGCATCCGCAGAAAGCGGGTGCTGTTTTGATGTGGGGAGGGCCGCATACAAGTGTATGGCCTGTCCACCTTCTTTTTTGGCCCTGGGGGTTCCCTCGTCCTGTTTTTTGCCTGTCCGGTTGGGGACGCGGCGGGGGTTGGGGCTGGGGCTGCAGCCCCAACCCCAACCGCTCATCCCCACACCCGCGTTCTCCTTCACTCCCACTACACCACGCCTTGGAAAAAAACGCTTGACGCTCCTTCTGGTTTGTAGTAAAATGGAAAATGCGCTATTGTGGTAAGGTGTGCTTACCTTTAATTTTTGTACAAACAGGAATTATATATCACCGAAAAAATAGGCTCAATATCAAGAAGAACGGGGTGAAATGTCAATGGAAAAAAACAGAATACGTCCTATTGCCGCGAGCAAGAATATACGTATGAGTTATTCACGACAAAAAGAGGTTTTGGAGATGCCAAACCTGATAGAAGTACAGAAGGACTCTTACAGATGGTTTCTCAGGGAAGGTTTGAAAGAGGTCTTTGACGATATTTCTCCGATAGCGGATTACAGCGGACACCTGAGTCTGGAATTTGTTGACTTCGAGTTGTGCGAAAAAGACGTGAAGTATTCGATTGAGAAATGCAAGGAAAGAGATGCAACCTATGCGGCGCCCTTAAAGGTCAGGGTTCGCCTCTATAATAAAGAAAAAGAGGAAATCAGCGAACATGAAATCTTTATGGGAGATCTTCCGTTAATGACCGAAACGGGGACGTTTGTCATTAACGGGGCGGAGCGTGTTATCGTAAGCCAGCTGGTGCGTTCTCCTGGTATTTATTATGCCATCGGACATGATAAGATCGGTAAACGTTTATTTTCCTCGACAGTCATCCCTAACCGCGGTGCATGGCTGGAATATGAAACGGATTCCAATGACGTTTTCTATGTGCGCGTGGACAGAACGAGAAAGGTGCCGATCACCGTACTGCTCAGGGCTTTGGGTGTGGGCACGAATGACGAAATCAGGGAACTGTTCGGAGATGAGCCGAAAATAGAGGCAAGTTTCGGAAAAGACACTTCTGAAAATTATCAGGGGGGTTTGTTGGAGTTATACAAGAAAATACGTCCGGGTGAGCCTCTTAGCGTGGAAAGTGCGGAGAGTTTAATAACCGCCATGTTTTTTGACCCCAGAAGATATGATTTGGCAAAAGTCGGAAGATATAAATTTAATAAAAAGCTGGCGTTCAGAAACCGGATACGCCACCATATTTTGGCAGAAGATGTGGTGGATGTGACTACGGGTGAAGTACTGGCGGCGGCAGGAACGAAGGTGACAGCGGAACTTGCGGATGAGATCCAGAATGCCGCAGTACCTTATGTGTATATCCAGACAGAAGAGAAGAATGTTAAGATCCTGTCCAATATGATGGTGGATATCACCAATTTTGTAGACTGCAATCCCAGAGAACTGGGCATTACGGAACTGGTGTATTATCCGGTGCTGGCACAGATTCTGGAAGAGTACAGCGATGATGCCGAAGGGCTGGCAGAGGCAATTCAGAAAAATGTGCATGAGCTGATTCCGAAGCATATTACAAAGGAAGATATTATTGCTTCCATTAACTATAACATCCATTTGGAATACGGCATCGGGAACGATGACGATATTGACCATTTGGGGAACCGGCGGATCCGTTCGGTGGGCGAACTGCTGCAGAACCAGTACAGAATCGGTCTGTCCAGGATGGAAAGGGTGGTTCGTGAAAGAATGACCACACATGACATGGATGAGATTTCGCCGCAGGTATTGATCAATATTAAACCGGTGCAGGCTGCGGTAAAGGAGTTTTTCGGTTCTTCCCAGCTGTCCCAGTTTATGGATCAGAACAATCCGCTGGGTGAGCTGACCCATAAGAGGCGTCTTTCCGCCCTGGGCCCGGGCGGTCTGTCCAGGGACCGTGCCGGATTCGAGGTCCGCGACGTGCACTATTCCCATTACGGGAGGATGTGCCCGATCGAGACGCCGGAAGGTCCGAACATCGGCCTGATCAACTCTTTGGCAAGTTATGCGAGAATCAATGAGTACGGTTTCGTAGAGGCGCCGTACCGCAAGATCGATAAAAGCGATCCGGCCAATCCGCGGGTAACGGATGAAGTAATTTATATGACGGCGGATGAAGAAGATAATTACCATGTGGCGCAGGCGAATGAAGCGCTGGATGCGGAAGGGCATTTTGTAAAGAATACGGTGTCCGGCCGTTACAAGGAAGAGACGTCCGAGTATCCGAAAGCGATGTTCGATTATATGGATGTATCGCCCAAAATGGTATTTTCCGTAGCTACGGCACTGATTCCGTTCCTGGAGAACGATGATGCAAACCGTGCGCTGATGGGTTCCAACATGCAGCGTCAGGCAGTTCCGCTTTTGACAACGGAAGCGCCGGTGGTCGGAACCGGTATGGAGCCGAAGGCGGCAGTGGATTCCGGTGTATGCGTGGTTGCGAGAAAATCGGGAACCGTGACTTATGTGTCTTCCAGAATCATTAAAATGACTTATGATGACGGAGAGAGAGACGAATACCGTCTGACCAAATTTTCAAGAAGCAATCAGTCTAACTGCTACAATCAGAAACCGGTTGTCTTCAAAGGCGAACATGTGGAAAAAGGCGAAGTGATCGCGGACGGACCTTCTACGGCGGAAGGGGAACTGGCGCTGGGCAAGAATCCGCTGATCGGCTTTATGACATGGGAAGGTTACAATTACGAGGACGCCGTACTGTTGAGCGAACGGCTGGTACAGGAGGATGTATATACCTCCGTCCATATAGAGGAATACGAAGCGGAAGCACGGGATACCAAACTGGGACCGGAAGAGATCACAAGGGATGTTCCGGGTGTTGGTGACGATGCGTTAAAGGATTTGGATGAGAGAGGAATCATCCGCATCGGTGCGGAAGTCCGCGCCGGCGATATACTGGTAGGTAAGGTGACTCCGAAAGGAGAAACCGAACTTACGGCGGAAGAGAGGCTGCTGCGCGCCATCTTCGGTGAAAAGGCGAGGGAAGTCAGGGATACTTCATTGAAAGTACCCCATGGAGAATATGGTATTATCGTGGATGCCAAGGTATTCACGAGGGAAAACGGCGATGAACTTTCGCCGGGTGTCAATCAGGCAGTGCGTATTTATATTGCACAGAAGAGGAAGATTTCCGTAGGAGATAAGATGGCAGGCCGCCACGGAAACAAGGGTGTTGTTTCCCGTGTGCTTCCGGTAGAGGATATGCCGTATCTTCCGAACGGACGTCCTTTGGATATCGTGCTGAATCCTTTGGGCGTGCCGTCCCGTATGAACATCGGACAGGTATTGGAGATTCATCTGTCCCTGGCGGCGAAGGCATTGGGCTTTAACGTGGCAACGCCGGTATTTGACGGTGCAAACGAAGAGGATATCATGGATACGCTGGACCTGGCCAATGATTACGTGAATTTGGAATGGGAAGAGTTTGAAAAGAAGCATAAGGCAGAACTGCTTCCGGAAGTAATGGATTATCTGTATGAGCACAGGGATCACAGAGAGGTATGGAAAGGTGTGCCCATTTCAAGGGACGGAAAGGTAAGGCTGCGGGACGGCCGGACCGGAGAATATTTTGACAGCCCGGTTACGATCGGCCACATGCATTACCTGAAGCTGCATCATCTGGTAGATGACAAGATCCATGCGCGTTCCACCGGCCCTTACTCGCTGGTAACACAGCAGCCTTTGGGCGGTAAGGCACAGTTCGGCGGACAGCGTTTCGGTGAGATGGAAGTGTGGGCGCTGGAAGCATATGGAGCATCTTATACGCTGCAGGAGATCCTGACGGTGAAATCCGATGATGTGGTAGGCCGTGTGAAGACCTATGAAGCAATCATAAAAGGTGACAATATTCCGGAACCGGGTATTCCCGAATCCTTTAAGGTATTGCTGAAAGAACTGCAGTCCCTTGGTCTGGATGTGCGTGTCCTGCGCGATGACCAGACGGAAGTGGAAATTATGGAGACCATCGATTACGGTGATACCGATTACCGTTACGAGATGGAAGGGGATTCCAAGAATTATGATTATGAAAGCGAGTCTTTGGGGAATCTGGGCTATCAGAAGCAGGAATTCGATGAGGACAGCGGCGAACTTGTTAATTCCGATAGCGATTTGGACGAGGATGAATTGGAGCTGGAATTGGATGACGAGGCCGAATTCGCAGATGTTTATGATGAATAAATGAGGTAACTGTAAGAACAGGAAAGGCTGCCGTTCCCGAAACGGAAGGCAGCCGGACAGTTATGGAGAATGGGTAAAAGATTAGCAGTCCGAAAAGAAAGGAATGTGTGTAAAGATGCCAGAAACAAAACAGGAAACCTATCAACCAATGACATTTGATGCAATTAAAATCGGTTTGGCATCACCCGAAAAAATCAGGGAATGGTCCAGAGGGGAAGTTACCAAGCCGGAAACCATCAATTACAGGACATTAAAACCGGAACGGGAAGGTCTGTTCTGTGAAAAGATATTCGGGCCCAGCAAGGACTGGGAGTGTCACTGCGGAAAATATAAGAAAATCAGATACAAGGGCGTTGTCTGCGACCGCTGCGGCGTGGAAGTAACGAAAGCAAGCGTGCGCAGGGAGCGTATGGGACATATCGAACTGGCGGCTCCGGTATCCCACATTTGGTATTTTAAAGGAATTCCAAGCCGTATGGGACTGATTTTGGATCTGTCGCCCAGGGTGTTGGAGAAGGTGCTGTATTTTGCCTCTTATATCGTACTGGACGGCGGGGAGACCGATTTGGATTACAAACAGGTGCTGTCCGAAAAAGAGTATCAGGATGCAAGGGAGACATGGGGCAGCGGTTTCCGTGTCGGTATGGGTGCAGAAGCAATTAAGGAACTGCTTCAGGCGATTGATCTGGAGACGGAGGCGGCAGAGTTGAAGGCAGGGCTCAGGGAATCCACCGGTCAGAAGAGGGCCAGGATCATCAAGAGACTGGAAGTGGTAGAGGCTTTCCGTGAATCCGGAAATAAACCGGAGTGGATGATCATGGATGCAATTCCGGTCATTCCACCGGATTTACGTCCCATGGTACAGCTGGACGGCGGACGCTTTGCTACTTCTGACTTAAATGATCTATACCGGAGGATCATTAACAGGAATAACCGTCTGAAGAGGCTGCTGGAGCTGGGCGCGCCCGATATCATCGTCCGCAACGAAAAACGGATGCTTCAGGAGGCGGTAGATGCCCTTATTGATAACGGAAGAAGGGGCAGACCGGTGACAGGACCGGGTAACCGGGCATTAAAATCTTTGTCCGATATGTTAAAAGGTAAGACGGGACGTTTCCGTCAGAACCTGTTGGGAAAACGTGTGGATTATTCCGGACGTTCCGTTATCGTGGTTGGACCGGAACTGAAGATTTATCAGTGCGGTCTGCCGAAGGAAATGGCAATTGAACTTTTCAAGCCTTTCGTTATGAAAGAACTGGTATCGAGAGGCATTTCACAGAATATAAAAAATGCAAAGAAGCTGGTGGAACGGCTTGATACACAGGTATGGGATGTGCTGGAAGAGGTGATCAAGGAACATCCGGTTATGCTGAACCGTGCTCCTACACTACACAGGCTGGGAATCCAGGCGTTTGAGCCGATTCTGGTGGAAGGTAAGGCAATCAAGCTGCATCCCCTTGTATGTACGGCGTTCAATGCCGATTTCGACGGTGACCAGATGGCGGTGCATCTGCCGCTTTCGGTGGAAGCACAGGCGGAGTGCCGGTTTTTGCTGCTTTCCCCGAACAATCTCTTAAAGCCTTCCGACGGCGGACCGGTGGCGGTTCCGTCCCAGGATATGGTGCTCGGTATTTATTATCTGACACAGGAGAGACCGGGAGCAAAAGGCGAAGGGAAATTTTATAAGAATGTAAACGAGGCCATTCTTGCATATGAAAACGGGTTCTGTACGCTGCATTCCAGAATTACGGCCAGGGTTCAGAAAGTCAATGAAAAGGGTGAAGTGATCAGCGGCAACGTGGAATCCACACTGGGACGTTTTCTGTTTAACGAAATACTTCCGCAGGATCTTGGTTTCATAGACAGGAGCGATCCCGAGAATTTCCTGAAACTGGAAGTGGATTTCCATGTGGGCAAGAAGCAGCTGAAGCAGATACTGGAAAGAGTCATCAATACACATGGTGCGTCCAAGACCGCCGAAGTGCTGGATCTGATCAAATCCACCGGATATAAGTATTCCACGAAAGCGGCGATGACCGTTTCCATTTCCGATATGACCGTGCCGGCAAAGAAGCAGGAAATGCTGGATGCGGCGCAGGTGACGGTGGACCGGATTTCCCAGAATTTCCGCCGCGGACTGATTACGGAAGAAGAAAGATACCGTGCGGTAGTCGAAACCTGGAATGAGACGGATAAGGAATTGACAGAGGTACTGCTGTCCGGCCTGGATAAGTATAACAATATCTTCATGATGGCGGATTCCGGCGCCCGTGGTTCCAATCAGCAGATTAAACAGCTGGCAGGTATGCGTGGACTGATGGCGGATACGACGGGAAGGACCATCGAACTTCCGATTAAGTCCAATTTCCGTGAGGGTCTGGACGTTTTGGAATATTTCATGTCCGCACACGGTGCGCGGAAAGGTCTGTCCGATACGGCTCTGCGTACGGCGGACTCCGGTTATCTGACCAGACGTATGGTTGACGTTTCGCAGGAACTGATCATCCGTGAAGTGGACTGCTGCGAAGGGAAAGACGATATTCCGGGTATGACCGTAAAAGCGTTCATGGACGGCAAGGAAACGATAGAAGGTTTGAAAGACAGGATCAACGGAAGATATTCCTGCGAGGACATTAAGGATAAAGACGGCAATATCATCGTCAAGAGGAATCATATGATCACCCCCAGCCGCGCGGCCAAGATTTTAAGCGTGGGTGTAAATGAGAAAGGGGAGCCGGTTGAGGAAGTAAAGATCCGTACGATCCTCGGCTGCCGTTCCCATAACGGTATCTGCGCGAAGTGCTATGGCGCCAATATGGCGACGGGGGAAGCGGTACAGGTGGGTGAAGCGGTAGGAATCATCGCGGCGCAGTCCATCGGTGAACCGGGTACTCAGCTGACGATGCGTACGTTCCATACGGGCGGTGTGGCCGGTGACGATATTACACAGGGTCTTCCACGTGTAGAGGAGCTTTTTGAGGCAAGAAAGCCGAAGGGACTTGCGATCATTGCGGAATTCGGCGGCATTGCCACGATTAAGGATACGAAGAAAAAGCGTGAAATCGTAATCACAAACGAAGAGAACGGGGAGTCCAAGACCTACCTGATACCTTACGGTTCCAGGATTAAGGTACTGGACGGAGCGGTACTGGAAGCCGGCGATGAGCTGACGGAAGGAAGTGTCAATCCTCACGATTTGTTAAAAATTAAGGGTGTCCGGGCAGTGCAGGATTATATGCTGCGAGAGGTTCAGAGGGTGTACCGTCTGCAGGGCGTTGATATCAGCGATAAGCATATTGAGGTGATCGTGCGCCAGATGCTGAAGAAAGTCCGCATCGAAAATAACGGGGATGCAGAATTCCTGCCGGGCACACTGGTGGATATCCTTGAGTATGAAGAGATGAATGAAAGGCTGATAGCAGAGGGCAGGGAGCCGGCAGACGGCAAGCAGGTGATGCTTGGTATCACAAAGGCTGCGCTGGCAACCAATTCATTCCTTTCGGCGGCATCGTTCCAGGAGACCACGAAGGTGCTTACGGAAGCAGCGATCAAAGGAAAGGTGGATCCGTTGATCGGTCTGAAGGAAAACGTGATCATCGGTAAGCTGATTCCTGCAGGAACCGGTATGAAGCGGTACCGCAGTACGATGCTGGATACGGATAACCATCTGATGGGCACCGTGTCTTTTGATGAGGATGATTATCTGGAAGAGATCGACTTCTATGAACCGGACGGTGAAGAGGATTTGGACGATCTGGACGATTTTGAAGATGAAGCGGAGATGGCTGATGACATGGAAAATCCAGAGCGGGACGGGGAACTGTTAGAGACAGTAGCTGCCGCAGATGCGGAGGAATAACCCGTAACAGTGAAGCCTGAAGCCAGACTGCAGAGATTATTGGATGATATTTTAAAAAAAAATATTGACAATGCACCGACAAACACTTATACTTACAAAGTGTGCATGTGGGTGCATTGTCTTTTTTGATGCAGGAAAATATCGGAAAGGCAGTATACGCGCGGCACAGCATCAGGTTATAACTTTTTGCTCAATTAATTTAATTTTGGCAAAAACAACTTTAATCACAGGAGGTGAAACAGAATGCCAACATTTAATCAGTTAGTAAGAAAAGGACGTCAGACATCCGTTAAGAAGTCAACAGCACCTGCTCTTCAGAAGGGATGGAACTCCCTGCACAAGAAAGCGATCGAAACTTCTTCTCCTCAGAAAAGAGGCGTTTGTACGGCTGTTAAGACAGCAACTCCTAAGAAGCCTAACTCAGCGCTCAGAAAGATTGCCAGGGTACGTCTTTCCAACGGAATCGAGGTAACAAGCTATATTCCGGGTGAAGGACACAATCTGCAGGAGCACAGCGTTGTCCTGATCAGGGGCGGAAGGGTAAAGGACTTACCCGGTACGAGATACCATGTCATCAGAGGTACGCTTGATACGGCGGGAGTCGCTAACCGGAGACAGGCCCGTTCCAAATACGGCGCTAAGAGGCCCAAGGCTGGTAAATAATTAGGAACATGTACCACAAACAGAACTAATTTGTGTTGGAATTCTGTGTATGATATAGAAAACCGCACGAACACATTAAGTGGAATTAGAGGACACATGTGAGTACCGTTGAATTATTCATGTAACGGAACGTTGGAGCGGGGGGAATTTGCCGGAGGCAGATTCCGGGCTGTGACAGCGGGCAGTTACAAATTAATAAGGAGGGAAGAACCGTGCCACGTAAAGGACATATTCAAAAAAGAGATGTATTGGCAGATCCTTTATACGACAATAAGGTAGTTACCAAACTTATCAACAACATTATGCTGGATGGTAAGAAGGGAGTTGCCCAGAAAATCGTATACGGAGCATTTGCGACAGTAGAAGAGAAATCAGGCAAACCGGCTCTGGAAGTATTTGAAGAGGCCATGAACAATATCATGCCTGTTCTTGAGGTAAAGGCAAGACGTATCGGCGGCGCTACTTATCAGGTACCTATCGAGGTAAGAGCCGACAGGCGTCAGGCTTTAGGACTTCGCTGGCTTGTTATGTTTTCACGCAAAAGAGGCGAGAAGACCATGCAGGACAGACTGGCAAATGAAATTCTCGATGCGGCGAACAATACGGGCGCAGCTGTTAAGAGGAAAGAAGATATGCACAAGATGGCAGAGGCTAATAAGGCATTTGCACATTACAGATTCTAAAAGGAGGAAAAAACCTTGGCTGGAAGAGAATATCCATTAGAGAGAACCAGGAATATCGGTATCATGGCTCATATCGATGCGGGTAAGACCACACTGACAGAGCGTATTTTATATTATACCGGTGTTAATTACAAGATTGGTGATACTCATGAAGGTACTGCTACCATGGACTGGATGGAACAGGAGCAGGAAAGAGGTATTACAATTACGTCAGCCGCTACTACCTGTCACTGGACGGAGCAGGAACAGTGCAAACCCAAACCGGGCGCACTGGAGCATCGTATCAATATCATTGATACACCCGGACACGTTGACTTTACGGTAGAGGTTGAACGTTCACTCCGCGTACTGGATGGCGCTGTCGGCGTATTTTGTGCAAAGGGTGGCGTAGAACCCCAGTCGGAAAATGTATGGCGCCAGGCTGACACTTATAATGTACCGCGAATGGCTTTCATCAATAAGATGGACATTTTGGGTGCTAATTTCTATGGTGCGGTAGACCAGATTCGTACCAGACTTGGTAAGAACGCCATCTGCATTCAGTTGCCGATTGGAAAAGAAGATGATTTCAAAGGAATCATCGATTTATTTGAAATGAAAGCATATATCTACCACGATGAGAAGGGCGAGGACATTTCGATCGAGGATATTCCGGACGATATGAAAGATGAAGCCGAGCTTTATCATACGGAGTTAGTAGAGAAGATCAGTGAGTTGGACGACGATCTGATGATGATGTATCTGGAAGGTGAGGAACCGACTGCAGAGCAGCTGCAGGCAGCGTTAAGAAAGGGTACGTGCGAATGTACGGCAATTCCGGTATGCTGCGGTACTGCTTACAGAAATAAAGGTGTACAGAAGCTTTTGGATGCTATTTTGAAATTCATGCCTGCCCCGACGGATATCCCGGCAATCAAGGGTGTGGACCTGAGCGGAAATGAAGTGGAAAGACATTCTTCCGATGATGAGCCTTTCTCCGCACTGGCATTTAAGATCATGGCGGATCCGTTTGTCGGAAAGCTGGCATTCTTCCGTGTATATTCCGGTACGATGAACTCCGGTTCTTATGTACTGAATGCAACAAAAGACAAAAAAGAGCGTGTGGGACGTATCCTGCAGATGCATGCGAATAAGCGGGCGGAACTTGATAAGGTTTACTCCGGTGATATCGCGGCTGCGGTAGGATTTAAGTTTACCACTACGGGTGATACCATCTGTGATGAACAGCATCCGGTTATCCTTGAGTCCATGGAGTTTCCTGAACCCGTTATCGAACTGGCGATTGAGCCTAAGACAAAGGCGGGACAGGGCAAGATGGGCGAGGCACTGGCAAAGCTGGCGGAAGAAGATCCTACCTTCCGTGCGCATACCGATTCGGAAACAGGACAGACTATCATTGCAGGTATGGGTGAGCTGCATCTTGAAATCATCGTAGACAGACTTTTGCGTGAGTTTAAGGTAGAGGCAAATGTGGGCGCACCTCAGGTTGCTTACAAAGAGACGTTTACAAAGCCCGTCGATCAGGAGTACAAATATGCGAAGCAGTCCGGCGGACGCGGACAGTATGGTCACTGTAAGGTTAAATTCGAGCCTATGGATCCGAACGGAGAAGAAACCTTCAAGTTCGAATCTTCCGTTGTCGGCGGTGCGATTCCGAAGGAATATATCCCGGCAGTCGGCGAAGGTATCGAAGAGGCTTCAAAAGCAGGTATCCTCGGCGGATTCCCTGTACTCGGCGTGCATGCCAACGTTTATGACGGTTCTTATCATGAGGTCGATTCCTCTGAAATGGCATTCCATATCGCAGGTTCCATGGCGTTTAAGGAGGCTATGAAGAAAGGAAATCCTGTACTGTTAGAGCCGATCATGAAGGTAGAGGTTACAATGCCGGAAGAGTATATGGGTGATGTGATCGGCGATATCAATTCACGGCGCGGACGTATCGAAGGTATGGAAGATATCGGCGGCGGCAAGATGGTTAAGGGTTATGTTCCGCTTGCTGAAATGTTCGGTTATTCTACGGACCTGCGTTCCAAGACACAGGGACGCGGCAACTATTCCATGTTCTTTGAGAAATATGAACAGGTTCCGAAGAGCGTACAAGAAAAAGTTTTGGCGGCAAAGACAAAATAGAGGTTCAGGCCGCTGAGGCGGAATCGGACCAAAATATAGTGAAAATCGGCTTTTGGACGCAAATAGTGCTTGAAAAACTTGGCATTATTTAATATAATCAAAGAAGCTGGTTAAATTGGAAATTAAATGTTTTATATTTAAACAAATTAAAGGAGGACTTTAGAAATGGCTAAAGCTAAATTTGAAAGAAACAAAACCCATTGTAATATCGGTACCATTGGTCACGTAGATCATGGTAAAACAACTCTGACGGCTGCAATCACAAAGACACTGAATGCCAGACTTGGTACCGGTGAAGCAGTTGCTTTCGATATGATTGATAAGGCTCCTGAAGAGAGAGAGCGTGGTATTACAATTTCTACCGCTCACGTAGAGTATGAGACAGAGAAGAGACATTACGCACACGTTGACTGCCCGGGCCATGCTGACTATGTAAAGAACATGATCACCGGTGCAGCTCAGATGGATGGCGCTATCCTCGTTGTTGCTGCTACTGACGGTGTTATGGCTCAGACAAAAGAGCATATCCTTCTTTCCCGTCAGGTAGGCGTTCCTTATATCGTTGTATTCATGAACAAATGTGATATGGTAGACGATCCGGAATTACTTGAACTGGTAGAGATGGAAATCAGAGATCTGCTTTCCGAGTATGAGTTCCCGGGCGATGACACGCCGGTTATTCAGGGGTCCGCTCTTAAAGCTTTGGAAGATCCTTCCAGCGAATGGGGCGACAAGATCCTTGAGTTGATGAGCGCTGTTGATGATTATATTCCGGATCCTCAGCGTGATACAGATAAGCCTTTCCTTATGCCTGTTGAGGACGTGTTCACAATTACAGGTCGTGGTACGGTTGCTACCGGACGTGTTGAGCGTGGTACACTTCATCTGAATGAGGAAGTTGAAATCGTTGGTATTAAGGAAGAGACAAGGAAGACGGTTGTTACCGGTATCGAAATGTTCCGTAAGATGCTTGATGAGGCTCAGGCTGGTGATAATATTGGTGCTCTTCTTCGTGGTATTCAGAGAACAGAAATCGAAAGAGGTCAGGTTCTTGCAAAACCCGGTTCTGTAACATGCCATAAGAAATTTACAGCTCAGGTTTACGTTCTGACAAAAGATGAAGGTGGTCGTCATACTCCTTTCTTCAACAATTACAGACCTCAGTTCTATTTCAGAACAACGGACGTTACTGGCGTATGTAATCTGCCGGATGGTACAGAAATGTGTATGCCTGGTGATAACGTAGAGATGACGATTGAGTTGATTCATCCTATCGCTATGGAGCAGGGTCTTACGTTTGCTATTCGTGAGGGTGGTAGAACAGTTGGTTCTGGTCGTGTGGCTACGATTATTGAGTAATCAGTAAAAAGCTAGATTTTATGGGGCTTTCCGAGAAATCGGGAAGCCCTTTTTGAAACTTTGCAACAGTGAAAATGTGTAAAGCGGTGCCAAAACGGTGCCATAAAAAAGAACTCCGATGAAAGTGGTGCCAAGTTTCATCGGAGTTTGTCTTTTTACCAACCTTTTATTTGCTTTACCTGTTCTGCCCGTTCTTTGTCTTTGTGATATTGTAATTTGAACTGTATCGTTTCCACTACTTCCTTTCTTGCTTCATCGTCTAGCTGATAAAATGAAGTCAACAGGTTATCCACATCGGGCATACTGTTTTTCCCAAACAGATACATAAGCGGATATAGGGAATTTTTCAGATATACTTTTACCCTGTTTCCGTCAAGAGCGCCATTTAGTCCATCGGGGAGCGTGGGATATATTTCTTCTTCGGTAATAGCGCCGGAGAATGGACTGGCGGCGCATATCTCATTCACATCAATTTCTAATTCGTTTGCCAACCGCAAGGCAAAGTCAAATCGGATATTGGAATCCTTTTGAATAATAGAATATAGTGTTGTAGCACTAATTCCAGTAGCCTTTGCAATCTGACGGACATTTGTGTTCTTACTGTCAAGTATTTCTTTCAGTTTCTTTCCATCGCCCATAGTGACCTCCTATTTTCATATGTTGAATAATTACGAAAAGCATAAATCCTATTTATCATCATACCACATATACGAAAAACATAAAAGAGTAAAATAGAAAAAATATAAATACGAAATTCGTAAAAATATTTTTACGAAGTGTTGACATTGCTCGGATAAGGTGTTAATATGAATATACGAAATTCGTACAACAACGAAATACAAATAGTGTAATGAATTTCTAAAAGGGGAAAGGAGGACAAACGTGTGGCAAACTACCGTTATATGATGAG
>CAJTVQ010000014.1 GCA_910579935.1 uncultured Lachnospiraceae bacterium
CGGAAAAGATTATTTTGACTGTCAGGTGTCAAATGGCAGGGGTTATGTATGCAGACTGACGGGAGTGAATGGCAGGACAACACAGGAAGATAATCTACAGATAAAGGTGGTAGCGGAAATATGAGGCATTGGATAAATTATCACATGATAGCCTTTTTCATGGGATTTCTTTTGGATTTGGTTTTAGGTGATCCTTATTATTTGCCGCATCCAATCCGTTTGATTGGAAAACTGATAGAAGGAGCCGAAAAAGTACTTCGTGGAATGGGGATAAGAGGGAAAGATAGTAAGGAAGATAGTAATGGGAGAGCGTTTCGACAGGGAATAGGACTTGTGCTTATTGTGGTCATCAGCGTGGTGGCAGTTACGCTTTTTCTGCTGTTTATGGCATATTGGCTTCATCCGGTTCTGGGAGTGGTGGCGGAATGTATTATGACTTATCAGATACTGGCAGTAAAATGTCTGAAGGTAGAGAGTATGAAAGTCTATCAATGTCTGAAAAATGGCAATATGGAGCAGGCAAGGAAAGCTGTTTCCATGATTGTAGGCAGAGATACGGAACATCTGGACGAAGAAGGTGTTGCAAAAGCAGCGATAGAAACGGTGGCTGAGAACACCTCTGACGGAGTGATTGCACCAATGTTGTATCTGGCAGTTGGCGGTCCGGTACTTGGATTTTTATATAAAGCGGTAAATACAATGGATTCCATGATTGGATATAAAAATGAAAAGTACCTGTATTTCGGAAGGGCAGCGGCAAAGCTGGATGATTTTGTGAATTTCCTTCCGGCAAGAATCAGCGCCTGCCTTATGATTATTGCATCTTTTTTTGCAGGCAGACACTTTTCGGGAACAGGTGCATGGAAAATTTATAAAAGAGACCGCAGAAAACATGCAAGTCCCAATTCCGGTCAGACTGAGGCAGTATGCGCCGGTGCGCTTTCCATAAGGCTTGCGGGAGATGCCAGTTATTTTGGAAAGATAGTAAAGAAACCGTATATAGGCGAGGCGGTACGAGGGGTAGAATACGAGGATATAAAATGGGCGAATTATTTGATGTACATTACTGCATGGCTGTGTGAGATGTTATGTCTGTTGGTAATGTACGCAATAGCAATGAGCAGTGCGCATCCGTAATTTGAAAAAATGGCAGCTTGCTGACAATTTTTTCAGAATGCGGATGCATAGGGCGAATGCCTGCGAACGAGAAAAACCGAAGATTTTTTGAGTGTGCACTGCGGAATATGTGGAATAGCTGATGAAAGGAGCAAGGATGAGCATTCATGGAGGCGATGTTTATAGAAATCATGTGGATATTGATTTTTCGATTAATGTAAATCCGTTTGGTACACCGGAATGTGTAAAAGAAGCACTTCATAAGGCGGTTGAGATGTGTGGGAAATATCCTGATATGGAAGCGGAAAGATTAGGAGAGGCAGTCAGTACATTTCTTGGAGTGCCAAAGGAATATTTGATATTCGGAAATGGGGCATCAGAACTTTTTATGGCGATTGTTCATGGAATAAAACCGGGGAAGGTCGTGATACCGGTGCCTTCCTTTTATGGATATGAATATGCGGCAAAGTCAGTGGATAGCGAAATTATTTATTATGAGATGAATCAGGAAAATAACTTTTGTTTGAAAGAGAATATGAAGCGTATCCTGACAGAAGAGGTAAATCTTCTTTTTCTTGCTAATCCAAATAATCCGATTGGAAATCTTTTAGACAAAGAGCTGATGAAAGAATTGCTCTTGCATTGTGAGTATAAAGGGATTTATGTGGTAGTAGACGAATGCTTTATTGAATTTTGTGGAAATCAGCTTTCTTTATTGTCTGAGATAGAGGAATATGATCATCTGATTATTGTAAGGACTTTTACAAAAATCTTTACAATTCCGGGAGTGCGTTTAGGGTATCTGGTGTGTAAAAATAATGTGGTACATACAAAAATAGCCGGACAACTTCCTGAATGGAATCTTTCCTGTTTTGCGCAGGAAGCGGGATGTATCTGTGCTAAGCAGGCAGAGTTTATTGAGAAAACAAAAATTTATATTGAAGAAGAACGACAGTTTATGGAAAAAGAACTTATGCAAATAGGATTGAGGACATTTCCGTCTGTGTCGAATTTTATCACGATATACAGTGATAAACCCTTATATGAGAAGTTGCTGAAAAGGGGAATTTTAATCAGGGATTGCAGTAATTTTAGGGGATTAGGAAAAGGATTTTACCGTATTGCAGTAAAGAACAGAAACCAAAATAAGATTTTACTGGAAAACTTATAGCAAATGGGAGATGGAACATGGAACATTCTAAAATAGAATATCTGCCGCCGGAGGAAATTGAAAAGCGGAGCTTTGAGATCATTACAGAAGAACTTTTAAAGAGAAATATCAGTCTCCCCAAAGAAGAGGAGTTAATTACAAAGCGGGTAATACATACCAGCGCGGACTTTGATTATGCCGAAACGCTTTGTTATTCCCAAGGAGCAGTGGAAATCTTGAAAGAGTTGATAAAAAACGGAGCTGATATCGTAACAGATACCAATATGGCATTGGCAGGAATCAATAAAAAGGTGCTTGCAAAGTTTGGTGGGGAGGCGCATTGCTTTATGGCAAATGAACATATAGCGCTTTTGGCAAAGCAAAGAAATATGACACGGGCAGCGGTCAGCATGGAAAAAGCGGCAACGATTGAAAAAGCAGTTATTTTTACAATCGGCAATGCACCAACTGCTCTGATAAAGCTGTATGAAATGATGGAAAAAATGGATTGGAAGCCAGCCTTTATTATTGGCGTTCCGGTGGGATTTGTCAATGTGGAAGCTGCAAAAGAACTTATATTAAAAACAAATATTCCATACATCATTAACAGAGGACGAAAAGGTGGAAGTAATATCGCTGCGGCAATTTGTAATGCCGCATTGTATCAACTTTAAGAAGGGAAGATAGAAATGCGATATGGTTTTACGACCGGAAGCTGCGCGGCTGCGGCTTCAAAAGCCGCAGCTTATATGCTGCTGACAGGATTAAAAAAGACGGAAATTACAATAGAAACGCCAAAAGGGATTCCGTATAGGGCAAATATTTTGGACATCATGCGCAGCGAAAACGAGGTGCGATGCGCTGTAGAAAAGGACGGCGGGGATGATCCGGATATTACAACAGGTATATGGATTTATGCGAAAGTTTCGTATGCAGAAGAAAGTGTGAAGGAACAAATTATCATTGAAGGCGGAATAGGTGTGGGGAGAGTGACAAAACCGGGACTTGACCAGCCTGTAGGCAATGCGGCAATCAATCGTGTTCCGAGGGAGATGATAAAAAAAGAAGTATTAGAAGTTTGCAGACTGGCAGATTATAAAGGCAGCCTTCGGATTGAGATTTCAGTGCCGGAAGGTGAAAAGCTGTGCGAACGTACTTTTAATCCAAGACTTGGCATTGTTGACGGTATTTCCATATTAGGGACGAGTGGCATTGTTGAGCCTATGAGCAGTCAGGCGCTTATTGATACCATTCGGGTAGAATTGCGTCAAAGAAGGGTTTTAGGATTTGATTATGTTGCCGTTTCGCCGGGAAATTATGGTTTGGAGTTTATTAGGAAAACATATGGATATGATTTGGACAAAAGTGTGAAATGCAGCAATTTTATCGGTGCAACCATTGATATGGCAGTGGAAATGGGATTTCAGAAAATGCTTCTGACAGGTCATATAGGCAAACTGATTAAGGTTGCAGGTGGAATTATGAATACCCATTCCAAAGAAGCAGATTGCAGGATGGAGCTTCTTGCGGCATTTTCCGTAAAGGAGCAGATAGAACCTTTACAGGTAAGAAGAATATTGGAATGCGTGACAACGGAAGAAGCAGTTTCTATTATAGAGGAAAGCGGGAAATTACAGCAGGTCATGGAGCAGATTGCAAAGCGTATCTGCTATTATATGGAAAACCGCGCCGGAGGAAAAATGAAAACAGATTGTATTCTGTTTTCCAGTGAATATGGAGAACTGGCAAAAAGTAAGGGGGCAGAGGAATGGTTTATTTTGTTGGGGCGGGAACAGGCGCGGTAGATTTGATAACAGTCAGGGGAATGCGCTTATTAGAACAGGCAGATGTGATTATTTATGCAGGTTCTTTGGTGAATCCAGAACTGCTTATTTATGCAGGAAAAGACTGCGAGATACATAACAGTGCGAAACTAACATTAGAAGAAGTAATACAAATTATCGTTGGTGCAGAAAAAGAGGGGAAAACAACTGTCCGTTTGCATACGGGAGAGCCGAGTATCTATGGAGCGGTCAGGGAGCAGATGGATGAGTTGGATACACTGGGCATTTCTTATGAGAGCTGTCCGGGGGTAAGCGCCTGTTTTGGCGCAGCAGCGTCCTTGAATCTTGAATATACGCTGCCGGGAATCTCACAATCCCTGATTATTACAAGAATGGAAGGCAGAACGAAGGTGCCGGACAGGGAAAGTATTGAGAGCTTTGCAGCACATAAGGCATCTATGGCAATTTATTTAAGTGCCGGAATGATTCGGGAATTAAGCAGACGGCTAATGAATGGCGGGTATAAGGGGACAACACCGGCAGTGCTTATTTATAAGGCAACCTGGGCTGAGGAGGAGGCTTACCTGTGTACGATTGAGACATTATATGATGTATCCGTAGAGCATAGGATTACGAAAACAGCCTTGATATTGGTCGGAGATGCAATCGCGCATCAGTATTACAGAAAATCAAGGTTATATGCGCCGGATTTTTCGACCGAATACCGGGAGGCAAAACGAAAAGAATGAGATTAAGTATTATTAGCTTTACAGAAAATGGAAAACAACTTTCGGAAAGTATTGTAAAATTGTTGGAGAGGGAGTTAGAAATCAGGTTATATACAAAATGTGAGGCAGGTATAAAGGATGATCTTTATTCAGATATCTTATTTGTAAAAACATCTGTTGGAGATTGGGCAAAGGAACGGATTCAGGAGCAAAACGCCTTGTTGTTTATAGGCGCCTGCGGAATTGCAGTCAGGGCAGTAGCACCGCATCTTACGGATAAACTGCATGATGCACCAGTGCTTGTAATGGATGAAAAAGGGAAATATGTCATTCCGATTTTATCAGGACATATGGGCGGTGCAAATGATCTTGCAAACCATATAGCAAAGAAAACAGGGGCAGTACCGGTGATTACTACGGCAACAGATCTGAATAAAAAATTTGCTGTGGATTTGTTTGCAAAAAGAAATAGCCTGTATATTGCAAATAAAGATGGGATTGTCAAAGTATCATCAAAGATATTAGCCGGAAAAGAGATTACGATATGTATAGAGACGGGACATGAAATCACTTGTGAAGAAACTGGCGTGCGGATTGTTCCATATCCGCCAGACAGATTTGTTGATGTTGTGGTTACTTCCAAAGATGATGTGTTTGATACTTCTCTTTTGTTGAAACCGCGGGAGTATGTCATAGGAATTGGCTGTAAAAAAGGAAAAAAAGCAAATGAAATTGATAAATTTATTTCAAAAACAATAAATGAAATGGGAATTTCTATCATGCAGATTTTTGCGCTGTCCTCTATTTCGCAAAAGAGTGATGAACAGGGGATTATTGAATGGTGTCGAACAGAAGGGATTCCATTTTTTACATATACAGCAGAAGAATTACAGGAAGTAAACGGAACTTTTACAAAGTCTGTGTTTGTTAAGAATCAGGTTGGCGTTGATAATGTTTGCGAAAGGGCAGCAGTGAAAGCCTGTGGAGAGGGTGGAAAACTAATATGTCCAAAAGTTGCGGAAAATGGGATGACAATTGCGATTGCAATGCGAGTATAGCCGCATGGAGAGAATGGAAGGTATGTTTTGATGGCAAATAGAATTTATATTGTAGGAATGGGACCGGGCAGGGAAGAAATGATGACAGGAGAAGCATTGAATGTGTTAGACCAGTCTGATGTGATCGTTGGTTACACATTATATCTAAAGCTGCTTGGCGGGCGTTTTCAGGGGAAAGAAATGTTATCCACACCAATGCGTCAGGAGGAGGAACGGTGCAGGCTGTGTTTTGAGGAAGCTGAAAAAGGGAAAAAAGTAGCCCTTGTATGCAGCGGTGATGCAGGAATTTATGGGATGGCGTCTTTGATGTACGAGATTGGGAAAGCTTATCCGAAAACAGAACTTTACGTTATCGCAGGGATTACTGCGGCGAGCAGCGGTGCGGCAGTTCTGGGAGCGCCACTGAACCATGATTTCTGTGTTATCAGTCTGAGTGATCTGCTGACACCGTGGGATGCGATTGAAAAAAGGTTACATGCAGCCGCAGAAGGTGATTTTGTCATTGTACTGTATAATCCGTCCAGCCATAAAAGAAAGGATTATCTGATGAGAGCATGTGATATTTTACTGTGCAGCATGGAGGGGGAACGAGTTTGCGGATATGTTGAAAATATAGGAAGAGACGGAACAAAAATGGAAATCTGTACCTTAAAGGAGTTAAGGGACAGGGAGGTCAATATGTTTACCACGGTATTTATTGGAAGTTCCGGTTCGGAGAACATAAATGGGAAATTTGTCACAAGGAGAGGCTATAAGATTGAAAAAAATATTGATATTTGCGGGGACAACTGAAGGAAGAAAATTATCGGAATATCTTGCAGAGGCTGAAATAAATCATACAATCTGTGTGGCAACGGAGTATGGCGCAATTGTTTTAAGACAGCATCCCCTTATAAAAGTACATCAGGGAAGAATGAATCAGGAACAGATAGCAGAATTCATAAGCAATGGAAAATTTGATGTTGTGGTAGATGCAACACATCCTTTTGCTAAGGAGATTACTTATAATATACAGGCTGCATTGAAAGAAATGGAGCGGATTGGAATATCAATTCCATATTTGAGGTTGAAAAGAGACGGTATTACGGAGAGAGAAAACGGCATTACCTATTTTGAAACAAACGAGGAATGTGTGAAAGCGTTGGAAGATACGGAAGGAAATATTCTTTTGACTACCGGAAGCAAGGAATTGTACAAATATTGTGTTTCTGAAGGAATAAAGCATAGATTGTATGTAAGGGTACTTCCAAGTGTGGAAAGTCTTTCTCTATGTACAGAGCAGGGTATTTGCGGGAAACAGGTTATTGCAATGCAGGGACCTTTTACTGCGGAGATGAATGAGGCTATCATTCGCCAATATGAAATAGCTTATCTTGTAACGAAGGAGAGCGGTGTGCCCGGAGGTTATCAGGAAAAGATAAACGCTGCGAAGAGAACCGGAGTGAGGATATTTGTAATTGGCTGTTCTGATGAGGGAGAAGGGTATTCTTTTTCTGAAATATGCCAAAAACTTGAAGATATAGGAGGAGAAAAATTTAGGGCGAAGAATCAGATAAAAGAGAATATGGAAATTATTCTGGCAGGTATTGGTATGGGACATGTAAACGGTCTAACGAAAGAAGTAGAGAGGGTGATTAGTGAAGCAGACATTTTATTAGGGGCAGAGAGAATGCTTAATGCTGTCTATTCTAAAGCAGAAAGACATCCTTTTTATCAGGCAGAACAGGTCATTCCTTATCTGCATGATATACAGAGCGGAAGTTTATTTGAGGAAAATAAAAAAGTTGTGATTCTTTTTTCGGGAGATAGTGGATTTTATAGCGGGTGTCAGCCTTTATATGCGGCACTGGAAAAAGAAATTACCGAAGGTCGCATAAAGGCATCTTTGCGTATTCTTCCGGGTATTTCTTCCATAGCTTATCTGGCTTCCTGCATTGGAGAAAGCTATCATGATGCGGCCGTTTACAGTATACATGGGAAAAAATTATACAACCTTGCACACCGGATCAAAAGCAGGTCAAAAACATTTCTGATTACATCTGGTGTAAAAGATATAAATCAGTTGGGAGAACTGTTGACAGATGCGGGAATGCAAAAATGTGAAATTATAACAGGATATCAGTTATCCTATGAGGAACAGCGGGTAGAGAGGCATACGCCGTTAGAGTGTATGGAATTGAAGGAGGAAGGGTTATATACATGTTTTGTTAAAAATCCATATGCTACGCAAAGAAGATTGACACATGGTGTTGCAGATGGTCAATTTATCAGGGACAGGGTTCCTATGACAAAAGAAGAGATTCGAGAGGTTAGTATCTGTAAGCTGCGATTAAAAGAAAAGGCGGTAGTTTATGACATTGGCAGTGGCACGGGTTCTATTGCAATAGAAATAGCGGGCATTTCTGACGATATACAGGTGTATGCGGTGGAGCAGAAGCATGAAGCAGTTTTATTAATTGAAAAGAATAAAAAGAAATTTGAACTGCAAAATGTAACAGTGGTAGAGTCGAGAGCACCAGAGGGATTAACTGAACTTCCAATGGCGACACACGCATTTATAGGAGGAAGTGGCGGCAGATTAAAGGAAATACTGGTGTCACTCCGACAGATGAATCCCGACATGAGGGTTGTGGTAAATGCTGTCAGTATGGAGACAATTTGTGAAATGAGAGAGATTTTATCAATGGATGATATGATAAAAGAAGAAGAGATTGTGCAATTACAGGTAAGCAGGGCAAAAAAAGCAGGAAATTATCATTTGATGCAGTCTGAGAATCCGGTTTGGATTTGTGCATTTGATTTCTGCGGCAAAGAGCCTGAAAGAAAGGCGTGATATTTGCATGAAAATAAAAAGAGTTATGATTGCCGCCCCTAAAAGTGGAAGCGGAAAAACAGTAGTCACCTGTGCCTTGCTTCAGGTATTAAAGGATTGCGGCTTGAAAGTGGCTTCTTATAAATGCGGACCGGATTATATTGATCCGATGTTTCATGAAAAGATAATAGATGTTCCGGCAAAAAATCTGGATACATTTTTTACAGATGAAGAAAAGACAAGGAAACTTTTTCAAAAAAGTGTAATGAAAATGGACTTTGCAGTTTTTGAGGGTGTTATGGGACTATATGACGGGGTAGGCGGAGTTAAGAAAGAAGGTTCTTCTTATCAGCTTGCAGAAGTGACAAAAACACCGATTGTGCTTGTTGTTGATGCGAAGGGGATGGGACGCTCCATTGTGCCATTGATAGCAGGATTTCTCGATTATGATAAAAAACATTTGATAAAAGCTATCCTGCTGAACCGAATGTCAAAAGGATACTTTGAATTGGTAAAGCCATTGATTGAGGAGGAACTGAAAATCCAAGTGGTCGGTTTTTTGCCTGAAAATGACAAACTGTACATTGAAAGCAGGCATTTAGGACTATTTTTGCCGGATGAGGTGAATCATATAAAAGAGAAATTACAGGCGGTTTCTGAATTATTTTTACAGACAGTTTCCGTAGAGCGTATCAAAGAAATAGCAGAAAGCGCGGAAGAACTGGAATCTGAAGAAATAGCGATAAAAGAAACCAGAATCGAAAGCTATGGGGATATTGGTCATGTGAAAGCAGTTAGTGACAGCCGTCCAACGATAGCAGTGGCAAAAGATGAAGCCTTCTGCTTCTATTATGCTGATAATATCCACTTGCTGGAGGAATATGGGGCAAATATAACATATTTTTCTCCGCTGCGGGATGAAAAACTGCCGGAAGGATGCCATGCCCTGTTAATTGGCGGCGGATATCCGGAATTGTATGCGGAACAGCTTAGCGCAAATACGAGAATGCGTGAGGCAGTCAGGAGTGCGGTTGAAAATGAAATGCCAGTCGTGGCAGAATGCGGCGGTTTTATGTATTTACATTCTTCTTTGAAAGATAAAGAAGGGTTTTCTTATGATATGGCGGGAGTTATTCCAGCAGCCTGCTATCATACCGGGAAACTGGTTCGTTTCGGTTACATAGAACTTCGGGAAAAGCAAAAGCACTTCCTGTTAAACGGCGGGGGAATAAAAGGACATGAATTTCATTATTACGACAGCACCTGTAATGGGGCGGACGTAATAGCAGTTAAGCCGGTGACCGGAAAAGAATATGCCTGCATTATAGAAAATAAAACGCAGTGGATAGGATTTCCGCATTTATATTATCCGTCAAATCCTGCATTTGCAAGGGCATTTATTGATAAGGCAAGGGTATATCAAGTAATGATATAGGAAAGGAAGTTTGGAAAAGTGAGTATGGAAAATTCATATCGATTTTTTGAGAACAGGAACTGTAAGTATTTTCCCTGTCATAAGGGATTGGAAAACTTAAATTGCCTGTTTTGCTATTGCCCGCTATATTTAAGGGATAATTGTCCGGGGAATCCTGCATATATAGAAAAGGATGGGAGAAAGATAAAAGTCTGCACAAACTGTACCTTTCCCCATCATCCTGAAAATTATGATGCGGTAATTCAGATATTGAAAAGGTAAGAGCGCATTATGATAACAGAGTATGGGAATGTACGAAAGCGCGTAAAGAAAAGTAATAGTAGATTGTCAGACAATCGAAGGTGTATCGTGATGAAGTGAGAGCTTTTAAACGATGCACCTTTTTAGATTCAATTCTGAGGGAGTGTATACTTGGTTGTCCAGATTTCAGGGAAGGACGGCAATACGGATTTATGATTGTGTTTGGTATTTGGAGTGAAGGTAACAGGATTTTGCTAAAAATTTACAAACACACTTGACAATATCTCTCTGACATAAAGGAGTGGCATGACCTGAACATGCTGGATGCCGAAGATGTTCCGATCCTGTCGGTAAAGAGGAAGCGGGATAACGAGCCGGTGGCGGCAGATGCCAATATTGAAGATCTGATCAGTAAGGTGATGAATCAGAATTTCGTGCCGGTCATTGATGATGATGAGCGTTTTATCGGAATCATTACGAGAAAGGATGTCATTCAATATTTGTCGCGCAAGTGCGGGATGGAAGAAGAACTGCTGTTTATGGCGGTGGAGTGAGCAGAACGGGAGAATGAAAGCATTCCTGTGTCATGGAAGAATGGGAAAAGAATAAGAGATCAGAATGAAACGGAATCGGAACAGCCTGTTACCTGTATGGTAACGGGCTGTTTTATGTACAGACCCGTGCGGGGGAAAATGTTTCTCCTGCACGATCGTATACAGGCAGGGGAGGAGGAAGCGATCAGGTTCTGTTTTGCGGGACAAAGCGAATGTGGCTGCCAAAAGTCTCAATACGAAATGTCAGTCCGACAATATTCGCGTATAATCATGTTATATTGTTCAAAATATTGGCGTAGAATAATGCTAAATAGAAGATGAAATATGTGGAAATTTACATGAATATATGCTATACTATATCCGGTATCTTTAAGGAGGGAAATTTATGTATAGAAAGATCATGAGTTATCTGAAAGCATGGAAAGACAGCGAATACCGCAAGCCTCTTATTCTGCAGGGTGCAAGGCAGGTCGGCAAGACCTACTCTATCCTTGAGTTTGGGCGTACCTGTTATGAGAATGTGGCATATTTTAACTTTGAAACCAATCCCGGGCTGAATGAAACCTTTGAGGAAAATATCAGCCCCGATTATCTGATACCGATTTTATCCCACATTGCGGGAGAAACGATAGTCAGGGAAAAAACACTGCTTGTATTTGATGAGGTGCAGCTTTGTGAAAGGGCGTTGACCTCGCTAAAATATTTTTGTGAGGATGCTCCCCATTATCATATTATCGTGGCAGGCAGTCTGCTTGGCGTTGCGGTAAACCGGACGAAATTTTCTTTTCCTGTCGGTAAGGTGGATATAAAAACCCTGTATCCGATGAATATGGAGGAATTTATGCTTGCAATGGGAGAAGATGCTTTGGTTGAGCAGATAAAAAAGTGCTTTGCTGCGGACACGCCGCTTCCTTCTGCGCTTCATGATGCCGCCATGCAGCTTTACCGGCAATATCTTGTTGTGGGCGGCATGCCGGAGTGTGTGATGCAGTTTGCGGCAACGAAGGATCATATTCTTGTCCGACATACGCAGGATACCATTCTTGCAAGCTATCTTAATGATATGAGTAAATATAATAATGTAAATGAGATCAAGAAAACAAGGCTTGTATACGATAACATTACGGTTCAGCTTTCCAGGAAGAATACCCGTTTTCAGTATAAGCTGATAAAAAAAGGCGGACGGGCTTCGGAATTTGAGAACGCCATCGAATGGCTCTGCCTGTCAGGCATTGTATCTCAGGTCTATAAGGTGGAACAGATCAAAAAACCCCTTGAGAACTACCGGGATATTGATGCATTTAAGATTTATGTGTCGGATTTGGGTCTGCTTTGTGCCAAGAAAGATTTAGCGGCAAATGATGTTCTCTATATGGTAGAGGATATCAATGACTTTAAGGGCGGTATGGCTGAAAATTATGTCAATGTGCAGCTTAACATTAACGGGTATCATGCCTGTTACTGGGAGTCTGCGCGCGGAGCTGAGATTGATTTTGTCATTCAGCGTAACGGAAAGCTGATACCCATTGAAGTAAAATCTGCAGACAATACCAAGGCCAAGAGTTTAAAAGTCTATATGGAAACTTATAAGCCGGACTATGCGGTCAAACTCTCCACAAGAAATTTCAGTTTTGAGGACGGAAAAAAGACCGTTCCCCTCTACGCCGCATTTTGTATCTGAATGCAATACCGGTCAGGCGGGCATGATAAAAAAGAACAGGGCGTTTGGATTTGGAATAAAAAGCGGCATCACGGCGTAAAAGTTATTAATAACATACCGGACGGATGGAAAAGAGAAGTCATGGACAATTTTACGCTTTTTATACTGGCAGTGGGGCTCTCGATGGATGCCTGCGCGGCGGCTGTCTGCAAAGGGCTTTCCCTGGGGAAGCTGACAGTGAAGCATATGCTTACGGTCGCATTGTGGTTTGGCGGGTTTCAGGCGCTGATGCCTGCGGCCGGTTACCTGTTAGGCGTACGCTTTCAGGACGGGATCCGGGCGGTGGATCACTGGGCGGCATTTATCCTGTTAGGGCTGATCGGAATCAATATGATAAAAGATGGATTTGCCGGAGAATGTGAGAAGACCAGCGGTTCCCTTGCATTTCGGGAAATGTTTATGCTAGCCCTTGCAACCAGCGTGGACGCGCTGGCAGCAGGCGTGACGTTTGCCTTTTTGGCCGTGGACATTCTGCCGGCAGTGCTTTTCATCGGGACGGTCACTTTTGCCGGTTCCATGGCAGGTGTGAAGCTGGGAAATCTGTTCGGATTCCGGTATAAGGCAAAAGCCGAACTGACCGGAGGGGTGATTTTGATCTTAATGGGAATGAAAATTTTATGTGAACATATGGGAATATGATAGTTTTGTGAAAGAATGCGCGCAGCAGTTCAGCCGGAGCGTCCTCCCTCACCACCAGGCAATCCGGCTGAACTGCTGCAAATTACATTTTCTGGTAAAATCGTAAAAGCCGCATAAAGAAAAGCACGCAGGAAACAATAGAAATGCAGACTATTATTTCAGGAGGTGCAGAAAATGGCTAGTTTATCAGAATTGGATTTACAAAACCTGCGTCATCTAATTGGCGGTTATGACACGACTCATTGTAAAATGAAAGAATATGCAGAGTGCGCAACGGATTCCAGCGTGAAACAGTTCTTTGAAAAAGGAGCAAGGTCCGCGATGGATAACAAGCAGCAGCTGATGAAATTTTTACAGTAGGAGGGTATGAAGATGCAGGAAAAAACAATGGTAGCAGATACTTTGGCAGGTATTAACGGGGAACTTGTCCGTTACGGCGGCATGATCGCCCAGACGGAAAACAGGGAACTGAAGCAGACGTTAAAGCAGTTCCGTAACGCATGTGAGCAGTCGCAGGAAGAACTGTATCAGATTGCAAGGGAGAAATCCTATTATGTTCCGGCTGCAAAGGCAACACAGGAAGAAGTGGATCATGTAAGATCCCTTTTTGCCAGCGGGACTTTATAAAACCGGAAGGAATTCCTAAACGGGAAGAGAAGATTGCAGAACAGTCAGGGGATGCGTGGAAAATGCGCATCCCCTGACCGGTTTCCGGGGCGGCAGGGAATTCGGTGTGCACGGAAACTGCCGCGGGGATAAACCTGTCTTAAAGGATGCCGGTTAATCTTCCGATAACTGCAGTCCGCTGATATCGGAATCAATGGTCATGGAATAGTTGGTGTGGTAAATGACGAAACCGGGCTTTGCCCCATTGGGCTTTTTCACGTTTTTCTTTTCCGTATAGTCGATATCCGCTTTGTCCTGTTCCCTCGCCTTGGAATAGTAGGCGGCCAGCCTGGCGGCTTCCTCAAACGTGCGGTCGGGAAGTTCCGCGCCGCCGGATTTAACGATGACATGGGAGCCGGGCATGTTTTTGGCATGAAACCACCAGTCATTGCCGGAGGCGAAGCGGAAAGTCAGCTCTTCATTCTGATAATTATTTTTTCCTACATAGATATGGTAGCCGTCGCTGCTGATATAGTGGAAGGGACGGCTGGTGATCTTTGCTTTTTTGGCGCCTCCTTTCCGGCGGATATAGCCGCTTTCAATTAATTCTTCCTTGATCTGCACCAGATCTTCTTCCGCAAGGGCTATATCGAGGGAGGCGCTGACGGATTCCAGATGTTCGATTTCCGCTTTTACTTCCAGTGTCAGCTCGGAAAGCGCTTCATACGTACGCTTCAGTTTATTGTATTTTTCAAAGTACTTCTTTGCATTCTCCGAAGGCGTCAGGGCAGGGTCCAGGGGAATGGTAATTTCTTCATCGGTGTAATAATTCAGCGCCGTCAGTGATCTGGCTCCCGGTTCCGCATTATAACCGTAAGTGTTTAACAATTCTCCATACACCTTATATTTATCCCGTTTTTCCGTGTCCTTCATCTGCCGCAGCTGCAGGTCATATTTTTTAATGTTGCGTTCCAGTGCAGTCTGAACGATTTTTCGCAGGTCTACGGATTTCTGGCGGATTCGGGTCACCGCGTTTTTCTGAGCATAATACTGCTCCAATAAGACACTGACAGAAGAAAATTCACGCCGTTCGCTGTCGCTGTACATCGTCAGCGTAAGCGCGGCAAATTCTGCCGGAGCGGAACCTTCATAGACGATGTTCGGCTGAAAACTGCCGTTTTTTACCGCATCCATAACCGAGAAAAAGGCATCGGACAACCGTCCCATATGGTTTTCCCCAAGAGAAGCGGTGGAATAGTCCCCGTCCAGACCGGCGCGGAAACAGATTTCCTGCGACAGCAGAGGGGAAATACCGGTATAGGTACCATAGAGCGCCTTATAAACGGGCATGGTTTTTCCATGGATGGTACGGATAAAAGCCTCCCTGTCCGCGGCAAGGGGATTCTGTTTATCCTGTGTGTCGGGAATAAAATAAGGACGCCCGGGAAGTACTTCGCGCACACTGCTCACCATACCGGAAATATGCTTGATACTGTCGATGATCATATTTTCATCGTTGACAAAAATAATATTGCTGTGCTTACCCATAATTTCCACAACGAGCTTTTTGGAACACAGGTCGCCCAATTCATTCAGGTGCTCCATCTCTATCTGCACGATACGCTCCAGCCCCGGCTGAACAATACCCGTAATACGGGCATTCTGAAGATGCTTACGTAAAAGCATACAAAAACTGGGCGCCGTCAACGGGCTGGGTTTATTGTTTTCCGTCAGATAAATCAGAGGCAGGGAAGCCCCCGCCGAAATAAACAACCGTTTCTGTCCGCCGTTTACCTTGATCGTCAGCAGAAGCTCGTCCGTTTCCGGCTGTGCAATTTTATAAATCCGTCCTCCAAGGAGGGTATCGTTCAATTCCTTTACAATGTTAGCAATGGTTACACCGTCAAATGCCATGGTAATGTCCTCGCTTCCTGTCAGTATTTTCCGTACCGGCTCATTTTACAATAATTCTATGTTTACTGCAAGGGGGAATGAGGTGCAACCTCGCGAAATTCGGCTTGACGTTGGCAAAATGGTATTTTATAATAAAAGGAAGTATGTAGGCATGATAAGACACGGAAAGGGCAGAAGAGAATGATTAAAAGTATGACAGGTTTCGGCAGGTGCGAGGTGTCGGAAGCGGAGCGAAAAGTTACGGTAGAGATGAAATCGGTGAATCACAGATATCTGGATGTAAATATAAAGATGCCCAAGAAACTTAATTTCTTCGAAGCGGCAATCCGTTCGGAACTGAAGAATTATATCCAGCGCGGTAAAGTCGATATTTTTATCACATATGAGGATCTGACGGAAAATAATGTCTGCATCAAATATAATAAGGATATTGCAGCGGAGTATATGGGATATTTGAAACAAATGGCGGAGGATTTCGGGCTGGATAACGACATTAAGGTATCCAAACTGTCCAGATATCCGGAAGTGCTGACCATGGAAGAACAGACCATAGACGAAGCGGAAATCTGGAAAGTGCTGGGCAAGGCAGTGCAGGGTGCGGCGGAAAGCTTTGTGGAGACGCGGATCAAGGAAGGGGAGAACCTGAGGGAGGATCTGACGGTCAAACTGGACGGAATGCTGGAACATGTGGAGTATATTACGGAGCGTTCCCCCAAGCTGATAGATGAGTACAGGAGAAAACTGAAGGAACGGGTGCATGAACTGCTGGAGGATGCACAGGTGGATGAGAACCGGCTGCTGATGGAAATAACGCTGTTCGCCGACAAAGTCTGTGTGGATGAGGAACTGGTGCGTCTGCGCAGCCATATCGAGGCGACGAAGCAGGCGCTGTCGGAGGGCGGCAGCATCGGAAGAAAGCTGGATTTTATTGCGCAGGAGATGAACCGGGAAGCAAATACCATACTTTCCAAGGCAAATGATCTGGAGACTTCCGGCCGGGCGATTGAACTGAAAACGGAAATCGAGAAGGTACGCGAACAGATACAGAATATAGAATAGGGGCGGTTGGATGAGCAGGTTAATTCATATCGGTTTCGGCAATATTGTAAATACCGGTAAAATAATTGCGATCGTGAGTCCGGATTCCGCGCCGGTGAAACGCATGGTGCAGAATGCGAAAGAGACAGGACAGGCAATTGACGCCACACAGGGAAGAAAAACAAAAGCGGTGCTTGTAATGGAGAACGGCCAGCTGGTGCTGTCGGCGCTTCTGCCGGAGACGATCGCGAACAGGGCGCAGGCGGAGAATGGAGATACAGATGAAGCGTAGAGGAATTTTAGTGGTGGTTTCCGGTTTTTCCGGAGCGGGCAAAGGCACGCTGATGAAAAAGCTGATTCAGACCTACGAACAGTATGCGTTGTCCGTTTCGATGACAACGAGAGCGCCTAGAGAGGGCGAGGAAAACGGCAGAGAGTATTTTTTCGTATCGAAAGAGGAATTTGAGGAAAAGATCCGTCAGGACGGTCTGGTGGAATATGCCGGCTATTGCGGCAATTATTACGGGACACCGAAACAATATGTGGAGGCGCAGCTGGCAGCAGGGAAAGATGTGATCCTGGAGATCGAAATACAGGGTGCGCTGAAAGTGAAGCAAAAATTCCCCACAGCCCTGCTGGTGTTTGTCATGCCGCCTTCGGCGGAAGAACTGAAGCGGCGGCTTGTCGGCAGGGGAACAGAGACGGTGGAAGTAATTGAGAAACGTTTAAGACGCGCCGGAGAGGAAGCGCAGGGAATTGAAAATTATGATTATATCGTAATCAATGACGATTTGGAGGAATGTACCAGGGAACTTCATTCCATGATAAGGGCGGCACACCATACGCCGCACCGCAATGAGGAGTTTATAGAAAATATGAGACAGGAACTGAGCGTTCTGGTGAAAGGAGAAGAATAATGTTACATCCATCTTATTCAGATTTAATGAAAGTGGTAAACAGTGAGGTTGAACAGGGAGAAGCGCCGGTGGTAAACAGCAGGTACTCCATCGTTATGGCGACGTCAAAAAGGGCAAGACAGATTATCGGCGGAGAAGAGCCCATGGTAAAGGCCGCAGGAAAGAAACCGTTATCTGTTGCAATAGAGGAGTTGAATCAGGCCAAGATCAGGATTCTGAGCGAGGAAGAGGCGGAACAGCAGAGGCAGCAGGAAGAACTGATGGAAAGCCGTTATGAGAGAAACGAAATATTTGCCGGAAAACGGCCGGAGGAAGAAGAGAAACCGGAAGATGATCCTGCTGGGGACAGCAGTATGCAGGCCGGTGACGGAGAGGAACCGGAAGAAGATTCCGATTTGGAATAACGGCCGCAGGATCATTATGTGCCCGTGGTATCGCCTGCGGGCATATTGTTTTCATGGCGGCATGGATGGAGGTTTACTTATGAAGCTGTTGTTGGTATCGCTGGGATGCGATAAGAATCTGGTGGATTCGGAAGTGATGCTGGGCCTGCTGGAACAGAAAGGCTATACGTTTACGGACGATGAAACAGAGGCGGAAATCGTTGTGGTGAATACCTGCTGTTTTATTAACGACGCTAAAGAAGAGAGCATCAATACGATTCTTGAAATGGCGGAATTAAGGAAGACGGGACAGGTAAAAGCGCTTATCGTGGCAGGCTGCCTGGCACAGCGTTACCAAAAAGAAATCCGGGAAGAAATTGAGGAAGTGGATGCGATCGTCGGGACGGCAGCAGTGGAGGAAATTGCAGAGGCCGTGGAAGAGGCGCTTGCAGGAAAAGCGGAAAACCATATCGCGCCATTGGAACCGGAACAAAAACCGGCGGAAAATCACAGACGGCTTGTAACCACAGGCGGTCATTATGCATACCTGAAAATTGCAGAGGGCTGCGATAAACACTGTACTTACTGTATCATACCGAAAGTGCGCGGGCCGTACTGCAGCGTGCCGATGGAACGGCTTGTGGCGGAAGCGGAACGGCTGGCACGGGAAGGTGTTAAGGAACTGATCCTGGTGGCGCAGGAGACGACACGGTACGGCCTGGATCTATACGGGGAAAAGAAACTTCCCGAATTACTGCGCAGGCTCTGTAAAATACCGCAGCTTTACTGGATACGCATTTTGTACTGCTATCCGGAGGAAATTACGGAAGAACTGATTCAGACCATCAGGGAAGAGAAAAAAATCTGCCATTATCTGGATATACCGGTTCAGCACGGTGCGGATGCGGTGTTAAAACGGATGGGAAGAAGAACAGACAGCGGGGAAATACGTTCCATGGTAGAACGGCTGCGCAGGGAGATTCCGGATATCTGCTTAAGGACCACTCTGATCACCGGGTTCCCCGGCGAAACGGAAGAAGACCATGAGGAACTGTTGGATTTTGTGGAAGAGATGGAGTTTGACCGTTTGGGAGTCTTTACCTATTCCCAGGAGGAAGATACGCCCGCCGCGGAAATGGAGGGGCAGATAGAAGAGAGCGTGAAAGAGGACAGACGGGACGCCGTCATGGAACTGCAGCAGGAAATTGCTTACAGGATGGCGGAAGATATGGTGGGGAAGGAACTCTGTGCCATGATAGAGGGAAAAGTGGCGGACGAGGACGCTTATGTGGCACGTACGTATAAGGATGCGCCGAATGTGGACGGTTATCTTTTTATCAATACGGAAAAAACGCTGATGAGCGGGGATTTTGTGAAAGTGAAGATAACCGGTTCTTACGAATATGACTTGATAGGAGAGATATGTGATGAATTTACCGAATAAACTGACGATTCTCAGGATGATCATGATTCCGTTTTTTGTAGTATTCATGCTGTTTCCCATAACGGGCGGGACAGATAAATGGATTGCGCTTGCATTGTTTGTCATAGCCAGTTTAACGGATATGCTGGACGGACATATTGCGAGAAAGTATAATTTAGTAACCAATTTTGGAAAATTTATGGACCCGCTGGCAGATAAACTGCTGGTCTGCTCCGCCCTGATCTGTCTGGTGGATCTGAAGCGGATTCCCTCGTGGATCGTCATTATCATCATTGCAAGGGAATTCATTATCAGCGGTTTCAGGCTGATCGCATCGGACAATGGAGTGGTGATCGCAGCCAGTTACTGGGGGAAATTCAAAACTACGTTCCAGATGCTTATGATATGCCTGATGATAGCGGATCTGGGGCCGCTGGAACTGCTGACGGAGATTGTGATGTGGGTGGCGCTGGTACTGACCGTGGTCTCTCTGGCGGACTATCTGATGAAGAACAAAGGCGTGATGAAGGAGGGATGATGCCATGACGGTAGAATTGATTTCCGTTGGTACGGAATTATTGCTGGGAAATATCGTGAATACAAACGCGGCATTTTTGGCGGAAAAATGTGCGGATTTGGGTCTGTCCTGCTATTATCAGAGTGTGGTCGGGGATAATGAGGAACGCCTTACCGCAGTCCTTAAGGCTGCCATGGGACGTTCGGATATTATTATCCTGTCAGGTGGGCTGGGGCCTACGGAGGATGACCTGACCAAAGAAGCAGCGGCCAAAGTGATGGGCAGGGAACTCTGTATGCATGAACCGTCCCGCAAACGTATTGAGGACTTTTTCCGGAAAAGGAACATGGAGGCTACGGAAAACAACTGGAAACAGGCCATGATGCCGAAGGGGGCCATAGTTGTGGAGAATGAGAACGGTACGGCTCCGGGCGTCATTCTGGAGGAAGACGGTAAGAAAGTCATTTTATTGCCCGGTCCTCCGAATGAACTGATTCCGATGTTTGAAAAAAGCATTATGCCCTATCTTTCAGGAGAGGATTCCACCATTTACTCCCAGACCGTGAAAATATGCGGAGTGGGAGAGAGCAAGGCGGAAACCATGGTGAAGGATTTAATTGACGGTCAGACCAATCCCACCATTGCTCCCTATGCAAAAAACTGCGAAGTGCATTTCCGGGTGACGGCAAAGGCTGCAAATGAAAAGGAGGCCAGAAAGCTCCTGAAGCCGGTGGTAAAAGAATTGAAGAGCCGGTTTGAAAACCATGTATATACTACGGATGCGGATACGACACTGGAAAAGGCAGTCGTGGATCTGCTGGCGGCAAATAAACTGACGGTGAGTACGGTGGAATCCTGTACCGGCGGTATGCTGGCGGCAAGGATCATCAATGTCCCCGGTGTATCCGATGTGTATAAATCAGGTTATATTACGTATTCCAATAAGGCCAAACGGAAGATCCTCGGTGTAAAGAAAGGTGTTTTGGAAAAAAAGGGCGCGGTCAGTGAAGAGGTGGCAAAGGAAATGGCCAAAGGGGCTGCACTGATCTCCAAGGCAGAAGTCGCAGTGGCGGTAACAGGGATTGCCGGGCCGGGAGGCGGCACGGAAGAAAAACCGGTCGGCCTGGTATATATTGCGTGCAGTGTATGTGGGAAAGTAACGGTGAAAAAATACAATTTCAGCGGAAACCGGGCCAAAATAAGAGAAACGACGGTATCTTCCGCATTGATTCTGATGCGCCAGTGTATCCTGGAATATTACAGTGAGGTAACGTTCGGTAAAAAGCTGGATGGAAATGCGGGCAGGCAGAAGTAGGGAATAGACGACCTGACGGAAAGTATCCCATGGAGGATGGAATATGGAGAGAGCGGAACAGGACACGGGAGGAAGATTTGACGGAGGAATTTTCAGCGGTCAGAGAGAAAGCCTGGGAGAGAATATACCATATCAGAATGGTGAAGGAAACAAAAGCGAACCGCAGGGACAGCCGGGTGGTTATGGGAGCAGTCAGCAGGGACAGATGAACGGTTATGGGAGCAGTCAGCAGGGACGGCCGAACGGTTATGGTAACCGTCCGGGCGGATATATGCCGGGACAAAGGCTGGTGAACCGTTGCGGACGGGCAGGGTGGAATGCCGGGATGCATGACTGCGATTTTCCGCTGCAGCATCAGGGAAACCGGTGCTTTTATGAGTGTCCGGAATGTCCGAAGCACAGGCAGTCCGGCCAGCTATTTCTGCTCATTGTCACGATTCCGGCCATGGGAATGCTGTTTTTGGCATTTTTGGCAACGCTGTTCTTTTTGCTGTGTCTGGTATCAAGCCGGCAGGCGGGGGCTGAAAAAAGCGGAATTTCCTCTTCTTATGAGGCAGGGGAACCAGAGACGCCGTTTCAGCAGGAGAAGCCGGAAAACAAGGTTCCGGACTGGCAGGAGAAGGCTGAGGGGCAGGAAAGCGGGGATCATAGCGAATATTACGGTGAAATCAGGGATGCTGTCCGGACGGACCTTCCTTATTCGATCAGGTGGGAGAATTACGAATATGAGGGAAACAGCGATACGGTCATGATCGCGATCGATTATCCGGTGATAGAGGGAGATATCCCCAATATAGAATTGCTGAATGATGTGATCGCGGACGAGATAGACTATTTTGAGGAGTATTATGCGGAATATTCCAAATATATGCTTCCGGAAGAAATATTTGCGGTCTACTCGGAAGGGTATGTCACCTATATGGACGAAGAAGTGATGAGTGTGGTTTTCAGTGAGAATATCTATACGGATTATTGGGTGGACTGCGGTCTGTACTGCGTAAATATCGATATGGAGAACGGAGTCATCCTGGAAAACGGCAGTATACTGGACGTGGATGATGAGTTTGCCATAGATTTCCGTACAAGGTGCAGGATGCAGAACGGGGATGTCGGTGCTTTGGAATATCTGACGGACCAGGAAGTGGCCTATTATCTGACGGACGGAACGACGGGAATCATGTTTTTTACCCCTTTGGGGATGGAAATCGGACTGAATTGCGGGGAAGATTATCTGACGGTTACGTATAAGGATTACAAAGAATATCTGCTGAAATACTAAGCGGAGCGGAAGCGGGAAGCGGGGAACGGAATGCGGAAAACGGGGAAAAGCGGAACATAAGAGAAGCACAAAAGAGGGAGGTATGCAGATGGAAAAGGGAGTGGAACTGTACAAGGAGCTGATTGACGGACTGGTAAAGATATCCGGAAGCTGTGTGAATGCTGCTAAGGTAGAGGGCGGACTGGTTAAAGGCACTGCTGAGGATGCAGGAATCAATCAGATACTTGGAAAACTCTCGGAGGAGGAACGCAAAGTACTGGCGCAGTACATTTCCAAAACGTATCAGTCGGGCATTTATGATATGCTGGTACAGCTGGAATGGCTGCGTGAGTGCAGGGGGATGAAAATTTCCATGGAAGGCGAGGAACTGCCCCTCGGCCAGTTTGAGGGGATTCCCTGTGATTATATCGGCCGGTGCGGTGACTGGGAGTGGCCGGAGGTATAGAAGGAAAATGCTGTCTGGAACAGGACGGAAGAATGAAAGGGAAGAGGAGAACAGATATGGTATATTTATCACAGTTTCGGTTTCCGGACAGAGAACGGGAATATGATTTTACAATGAGTCAGAAGCGGACCTGCTATGATACGTTTTATCCTTTTCAGGTCATATCAAAACACGGCTTAGGTGTGCTGGATCTTGAGCCGGTGACGATTCTTTACGGCGGGAACGGCTCGGGGAAAACCACGGTGCTGAATGTGATTGCGGAAAAGCTGGGACTGACGCGTGATACATTGTATAACCGTTCCTGTTTCTTTGAAGATTATACCGGAATGTGCAGTTATGAAACGGAGAGAAGCATACCGGCAGGCAGCAGGATCATTACCAGTGACGACGTATTTGATTTTATGCTGAATCTGAGGAGCATGAATGACGGAATCGACAGGAAAAGGGAAGAACTGCTGGAAGACTATATGGATGCCAAGTATTCCCGGTTTCAGATGCGCTCGCTGGAGGATTATGAGCAGTTGAAAAAAGTGACCATGGTGAAGAGGAATACGCAGTCAAAATATATCCGTAAAAATCTGATGGACAATGTACGGGAGCATTCCAATGGGGAAAGCGCCTTTCTTTATTTTGCCGATAAGATCAAAGAGGACGGACTGTATCTGCTGGATGAGCCGGAGAACAGCCTTTCTCCGGAAAAACAGCAGGAACTGCTGCGGTTTTTGGAAGACTCGGCACGTTTTTTCGGATGCCAGTTCCTGGTTGCCACGCATTCCCCGTTTCTGCTTTCCATGAAAGGGGCAAAGATATACGACCTGGACGAAGAGCCTGTCGATGTGAAGCGCTGGACGGAACTGTCGAATGTGCGGGCTTATTATGACTTTTTTAAAAAATACGAAACAGAATTCAGGGATACGTTTTAAGTTTTTTTCGGGGGATTTCTAATTGTTTGATTCCGGCTGGTTTTGTGAACAGCGGCGGACGAATCACTTTGTTCGTTAAAGCCTGTTTGAAAGCAACAAAAGCAACCAAAATAGAACAATAAGAAATATCCCCATTTTTTTGAACCGGTTTAAAACGATCATCCCTGCTGTTTCATGGAAGCCCTTTTTCTCATTGTGGGGTCCAGAATTTTTTTACGGATGCGGAGGGAGGAAGGGGTTACTTCCAACAGCTCGTCCGTATCAATGAATTCCAGCGCCTGTTCCAGGCTGAGGATTTTCGGCGGCGTGAGCCGGAGCGCTTCGTCTGCGCTGGAAGAACGGGTATTGGTCAGCTGTTTTTTCTTGCATACGTTTAATTCAATATCTTCGCCGCGGCCGTTTTGTCCTACGACCATGCCGGAGTAAACCTTTTCACCGGGGCCGATGAAGAGGGTGCCGCGTTCCTGTGCGTTGTACAGACCGTAGGTAATGGCTTCTCCCGCTTCGAAAGCAATCAGGGAACCCTGTTTCCGGTACTGGATATCCCCTTTATAAGGCCCGTATCCGTTGAAGCTGCTGTTCATGATACCGTTGCCTTTCGTATCGGTCATGAATTCACCGCGGTATCCGATCAGCCCGCGGGAGGGAATGGAGAATTCCAAACGGGTATACCCGCCGGAAGCCGCGCCCATGTTCAGCAGTTCGCCTTTCCGCTGGCTCAGTTTTTCGATGACCGTACCGGAGAATTCTTCGGGAACATCGATGTAGGTGAGTTCCATCGGCTCCAGTTTCTTACCGTTCTCGTCCGCTTTGTATAAGACCTCCGCCTTGCTGACCGCAAATTCATAGCCTTCGCGGCGCATGTTTTCAATGAGGACGGAAAGATGTAGTTCGCCGCGCCCCGATACCTTAAAGGATTCCGTGGTATCCGTTTCCTCCACGCGCAGGGAGACATCCGTATTCAGCTCGCGGAATAAACGGTCGCGCAGGTGGCGGCTGGTGACATATTTCCCTTCCTGTCCGGCGAGAGGGGAGTCATTGACAATGAAATGCATGGCAATCGTAGGCTCTGATATCTTCTGAAAAGGAATCGGCGCAGGATTTTCCGGTGAGCAGAGCGTATCTCCGATATGGATATCCGTAATGCCGGAAATTGCCACAATGGAACCGATGCCAGCTTCTTTTACTTCCGCTTTATTCAGGCCGTCAAACTCATATAATTTGCTGATCTTAACTTTCTTCATTTTATCCGGCTCGTGGTGGTTTACGATCACGACTTCCTGATTGACCTTCACGGACCCGTTGTCCACCTTTCCGACACCGATCCGTCCCACATATTCGTTATAATCAATGGTGCTGATCAGAACCTGTGTGCCCGCATCAGGATCTCCCTCAGGAGCCGGAATATAGTTCAGTATCGTTTCAAACAGAGGCCCCATGTCCGTTCCTTCCTGATCCATTTCATAGGAAGCGACGCCGGTTTTGGCCGATGCAAAAATAAAAGGGCAGTCCAGCTGTTCCTCACTGGCATCCAGATCGATGAGCAGTTCCAGCACCTCGTCTATGACTTCCCGGGGCCTTGCCTCCGGACGGTCGATCTTATTAATGCATACAATGACCGGAAGCTGGAGTTCCAGCGCTTTGCGCAGAACGAATTTCGTCTGCGGCATGGAGCCTTCAAAGGCATCCACCACGAGGATGACCCCGTTTACCATCTTAAGCACACGTTCTACCTCTCCGCCGAAGTCCGCATGGCCGGGCGTATCAATAATATTGATTTTTGTATTTTTATAGGTAACGGCCGTATTTTTGGATAAAATTGTGATACCGCGTTCCCGTTCGATATCATTGGAGTCCATCACACGCTCCGCAATTTCCTGATTTTCGCGGAAAACCCCGCTTTGCTTTAAAAGCTCGTCCACCAGCGTGGTTTTACCATGGTCAACGTGGGCGATTATGGCAACATTTCTTACATCATCTCTCGTCTGTTTCATAAATAACTCCTCATATCATCTATCTTGTTAGCTGTATCTGTGTTTAACTGCATTTTCAAACTTATGTATTATAGCATTGTATTGACTATCTTGCAAGAATTTATTCGCGGGTGTAACTGGGGTGGGAGGGGGACGCACAGGATATGGAATAGTGGTATGCAGGACGCGCTTTCACTCCTGCATCCCCCACAACTCAGATTAAACGAATAAGCACAACAAAACATAGAAAAAATTTCCGCCTTATGGTAAAATAAAGTCCAAAGCCGGTAATGCTTTTAGGTAAAAAATAATTAACCTTTAAAGTCCCGTAAATCCAGTGATTTTGACTGATTTCGGACTTTGCGCGGTGACTTACAGGTTCTTTTTTAGGGAGAAATGCGGTATATTAATATTACATTACGGGAAAAAATTCTTAAAGTGTAAGATAAGAAGGGAGAACTAAGAATGACAGATAAGGTAATTGAAAATAACCAGGTGGTAATCATGGGGGAGATCGTGAGCGATTTTACTTATAGCCATGAGATATTCGGAGAGGGTTTTTATATGGTGGATGTGAGCGTGGAACGTCTGAGCGATTCCATTGATATTATTCCGCTGATGGTATCGGAGAGGCTTCTTGATGTAAACGGGGATTACAAGGGAATGTACATAGTGGTGAACGGTCAGTTCCGTTCCTATAACCGGCATGAGGAAAGAAAAAACAAGCTGGTGCTTTCCGTGTTTGCAAGGGAGATAGAATTCGTGGATGAAATCGGTGAAAATACGAAATCCAACCAGATATTCCTGGATGGATATATTTGTAAGGAACCGATTTACAGAAAGACGCCTCTTGGAAGGGAAATTGCGGACCTGCTGCTGGCAGTGAACCGGCCCTATGGGAAATCGGATTACATTCCCTGCATCTGCTGGGGAAGGAATGCCAGATTCGCAAGTAATTTTGAGGTAGGAGCAAGGTGTGCCGTGTGGGGCAGAATCCAGAGCAGGGAATATATGAAGAAATTATCCGAAGAGCAGTTGGAAAAACGGGTTGCATATGAAGTATCGGTAAGTAAACTGGAACTTGTGGGGGATTGATAAAATAGTTGCTTCTGGCGGATATCTGTGTTATGATATGCCATATGTCGTGAAAAAACATAGGAGCCGGATGAAAAATGGGAACGATACATATTTATAGTGGCGACGGCCATGGAAAAACACCTGCCGCACTTGGACGGGCGGTATGGATGGCCTGCCGTGGAAAAAGTGTGGTGATCATTCAGTTTTTAAAAGGAAAGGGTCTGGAAGAGTCGGAATTTTTAAGAAGACTTGAACCGGAGATCAAACTGTTCTGTTTTGAGAAAACGGATGAGAGTTTTACGGAATTATCACAGGAGCAGCGGCAGGAAGAAATATGCAATATCAAAAACGGTCTTAATTTTGCTAAAAAAGTGTTGACGACGGGAGAGTGCGACCTGCTTATATTGGACGAGGTACTCGGACTGATCGATAATCATATTATGACGGTAGGGGAATTGAAAAGTCTGCTGGAGGCCGGGGCAGATAACGAAACCGATGTCATTATGACGGGAATTGCGCTGAACGATGAAGTCTGTGTGCTGGCGGATGAGGTGACTAAGATGGTTACGGTTCAATGATACCGGCAGCGTACAGAGACGGAACATAACGGTTTAGTTACCTTCACTGTTATAACAGAACAGCAGCCCGTTCATAAGAAATCCAAATGACGGATTGACAGTTGTAGTGCATAATGATATGATAATTTCATAAGTTGGAGATAGAGGTTGCGTTTTTTATCAGTAGTTTTTCGGATGTGGAGGGCACAGGAGAAGAAAAATGAAAGGAAAAGACGCCGAAAGGATTTGGCATCCCGGCAGCCGTGTCCTTGGGCATACAGTTAAGAGCTGTATGACTGTCATCGATACGATGGGGCGCTATCCGAAGGGTATCAGGTAATTTAAGCCGGCGCATATCGTGCCGGCTTTGTTTGAATAATAAGGAGGAAGAGAAAATGGCTGTTTTTACGGGCGCAGGTGTGGCAATTGTTACACCCTTTAAAGAAAACGGAGATGTAAATTACGAAAAATTTGCGGAACTGGTGGAATTTCAGATTCAGAACGGGACGGATGCGATCATTGTATGCGGGACGACCGGTGAGGCATCGACTTTATCCCATGAGGAGCATTTGGATGTGGTAAAATACTGTGTGGAAAAGGTGGCAGGACGTGTTCCCGTAGTGGCAGGTACCGGTTCCAATTGTACGCAGACGGCCGTCTATCTGTCCCGGGAAGCGGAAAAATACGGTGCGGATGCAGTTCTTTTAGTGACGCCTTATTATAACAAAGCAACCCAGAAAGGGCTTTACAGCCATTTTAAGACCATTGCCGATTCCATCCGCATACCGGTTATTTTGTATAATGTGCCCGGCAGGACGGGATGCAATATTCTGCCGGAGACAGTCGTGAAGCTCTGCAGTGAGGTGGAAAATATTGTGGGCGTGAAAGAAGCCGGCGGCAATATTTCACAGGTGGCAAAGCTGATGGCCCTGGCAGACGGCAGGGTGGATTTGTATTCCGGCAATGACGATCAGATCGTACCGCTGCTTTCGTTGGGCGGAAAAGGCGTGATTTCCGTACTTTCCAATGTGGCGCCGAAGGAGACGCATGAAATATGCACCCGGTTTTTTGAGGGAGATGTGGCGGGAAGCCGTGCCCTGCAGTTAAAAGCACTGGAACTTTGCGATGCGCTGTTCTGTGAGGTAAATCCGATTCCCGTGAAGAAAGCGCTGAATCTGATGGGGATGGAGACCGGCTCTTTGCGGATGCCGCTGACGGATATGGATGAGGCAAATGTACCCAAACTGGAGAAAGCGATGAAAGGCTTCGGTATCCTGTAAGAAGAGAGGAAACCGAAGAAAGAACCGAAAAAAAACAGGGAGAAAGGCTGAGATAAACATGGTAAAAGTGATTATGCACGGCTGCAACGGCAAGATGGGACAGACAATTACCGGATTGATTGCAGCGGATGAGGAAATAGAAATCGCGGCAGGCGTGGATGCTTTTGACGACGGAAGGAATGTATATCCCGTATTTAAGAGCATCGAATTGTGTGACGTGGAGGCGGATGCGGTCATAGATTTCAGCAATGCGGCCGCCGTGGACGGACTTTTGGATTATTGTGCCGCAAAAGGGCTGCCCTGCGTGCTTTGTACGACGGGGCTTTCGGAAGAACAGCTGAAGAAAGTGAAGGATGCTTCCGCTCAGACTGCCATTCTAAAATCGGCAAATATGTCCCTGGGTATCAATATGCTTTTAAAATTGCTGAAAGAGGCTGCCGGCATTCTGGCGCCCGCGGGCTTTGATATTGAAATCGTGGAAAAGCACCACAGCCAGAAAGTGGATGCGCCCAGCGGTACGGCTCTGGCGCTTGCCGATTCCATTAACGAAGAACTGGATAATGCATATGAATATGTGTATGACAGGAGCGGGCGCAGACAGAAACGCCCGAAGAAGGAGATCGGGCTTTCCGCGGTACGCGGCGGAACGATTGTAGGCGACCACGATGTGATATTTGCGGGTTCGGATGAAGTAGTTACGTTTTCCCACACCGCTTATTCCAAGGCAGTCTTCGGAAAAGGGGCGATACAGGCTGCGAAATTCCTGGCAGGAAAACCCGCCGGCATGTATGATATGAGCGATGTGATTGGTTAGAAGAAAGGCATGGGCATTGAGATGGATGAGTTGGAGTTAAAATACCTGCGCAGTCTGGCACACCAGTACCCGACAATAGCGGCAGCATCTACGGAAATCATAAACTTACAGGCGATTCTGAATCTGCCGAAGGGAACCGAACATTTCCTGACGGATATCCACGGGGAATACGAGCAGTTCAATCATGTGCTGAAAAACGGCTCCGGTTCCGTGAAACGGAAGATCGATGAGGAATTCGGCAACACTTTAAGCAGCAGGGATAAAAAAAGTCTGGCTACCCTGATTTATTATCCGAAGGAAAAGCTGGAACTTGTATTACAGGAAGAGGATAATATTGAGGACTGGTATAAGATTACCCTGCACCGCCTGGTACAGATCACGAAGCGGGTGGCATCCAAATATACCCGCTCCAAAGTAAGGAAGGCCCTTCCCAAGGACTTCGCTTATATTATTGAAGAACTGATAACCGAAAAAGAAGAGATTCAGGATAAGGAAGCATATTATAACGAAATCATCCATACGATCATCCGGATCGACCGGGCGCAGGAGTTTATTGTCGCGCTCAGTTATCTGGTACAGAGGATGGTAATTGACCATCTTCATATCGTGGGGGATATTTTTGACAGAGGCCCTGGGCCCCACATCATACTGGATACGTTAAGCCATTATCATTCCGTGGATATACAGTGGGGGAATCACGATATCGTATGGATGGGCGCTGCATCGGGACATCTGGCGTGCATAGCCAATGTGATACGGATGTCGGCGCGTTACGGCAATCTGGACACACTGGAAGAAGGGTATGGGATCAACCTGATTCCGCTTGCCACCTTTGCGCTGGAAACTTATGCGAATGTGAACTGTGACGCTTTTTCCATCAAATACAATACGGATTACAATACAAAAGACCTGAGTCTGGATACGAAGATGCACAAAGCCATTTCCATCATCCAGTTCAAACTGGAGGGCAGTCTGATCATGCGCCGGCCAGAATTTCATATGGAAGACCGTCTGCTTTTGGACAAGATCAATTATGAAAACAAGACCGTTACCATAGACGGTCAGGTATACACAATGAAAGATGTGGATTTCCCTACGGTGGATCCGGAGAATCCTTATGCGCTGACGCCGGAGGAAGAACAGGTGATGGAACGGCTCAGACAGGCATTCATCAAATGCGACAAGCTGCAGTCCCATGTGCGGTTTCTGTTTGCCAGGGGCGGATTGTATAAGGTACATAATTCCAATCTGCTTTATCACGGCTGCGTGCCGATGGATGAAAACGGGAATTTCAAGACTTTTACCATAGACGGGGAAGCATACAGGGGCAAGGCTTTGTATGATGCGCTGGACCATTATGCTAGAAAGGGATATTACTCCAAGAACCATCCGGCGGAAATGCAGAAGGGCCAGGATATGATATGGTATATTTGGGCCGGCCCCAATTCGCCCGTGTTCGGAAAGGACAAGATGGCGACGTTCGAGCGTTATCTGGTGGAGGAGAAAGAAACCCATACGGAACACAAAAACAGCTATTATCACCTGCTGGACAACGAAGAAGTCATAAATAAAATTTTGGAGGAGTTCGGCCTGAATACAACGCATTCCCATATTGTCAACGGACATGTTCCCGTAGAGTTGAAAAAAGGCGATTCGCCGATCAAATGCGGCGGAAAACTCCTGATCATAGACGGCGGCTTTTCCAAAGCCTATCAGGGTAAAACAGGAATTGCGGGATATACGCTGGTGGCCAATTCCCACGGAATGCGTCTGGTGGCGCATGAACCGTTTGAATCCACGGATGCCGCGATTCTGCGTGAATCGGATATCTTTTCGGATTCCGTAATTTTGGAAACGAGCAATACCCGTATCAGCGTAGCCGATACGGATGCCGGAGCGGAATTAAAAGAAAGCATTCATCAGTTAGAGGAACTGCTTCAGGCATACCGCGACGGCGTGCTGGTGGAAAAATCCGTATAAAAAGCAGGGGGAAGGTTCCCCCTGCCTTTGAAAAGAAGAGACAGACCGGTATCTGCCGGCTTTTATTAGTTATTGGCAGTGTTTGTGCCGTCGCCGATCACGTCATCGGTAATGTCGGATACGCCGTCGGCAATATCGTCTACTACGTCGCTTGCCGCATTTCCGGCATTGTCGAGAAGGGAGCCGTCATTGTCGGTACCGTTCCCTACCGTGCCGTCTGTCGCATCGTTTACATTGCTGTCGGAAGCATTGCCGTTTGTACCGTTCGTGCCTGTACCGGCTGTATTGTCCATGCTGCCTGTGCCGTTGTCAGCGCCTGTACCGGCTCCGTTTGTTCCGGTTCCGCCGGCTCCCGTGCCGCTGCCGGCTGCATTTGTAGTGTTGCCGTTTGTGGTATTACCGTTTGTGCCGGTGTCTGCATTATTATCGTTTGCGGTATTGCCGCCGTTTGTATTGTCGGCAGCATTTCTGTTACCACATGCAGCAACGAGACCCAGCATGAGGACCATCAGAGAAACTGATATCAGTTTTTTGCTGTTTTTCATAATATTCCCTCCGTTTTTCATAAAATCACATTTTAAGTGCAACATTTTGAAATGTTGTATTAGTAGTATGTTCATGATAGAAAAAAATATACGAAGGAAAAAAATAAGAAAACGGGAAAGATAAAAGTGGAAAAACAGAAAGAAGAAAGAAAAAGGAGCGTTGCCAAAAGATGGAATTCAGACCATGTATCGATATTCATAACGGAAAAGTGAAACAGATTGTCGGAGGCAGCCTGAGGGACGGTGCGGATACGGCCGAAGAAAATTTCGTTTCGGAGCAGGATGCCGCGTTTTATGCCGCATTTTACAAAAAAAACAAAATAAAAGGAGGGCATATAATTCTGCTGAATCCAGAAAGCTGCGAATATTATGGTGCAACTAAGGCACAGGCGCTTTCCGCGCTCCGGACATATCCTGGCGGCCTGCAGGTGGGAGGCGGTATCCATCCGGACAACGCTTCTGAATATCTTGACAGCGGGGCCAGCCACGTCATAGTTACCTCCTGTGTATTTCAGGGGGGAAACATACATTATGACCGCTTAAAAGAACTGGTGAAGCGGGTCGGAAAAGATAAACTGGTGCTGGATCTAAGCTGCAGGAAGAAAGAGGGCGCATACTATATCGTAACCGACCGGTGGCAGAATTATACCAGCGTGAAACTAAACAAAACCGCTTTAGAAGAACTTTCCGCCTACTGTGACGAATTCCTCATACATGCCGTGGATGTGGAAGGGAAAGCGGGCGGTATTGAGCAGGATGTAGCGTCCCTGCTGGGAGAGTGGGGGAAGATTCCGGTTACCTATGCAGGGGGAGTTCACAACTTCAGGGATCTGGAACTTCTGAAGCAATTAGGAAAAAATAAAATAGACGTTACGATCGGAAGCGCACTGGACTTATTCGGCGGCAGTATGAAATTCGAAGAAGTCATATCCTGGATGCGCCATACCCAAATCTGAGAAAGAACCAGTCATTTAGCGGTACTTGGATCTGTGAACAAAAAAGAACCTATCCGATGTAAGATAGGTTCTTTCCTTAATCCGTTACCAAATCTGTTACCATATTACAAATACTGATGAAACCCCATTAATAAAATAATCATGAATATTATTTAATAATAGAAAGCATTACATTATTATAAAAAGGCACATGTTGATACTGATTAATGAGTTATAATCAACGATTCCAAATGAATTATAACTTTGTTACGTTTACGGCCTGAGGTCCTTTTTCGCCATTCACTACTTCGAATTCTACGGAAGCGCCTTCTTCAAGAGACTTGAAACCTTCCATGTTAAGTCCTGAGTAGTGTACGAATACATCATTACCCTGTTCATCAGAGATGAAGCCGTAACCTTTTTGGTTGTTGAACCACTTTACTGTACCTTTGTTCATTCTAGATACCTCCAAATAAATATATCTTATCGTGTTAGTACGCGACACACTCAGTATAGCATAGACAGGGGGAAAAGTAAAGAAAAACATTGAAACATTGGAAAGGTGTGTTGAGGTGAGGATACAGGGGATATGGTATAGTGGTCTTAAAGACGCGCTTTCTCCCGCCAACACACTTTTCCCCGTCGCAACTAATACCAAAAATCATTTCCACACACGAATTTGTACAAAAAAAACGCAAATAATGCAAATACAAACAGCCAATCGAATGGTATTCTAAAAAAGGATTAAATAATCAAGGTTATTTAATCAATGTAAAATTCCCCTTTTACATGAGAAAGGTATTTGCCCTCGGGCAGATACCTTTTTTCGTTCAGGAGTTTCAGAAAAGACAAAATACATAATAAGAGAACATAATAGAAAAGAAGAAAAGAGGTCGGGAATGGTATGTCGGAAGGTGATATAAGGCGGAAGAAGCTTCTTGAAATCCTGCACGGCGGTCCGCTGCCCGTTTCGGGTACGGAGCTGGCGGGACGGCTGGGAGTAAGCAGACAGGTGATCGTTCAGGATATTGCCCTATTGCGTGCAACGGATAAAAATATTCTTTCTACGAATAAAGGATACATTCTGTTTACGGAAAAGCGGGACGGGCTGAAAAAACGGAGGACTTATAAGGTGAAGCATAAGGACGAGGAGATTCTGGACGAACTGAATGCGATAGTGGATCATGGCGGCAGAGTCCGTGATGTGGTCGTGGAGCATGAAATTTACGGACAGATTGCGGCGGACTTGATCATAAACAGCCGGATGGACGCGGAAACTTTTGTGAAGAAGGTGGAGGAGTACAGCACCAGTCCTTTGTGCCGTCTTACCGGAGGCATTCATTTTCATACGGTGGAAGCCGACACGGAGGAGGTTTTGGATCGGATTGAAAATGAATTAACTAAAAGAGGCTACTTGCTTTCCTGTTAAAAGTGTGATATCCTTGCTCTTGTCTGACAAGACAGCTGTCAATACACAATATGCCGGGAAAAGGAAGGCATCGTTACTATGAGCGGCTGAAAGCCGTGAATGACAGCAAGGCATCGAAAGGAGCGGGATGATAGAAATGGAAAAAGTAAAGAAGATACTCAACGAGATATTTATCGACGGACTGGGAGGAATGGCCTCAGGGCTGTTTGCGACCCTGATCATCGGGACGATTATCCAGCAGGTAGGGAATCTGATACCGGGAAGCGCAGGAGAATATCTGTTCATGATGGGAAAAGTGGCGGCTGCCGTAACCGGCGCAGGAATCGGATGCGGAGTGGCCGTGAAACTGAAAGAAAGTCCTCTTGTAACCTTATCGGCGGCTACTACCGGTATGGTAGGAGCTTTTGCCAGCAAGATCATTGCGGGTACGGTACTGGCAGACGGCGCTATGGTCTTTGCCGGACCGGGTGAACCTTTGGGAGCATTTATTGCGGCGATGGTTGGTATCTATGTGGGACGGCTTGTGTCCGGCAGGACTAAAGTGGATATCCTGGTAACGCCTTTTTTGTGCATTGTCAGCGGTTCGGCGGTGGGACTGGTTTTGGGACCTCCGATCTCATCGTTTATGGCATGGCTTGGCTCCATCATCAACTGGGGAACGATACAGGCACCTTTCCTGATGGGAATTATCGTATCCGTGCTGATGGGAATGATACTGACACTGCCGATCAGTTCCGCGGCGCTCGGCATTATCCTTGGCCTGAACGGAATTGCCGCAGGGGCGGCCACGGCAGGCTGCTGTGCAAATATGATAGGATTTGCAGTGGCTTCGTTTCGGGAAAATAAATTCAACGGACTGCTGGCACAGGGGCTGGGAACCAGTATGCTGCAGATAGGAAATATTGTGAAAAAGCCGGTTATCTGGCTTCCGGCCATTATTGCCAGCGCCGTTTTGGGCCCGGTTTCGACCATGGTTTTCAAAATGACCAATAATCCGACGGGCTCGGGTATGGGTACGGCCGGGCTGGTGGGACAGATCAATGCTTATCAGACGATGGTGGAAGGCGGCATGTCTTCTGTGTCGGTGCTGCTGCAAATCGGTCTTATGCATTTTATCCTGCCTGCCGTTATCGCCCTGGCTGTTTCCGAATTCATGCGCAGAAAGAAGTGGATTCAGGATGGGGATATGGAATTAAAGGTGTAAAATTTAAAAAAATTTAAACATTTATTACCAAATTATTAAATAAAGTTGTGTTTCATAAGTCACTTGTGGTAAAATAGATAGAGTTACTGGAGGTGACTTATGATATGAAGCTTAATTTGCGGAAAAGTAAAACCAGTTATACAGTCATGATAATGTCCGATTCTGCTAAGAAGCATCATAGGGAATTCCACATCAGGGCAGGGGCGGTAGGGGCCGTTACGATTTTTGCCTTTGCATTGTTTGTAGCCGCCATCTGTTATGTGGTGTACAGTTCCATCACCTTATCCGATTCTATGGAGCGCAGCAAGAGGCAGCTGGACCAGATTGCCCAGATAAAAGAGTCGAATGAGCAGCTTCAGCTGGAAAAGAAAGAATTGGAAGGGCAGATAGCGGAGCTGGAGGATACGATTTCCATCCTGAGCGATACCGTAAACCAGAAAGTGGAGGCGGAACAGGCCATGGAAGCGGAAATTGCGGAAGAACATATGCCGAAAGGCTTTCCTATGAACGGTACGGCGCAGATCAGGGACGGGGAGACGGATGATGGCGGAGACGATGCATCGGAAATGCGTGCGGACGAAGAGCGGAAAGAAGTGATCTTTACCGCTGCGGCAGGCACGAATGTGATCACATCCGGTGCGGGTACCGTGCTGTCTGTAAGTGAAGATGCGGATTACGGAAATCTCATCAGCATCGATCATGGTAACGGATATGTTTCCATGTACCGCAACGGAGGCAATCCAATGGTCAAGGAAGGCAACGAAGTGATAAGAGGAGCCATTTTGTATGTAATCGATGACGAAAATACGGATACCGGTTACAGCATCCGCAAGGATGATACATATGTGGATCCGATGGATTTAATCGAAATCAACGGATAAGTTAAGGAGGAGAGTATGTTGGGAAGAAAGACTACCGAACAGGTAAACGCGAAAATAGGAAGCATCATAGGTGCGGATATGATTGTGGAAGGTAATATCAAGGCCACCGAAGCAATCCGTGTGGAAGGAAACGTGAAGGGTGACGTGAGTTCGGAAGGAACGCTGGTGATCAGTTCCACGGGCAAAGTGATAGGGAATATCAAAGGAAACAATATCATGATAGCCGGAACCATCGAAGGAGACTTGTTCTCAGGCGGAAGGACAGAAGTAGCTTCCACGGGAAGGATCATCGGCAATATCCGCACGAAGAGCCTGATCGTGGACGAAAATGCAGTATTCCAGGGTCAGTGTACCATGAATCCGGACGGCAGCGCATCGGCACCGCGCGCGATACCGATGGCATCGAAGAAATCGGATGACGGTGATGGAGACGAAGACTAAGGCAGAAAAGTTCCGGAAAAGAATACGGAAGCGGACGGGTTTAACGGCCCGGCGGCACCGGCAGGGAGCAGAACCTGACGGCGCCGTTTTTTCTTACATTATGATTTTTGCACGGTGCAATCCAGTACCCGCTGTAAGCAGCGGGATATTGGACTTTCGCGGCAGCTGTCAGATGTGTATGCAGGTATGCCGCCCGGACTGTTGCCCGTGGGGATAAGCGGATGCAGAAGATAGGAAAAACAAGGAAAGACAGGAAAAAGGGATGTGGAACATGAATAGGGTGAATGGAATAAACGGATTAGGCGGGAAGGAAAGAAAAGCAGCCCGGATGCTGGCGGCGATGGCATTGCTGTTCGCGGTATTCGCCGGATGCGGAAGTCAGGGAGCGGAAAGCGGTACATCTGGTACGGAACGTGCGGCGAGTGGGGGAAATCCGTCGGAGGAGAATACGGAAACCCGGCAGCCGCAGACGGGACTTTTATATGAAACGGCGGAGGACGGACATATCGATTTCGAAGCGCTGAAAGCTGAGAATCCGGATATTTTTGCATGGCTGTATGTACCGGGTACGGATATAGATTATCCGGTGCTGCAAAGTCCGGTGTCCGACGACTTTTATAAAACCCATACGGCGGACGGAAAGGAAGGCGCTGCCGGAGCGCTTTATACGGAAATGCCGAACATGATGAATCTGTGCGATTTCAATACGATCATCCATGGCAGGGATGATGAAGAAGGCAGTCTGTTTGAAGACCTGCATTTATTTGAGAATCCGGATTTTTTCACGGAGCATGAGAAGTTTTATCTGTATCTGCCTGATAATGTGCTGACATATGAAATATTTGCGGCATATTATGACGAAGGCAGCGATATTCTGCGCCGGTATGATTATACGACTTATGAAGGCTGTGACAGTTATCTGAAACAGATGTATGGACTGCGGGAAATGGGAAAGAATCAGAGAGAGGGGTGGGATGACCTGACTCCTTATCATTTTCTCGTGACACTGGACGGGTGTACCGCAGATGACAGACAATATGTAGTATGCGGCGCCCTGACGGGAGATGCGGCAGGCAATATCAACCGGGTGATTCTTGACTGGGAGGAGTGAAAAACGTATCGGTTTCTGTACAGTAAATCAATATGAACTTGCATATCAATTAAATTCATGATATTATTCTGGCTTTTCGCCAAAGATTCAAGCAGCTTTTTACAGAATAACAAGGTGCGGGCAGGGGAAAAGTCAATCTTCCTGTCTGCAGTATAGTACGGGAGGAAGAGATTGGAAGAATACCAGGCTTACCCTGGCATTTTTTGAAACAGACAGTGTGAAAAAAATCCGCGTCATGAGAATCGAATCGGGAAGCGGGGAAGGAAACCGTTCAAATAAGGGCAGGGCATTTGACAGGCAAAGGAGAGAAGATCATGAATATAGCATTTATTCCCGTAAGAGGAGGCAGCAGCTCCATTACGCTTAAAAATATCAAACCAATATGCGGGAAGCCGCTGGTATATTGGGCGGTAAAAGCGGCATGTGAGTGCCGGGACATCGATTTCGTCTATGTTGCGACTGACAGTGATGTAATCCGGAAAACAGTGGAAGGATTCCGAACAGCGGAATCCGGCGGAATATGGGATAAGATCAGGGTGATTGGCCGTTCCGCAGAATCGGCCACGGATACGGCATCCACGGAAACAGCCATGCTGGAGTTTGCCGAAAATTATGAATTTGACAGCATTGCACTGGTGCAGGCTACTTCACCGATGCTGAAAGCGGCGGATATCGAAGGCGGATTTACGCTTTTCCGTTCGCCGGAAACAGACAGTGTATTGTCCGTGGTACGTCAGCGGCGTTTTGTATGGAAGAAAGAGGAATCCGGGAGAGCCGTTCCCGCCAATTATGACATTTTCCGTCGGCCGAGACGGCAGGAGTTTGAAGGATTTCTTATGGAAAACGGGGCCTTCTATATCACTTCCAGAAATAATCTGCTGCAGCACAAAAACCGCATATCCGGCAATATAAAAACATATGAGATGGCGGAAGATTCCGCTTTTGAGATGGATGAGCCGGGTGACTGGATCATTATTGAGGCGCTGATGAAAAAGAACGGATTGGCAGAAGGGGGAAAGGAAGCTGTACCGCAGGTCAAAATGTTCCTGACGGATTGCGACGGCTGCCTGACGGACGGCGGGATGTATTATTCCGAGCAGGGCGACGAACTGAAGAAGTTCAATACAAAGGACGGCATGGGACTTTCATTCCTGAGGGAAAAAGGGATTCTGACAGGGATCGTTACAGGAGAGAATGTCGAACTGAACAGACGCCGCGCAGAAAAGCTGAAACTGGATATCTATAAGCCCGGCTGTAAAGACAAGGCTGCCATCATAACAGAATTGTGCAGACAGTATCGGATTGACCCGGAAAATGTGGTCTATGTGGGAGACGATGTAAATGATCTGGAGGTGATCCGGATGGTCGGCTTCGGATGCTGCCCTGCGGACGCCGTCCCTGTGGTGAAAGCAGCGGCAAAGTATATTTCTGCCGCCAAAGGAGGAGAGGGCGTGATCAGGGAGGTTATTGATAAGATCCTGCCATACATATAGGAAAATAAAAAAAATTTGAAAAAAGTTCAAAAATTTGCTACAATATATTGATAAAAGACTTGCATTAATTTCAAGGTATAGTAAAATATAATATATGTGCGATATCGAAATCGGAGGAGAACGCATATATATATTGAAAGGAACGGTTGAAAACCCTTGATTTTCAACCCGGTAAAAAGGAGAAGTGAAACATGGCGGAAGGTCATACGGTCGAAGGACGGCAGTTCCGTACGAAAGCAGATTATGAGGCCGCATTGCGTGATAAGAAGAAGATAGACGCGATCAAAGCAAAAACAAACCTCAATGATCCGCAGGATGTATTGGCGTTGTATGAGCAGATGCGGGGGGGAACTTACCGGTTTGAATCCATGGTCGGCAACGATTTTGATGACCTGATATACGAACTGGCGGAGAAGTATAAGAAAACGGGAACAGATCCGTCCGGAAAACAGGCGAAAGCCAGGGGGAAGGTGCGCAAGGGCAAAAAGAAGGAACCTGCGGACGGGGAAAAGATTTCGCTGGAAGACTTTGACAAGGATATGCAGAAAGAGATCACTGCCCAGCTGAAAGCCAGGGACAGGCGCAGAAAATGGCTGGTGGCGTTGTGCAGCGCCGGCGCGATATTCGGATTCGGGTATTTTATTACATATTATTATGTGGCGGAGCGCACGGAAGCTGGTTATGAGGAACTGGCGAGCCTGAAGAACAGTGAGATCCTGGCTGAGCCGGTTAACAGCAGTGAGGAAAAAAAAGTCATCGTGGTACGGGGGGAACAGGAGGAAATTGTGCTCCCTGATATACTGGATGAATATAAAACTTTATATAATAAGAATAAAAAACTAATCGGATGGCTGAAAATTGACGATACAATAATAGACTATCCCGTTATGCAGACTTCGAACAACGAATATTACCTGACCCACAATTTCAATCAGGAGAAGGACAACAACGGCAGTATTTTTATGGATACGGAATGTGTGGCATATCCGAGGAGCCAGAACCTGATCCTGTACGGGCACCATATGAAGTCGGGAAAGATGTTTGGGGATTTGGAAAAATATGCAAAAGAGTCCTATTATCAGAAACACAGCGTCATCCAGTTTGACACGATATATGAGAAGGGCGTTTATCAGGTTATGTATGTGTTTCGGGCGAGGGTACTGAAAGAAAATGAGATCGCTTTTAAATATTATCAGTTTATAGAAGCCAATTCGGGAGAGGAATTCAATTCCTACATGAACGAAATGGCGGAAATGTCCCTGTACGATACGGGTGTGACAGCCGAGTACGGAGATGAGCTTTTGACATTATCCACCTGCGACCATTCGCAGACCGACGGAAGGTTTGTCGTAGTGGCCAAAAGGATTCAGTGACGACTTGTTTACAATGGAGGAGAGTAGCAATGGCTAAGGGCAAAAAAAGCAAGAAAAAAAATCTAAGACTAAGGAGACAGCTGCGTAAGACGTTAGGGTGTCTGTTCATGATATCGGCGTTGATCGTATCGGCTATTCCGGTATCGCCGACGGAGGCGGCAGCCGGAACCGGGTGGGTTTCTGGTACTGGTGCAGGTCAGGACGGTTTTTTCGTACATTCGGACGGGCAGGCAATACCTACGATACAGACTTCCAGTACTTATACGCCGCCGGTTTACCGGGACGAGTCAGGGAATTTCTTTTTTGTATTTGTGGATGACCAGGGAAATGGAAATCCAGCGAATTCAAAACCTGATAAGTTTGCGATGATTGTGGATTTTCAACAGAATCAGACACTGCCGAACGGACGTCTGACGATTCCAGCCACGATGGATGCATATATCAGAATTACGGACAGCGGTGGTATTGGGACCTATGCGGCTGCGAATAAAATGGGATATCCTCTGTATTTTAAGTCCTATGAGACTACGGCTTCTCAAAGGTCGGCAGGCGGAGAATGGCAGATGGATGCAGACGGAAATATGGAATATGTGGAAGCCTATGTGGCTACTCCGCGTGCACAGACATTTTTGGAGTATCTTCCCTGTTTGGAAACTCAGAAAGACAACTGGTGTCCGGATGGAATGACGGATGTTCAGTTATATTATTATGATGATTCTACAAAAAACGGAATTCCGCCTTCGACTGCTACGAAGGTGGAAAATGACCCAAACTGGAAACCAGTATTGGATAATACCAATAACAGGATTGCCAATGCAACAGTACAATATATTGCAAAGCAATATGCAGTTTATAATTCAAATAACAGCGGTTATACGTTTCATAATTGTGATGAAAACAAAAGCATTTTTGGAGGTACTGGTGAAGGCGTTGCAGCTTCGCATATTATTTCACTGACATTTGAACAATTGAGAGATTCCAGCGGAAAAGAGGTCGGGTCTCCATTAACCGGAATTGGCGCTTATGCATTTTATAATTGTACGAATCTCGAAAGTATCAGTCTTGGCAACGGTTTGGCAACGTTGGGAGATTATTCCTTTTCTAACTGCCGAAATTTGAAGGATGTAGATTTACCTTATAATGCAAGGGTAGAGAGAATCGGAGCATATGCTTTTGCAAACTGTGGGAAGCTTCAGAGATTCCCGGTGCCCACCACGGTAAAGGGGATCGGAGATTACTGCTTTTCAAACTGTTTGGAGTTGGAAACCGTGGATTTGTCCGGAGCTCTTTTTGACCAGCCGGAAGGAAGTACCGGACTGGCAAGCAGTTTGGAACAGATCGGATATTATGCATTTAATAACTGCCAGGCTTTGAAGTATTTGGACTTACCGAGGTCTTATAACGGAGCGGAGCGGGGGAGTGCTGAAAATACTTCCGAGCCAAATGCTCCCGTATTTCATCTTTCCACGGTAAAAGGATGTACTTCGTTAGAGCATATTAAAACTTACAGTCCGACTTTACGGTTTGTGACGGATGCGGAAGCACCGAACGATAAGCAGCTTACCGTGACGGATTCCTCCGGTACGGGTCAGCAGTATACAAGAACTTTCTATACAGGCGGATATGCCGGAAACGGAAAGGTTGACGGTACATATACGTTTGCGAATTTTAAAGCGGATGTAGGCGATGATTTTTATTTTGAAGCGCCGGCTTATGAGACCGGTACGAATAATACGGTAAAGACACCGACTCATAATATTGCAAATGTACGTCATATCTGTTTTAAGTATGACGGGCAGGACAAATATGAGATTGTGGAACCGACGTTAGGTATAGACGCCGGGGGCAGTGTAATTGATATCGGACTGGTATTTGCAGTAGATACGCCGGGAAATTTGGTTGATTACCATGCGGAAGATCCGGAATCAGGCGAAGTTTTAGGAGTTCAGGTACCGGAAGTGACGATGCCGGCTAAAGTCGGACCACATGAGATCAGGAGTCTTATTGAGGGCAGTTTCACGGATGACTGCTGGATTGAAAAGGTTACGATTCCCGCCTCGGTTACGAATATCGGTGCGAATACTTTTAAAGGCAGCCATAATCTCCGGCATATTATTTTTGATGCGGCTGAGAATATAGAAACAATGGGAGCAGATGCTTTTGCAACGCAGGTAGTAAGAGAACTGCATGATGACAAGTCGGCATATCCGCATAATTGCGATACGCCTAAGGCCGATTTCCTGAATACGACGGTGACACCGTTCATGAGTTTTACGGGCAGTGTGACGGATTCGGAAATGAAAAGAACGGTGCCGTTTGATTACGCTATGAAGGCAAGTTCCAAAATTAATGCCGGAGAGCAGCAGCCCGCTTATATTACTTATTACAGCGGTATGCCTACGAATCTGACGATTAAATACAATCCGGATACCCAGCTGTCGGAGCTGCAGTATTTCCCTACGAAGGCAGATGTAAATGCCGGATTTGAGATTCCTACGGATGCAAGCGGCAATCCGGAGTATGTGGGCGCTTACCAGCCGTTTACGAAGAATGGGAAGAGCAGTACTTATTACAGGTTCCCTTATATTACAGACGCGGTTGCGGCGGAAATAAAAGGCGCATTTACCAATTCGGCGCCGTCTGAGAATCAGACGAATATCAAGAACGGGGTGGAGAACATTGTCATTCCGAACGGAGTAAATTCAGTTAAGAAAGGTCTGTTTTCAGGTTTGGATGAAAATGGCGGGCTGATAGAAGAAGTGACGGTAACCGAGACGGATGATCAGGGAAACACTGTCAATACGGTTTATAAAGTTGGTGAAAAACCACCGAAAGACTGGAAATATGAGGATGCACAGGATATAAAGAGCCTGACGACTCAGTCCATCTCGGATATTGAGCCTTATACGTTTGCCGGAATGGACGGCATGGAAAGTGCATACATCAATGGGGCGACAACAATCGGTGATTATGCATTTGACGACTGTGACAATCTGGGGATGGCGGATATTGGTTCAACAACGTCTACGTTGGGGCTGAGACCTTTCAGAGGATGTGATAAACTGGCAGATGTGAAATTCCAGACAGGCTCAGACGGCGGTTCGTTCTTTGTTTGTGAAGATGCAGTGATTTACGGAACGGCAGAAGACGGCAAGACGAAGGAGAAAATAATAGAATGTCTGGAAGGACGCGGAACGGTTGTGACGAATACTTCCAGGGGTGTCGGACCGGATGAGTTAGAAGGTATTAAATTGATTGCACCGGAAGCGTTTATGGACTGTGACAATGTCAATATCGTGGATTTGAGCAAATCTTCGATTACCGAAGTTCCCGATCGGACATTTGCGGAGATGGATAAATTGTTTCAGGTAATATTGCCGGATATGGCAAGAATTATTCGTAATAAGGCATTTGTCAATACACCGGCTTTGGGTTATGTGACAGTTCCACCTAGTGTGACCAACATTGCACCGGATACATTTGCTTACATGGATGATATATACGATGAGAGTGAGATTCCATCGAAGACAAGGGATTTATTTGAATTTGTATGTCTGCCGGATACGGTGGCATCAGATTATGCCAGCCTGTATGACTACATTGGTGTGACGACCAGTGCGGATCTTCAGATTAAACATTCGCTGATGCTCTATGATGCATTGGATCCGGATGATCTGAAATTTATTGAAGAAAGACTGATTACACATGGTACCGAGTTTGAACTGACGGAGAAAGATGCGCCTGACCATACGGCGGAAGGATATGTATTCTCTGAATGGTCTCCGGGACCGAAGATTTACAGCCCTATGACGGGAGATATGGAAGTCAAGGCTTTGTATGTGCCGATTGGTGCAACGATGTATACCGTTCGCTTCTTTGATATTAATGGAGAAGTGATGGAAGAATATACGCAGCAGGTAGAAGAAGGCAAGGCTGCAAGAAGTCCTTCTAGAGATGAGATGCAGGTAGAGGGTAAGGTATTTGACAAATGGGATAGAGATTTTACCAAGGTTACCTCAAATTTGGATATTTATCCGGTTTATATAGATCGGGTAGAAGGTATGTTCTATGTAAACTTTTGGACTGATATGGATATGACCGAGAGAGTTGGAAGGGTACAGGAGGTTGCATCCGGAGAAAGTGCGATTGAGCCTGCTCATCCGACCAAAGAGGGTTATACGTTCTCAAGGTGGTCTACGGATGCATGGCAGAGTGTAACAAAAGATTTGGATGTTTTTGCGGTATATGTTGAAGACGGCGGAACGAATAAGCCGGATGACCCGAACAACCCGGATGACCCGAACAACCCGGATGACCCGAACAATCCGGATAATCCGAACAACCCGAATAATCCGGGTAATGGTGACGGTAACAATGGAAACGGAAGCAACAAAGATGACAACGGTGATGATGATGACGACGATGATGACTCCGTATCCGGAAACGGAACGAAGTATAAGGTAGTTGTCAACGGCGGTTCCGGTTCCGGTGAATATACCGCTGGTACGATTGTTCCGATCAACGCTTATGCGAGAGCGGACGGAACGGTATTTGATAAATGGACCAGTTCGTCTAACGGAGTGGGATTCGTAGACCAGACGGCAATATCAACGAACTTTACGATGCCGGCTAATAATGTGGAGATTACGGCTAATTATAAGGTAGGAAGCTCTTCCAGTGTCAGTGGAAATTCCAGAAGTGCGAGACGAAATTCCACGACGACGGTAGATGTATCCAAGGGCGGAATCTCCAATACGGATATCGCTTCGGCGAACGTGAACGGTTCTTCCGATAACTTTATAGTAAGAGTTACGGATGATGCGACGGCCACGGCGGCAGTCATCGCGGCATTGGAAGCACGGTATGGCGATCTGAGCAATATCGCTTACCTGCCAATGGATATCAGTCTGTATGATGCTACCGGAACGACAAAGATTACCGACGTATCGGGAATCAGTGTGGATATTACCCTGCCTCTGCCGGATGATCTGATTCAGTATGCGGGAAATAACAGGGCGGCCAGTGTAGCAAACGGCAGACTGGAAGATTTGAATACGAGATTTACGACGATTGACGGTATACCCTGCGTTCAGTTTACCGCGACGCATTTCTCACCGTACACGATTTATGTGGATACGGCGAACTTGTCGGCGGGAACGATCGACGCAACGCCTAAGACCGGTGATCCGATTCATCCGAAGTGGTTCCTTGCCATGGGGCTTGCATGTATTTCGATTGTATTGTTCTGCAAGAAGGATAAACAGCCCAAGGTAAAGCACGCTTAGTGTGATTGGAATGTGACACTGGTACTACGGGGGAGGATCCTATGCGTAAGAAATTTAAGATTTTATTAGGGGCGGCGCTGCTGTGTATCACGGCAGCCGCTGCCAGATTACCTATGTCATATGCGGAAGCAGAGTCAGCATCTGCTTCCGATTTTCAGATGAAGGGTGATCTGTTAGTGAAGTATACAGGCACAGCCAGCGCTGTGTCTATTCCTACTTCCGTGAAAAGAATCGGGAAGGAAGCTTTTGCCGGACATACCGAACTGGTGAAAGTGGATATACCGGCTTATGTGGAGAGCATTGATTACAATGCATTCAGCGGTTGTACTTCATTGGAAACAGTCCGGATACCCGATACGGTAACGGAGATCGGAAACGGTGCGTTCAGCGACTGCACAAGCTTAAAAACCGTGACTTTAGGAAAGAAACTGAAAAAACTGGGAAGCGGCGTTTTTGCGGGCTGCGATTCGCTGGCTTCGGCGAACCTGAGCAGGAATAATACGGAATTTGCTTATGAAAACGGCGTCATATACAGTAAGGACAAGAAGATACTTTATTGTATGCTGCCCGGTTATGAGAGCACGACTTACAAGATGCCGGCCACGGTGAACGAAATCCGCAACAATGCTTTTTGGGGATGCAAGAAGTTAAAGCGGGTGGAAATCAGCAGCAATGTGTCTTCCGTTCCGGATTATGCCTTTACCAATTGTACGTCGTTGGAGAAGGTGATTCTGCCTTACTCTTTGCACAATATCGGTCTGAAGGCGTTCTCCAACTGTGTGAATCTGGGAGAAACGCAGGTTCCCATGTCGGTAAGTGAGATTCACAGGACGGCATTTGACGGCTGTCCGAAACTGACGATTGCTGCGGAACCCGGTTCTTATGCGGCGGAGTATGAGGAAAGCCGTGATAAGTCCAATGTGGCGCAGGCGGAATCACAGGATATTTCCGGTCTGCAGAGTGCAGGAGACGGAAGCGGGGAGGCGGCTGACGGAACGCAGACTGCGCCTGAAAACAATGCAGCTGCGGATACCGGAAGACTAATGGGACAGAGTTCCGTCGTAGGCGGCAGTGCGTTAGTATTGATGGATAACAGCCAGTCGAGAGTCTTGTCTGGGAATGCAAAAGCGGATACGGGGGACGGCAGCGCCGGCGCGGAGGTCATGGCATCCAGCAGCGGAAGCGGTTTTCCCAAGTATACGATTGTCAATAATGAAAAAATTGCTTCCCAGGCTTTTTATAATGATACCTCTCTGACGGAGTATCAGATGCCGGACGGAATTAAGGAAATCGGAGATTTTTCTTTTGCCAGGTCAGGACTGACCTCCATACAGATACCATCGGGAGTGACGTCAATCGGATACGGGGCTTTTTATCATTGTGATGATTTGGCACAGGTTGAGATACCGGCCAGCGTAACGAAGGTGGAGCCGTCGGCGTTTGCGGAGACACAGTGGATGCAGGACCGGCTGGCGGACAAGAGGAATCCTTTTACGATCGTAGGGGATGGAATATTGGTCGCTTATGGCGGGATGAATGCGAATGTAGAGATACCGGAAGGCGTGAAACAGATCGGCGCGGAGGTTTTTCAGGGGAATACGCGGATGTCTTCCGTGAAGCTGCCGGAGAGTCTGACGGTAATCGGCGAGGATGCATTTGCCGGATGCAGCGAACTGACCAGTGTGTCGATGGGGAGCAATATAAGAGAGATTAAGGACAGGGCGTTTGAGGGCTGTCCCATCAGCACGGTTAAAATACCGGCTTCGGTTCAGGTAGTCGGTTTGCGGGCATTTGATATGACAGAAGCCGATAAGGAGGACGGGACGCGGACTGCGGTGTTCTTAGGCCGGAATCTGCCGAAGGTCTCTTATGAGAAGACTGCAACCAGGCTGGCCAACGGGGATTACCGGGACGCGGTGATGAAAGGTGTGGACGTGGCAGTCGTGGACAGCAATATAACGGCATCGGATATCTCCGGAAGCGTGCTGAGTTATGACCTGGGCGGTTTCCACGGTATGATCTGCAGTGTGGAGCAGGCTGCGGAAGGCGATACGCCGGGCAGGCTGCGGGTGAAGTATTACAGTATGCCGGAAAATGAGGTGCCTTCCGGATTGGTGCCGCAGCAGGTGACCGTGTATGGGAAGCCTTATGAGCTGAACATGGAAGGAGAGCCGGAAATCTTATGGAGCAGCAATACCGGTGAGAATGACGGGGAAGAGGCGGAAGGAAGTGTCACCGTGGAACTCCGCAGCAGTACGATACCCTCTTCGCCTGCGGTGACGGCGGAGATTGCAGGAAACAGCGGAAATTATATTCTGCGTATTTCGGACAATACAACAAAAGGAAGCGATATGGGTACGGTTTACCGGAAAGTGTCCGGCGGCAGTTCCATGAAAAGTTTACAGGTTTATGATATTACGTTATATGAGGAAGAAAGCCGTATTCCGATCCATAAGCTGGGACAGCAGGTGATGACCATTACGGTTCCGAAGCCGATGGGAATTTTGGAAGAAAATATGAGGGTAGTCTGTCTGGATGACGACGGACAGCTGGAACAGGTGGAGTCCAAAGGTGTGACAGTGGACGGGACAGCCTGCGTGCAGTTCCGGACGAACCATTTTTCGGTGTTTGGGATATATAATTAATAAATTTAACAAACCGGAAAACATAGCAATATCTGAACATGCCAGAATTCGTTTGTATGAACGGAATATAAGTATTGATGATATTGTAAACGGTATAAACACAGGTGAAATTGTCAAACAATATTTGGATGATAAGCCGTTAGCAAGCTGCTTAATACTGGGATTTTCTGTGAAATCGAAATATATTCATATAGTTGTAAGTTGTGATACAAATTATATTTATCTGATTACTGCATACTTCCCCGATCCGGATATGTGGGAAAGCGATTTAAAAAAAGAAAGGGGCGTTAATTATGGTATGTATGGAGTGTGGAGCTAAAGCCGAAAAAGGATATACAACAAGTGTAACGGATTTAGGAAACTGTCTTCTAATCGTGAGGAATGTTCCCTGCTATAAGTGTGCAGAATGTAATGAAGTTATTTATACAGGGGATGTTATTAAGAAACTGGAGCAGATCAAGGAGCAGGCGAAGCAGTTTACACAGGAAATTTCTATTGTAAATTACAGTAGTGCGGCATGATGGAACTGTAAACAAAATCAAATAGTTAAAGGAACCAATAACCGCTTCCGGCATAAATTAATTAAAAAGCCGGGAGCGTTTTATGTATCGGGTCAGACAACAGGTCGGGTGTACGGATGACATTATGGATTCCTGCAGGGGAAGAAATTACAGAGAGGAAACAGCCGTCAGGGTGGCGGTATTGGATACGGGAATCGGCAGGCATCCCGATTTTGAAGGAAGGATTGACGCATTCCGGGACTTTCTGCATAACGGAAACAGCATATATGATGACAGCGGGCACGGGACTCATGTGTCAGGCTGCATAGCAGGGAGCGGGAAAGCTTCGGGAGGCATGTATAAAGGTATCTGTCCTTACGCCCATCTGATCGTAGGCAAGGTATTGGACAAAAACGGCGACGGCAATATGGAGGATATGCGCCGGGGAATCGAGTGGGTTTTGGAAAACAGGGAGAGGTATCGCATCCGTGTCCTGAATATATCCATTGGAATCGGACATATCGAAAATGAAGAGAAGATGCAGGAACTGCTTCAGGCCGTGGACGAAGCATGGGAAGCAGGAATCGTCGTGGTCTGTGCGGCAGGGAATATGGGACCGGAGCCGATGACGATTTCACCTCTTGGTTCCAGCAAGAAAGTGATTACCGTAGGATGTCATGAGGGAGGATATTTCACCGGAAAACATTCTCTTTGCGAGGATTATTCCGGACGAGGCCCTTCTCCGTTTGCGGTGAAAAAGCCGGATGTGGTAGCTCCGGGAACGGACATTGTTTCCTGCAATGTGGCCTGCAGGTCCGTTTTCCGTGGTTATAAAAATGCGTATGTGAAAAAGAGCGGTACTTCCATGGCAACTCCGATCGTATCGGGGGCGGCAGCTTTGCTGCTGCAGAAATATCCGGAACTTTCCAATGAGCAGGTAAAGCGGAAAATCAATTACAGTGCGACGGATATGAAGGAGCCGTGGACAAAGCAGGGATGGGGCATGATAAATATCAGCCGGCTGATTCAAATTGTGTATTGACACAAATCGTATGATTGTATACAATAATACGTAGCGGTTGATGCTGTTTCGCTTTGCGAGGTAAGCCGCAATTTATCGTATGTGTATTTGCCGGCGCAGACGGCAGAGGGAGGCAGTCATGAAAGAGAACAATACCTTTGAGAATCGTCCGGTGACGATGAACGAGAAGAACAATCTGCTGGAAATTGAGGAACACATGTATATTTTGGATGACGTGGAGAAGCCGAATGTGTTCCGTAATATGTTTCCTTATTCCGAAATACCGAAGATTCCGTTCAATGATAGAATCGTTCCGCATAATATGCCGAAGGAAATCTGGATTACGGATACGACATTCCGGGACGGACAGCAGTCGCGAGCGCCGTATACGACGGAGCAGATCGTGACGATCTATGATCATCTTCATAAGCTGGGCGGGCCGAACGGGATGATCCGTGCCAGCGAATTCTTTTTGTACAGTAAAAAGGACAGGGATGCGGTCTATAAGTGTATGGAGCGGGGATATGAGTTTCCGGAGGTGACCAGCTGGATCCGTGCAAGCAAAGAGGATTTCAAGCTGGTGAAGGAAATCGGAATGAAGGAAACGGGAATCCTTGTAAGCTGTTCGGACTATCATATTTTCCTGAAATTAAAGATGACGAGAAGACAGGCGATGGAGCATTATCTGAGTGTGATCCGTGACTGTCTGGAAGAGGGCATCAGTCCGCGCTGTCATTTGGAAGATATTACAAGGGCGGACATTTATGGCTATGTGGTGCCTTTTTGTCTGGAATTAATGAAGCTTATGGAGAAATATAAGATACCGGTTAAGGTGCGCGCCTGTGATACGATGGGATACGGTGTGAATTATCCTGGTGCGGTTATCCCAAGAAGCGTACAGGGAATCATTTACGCGATACATACCCATGCAGGTGTGCCGCATTCCCTGATCGAATGGCATGGGCACAATGATTTTTATAAAGCAGTGTCGAATTCCACGACTGCCTGGCTGTATGGTTGTGCAGGTATCAATACATCCCTTTTTGGAATCGGAGAGCGGACAGGCAATACGCCGCTGGAGGCGATGGTGTTCGAGTATGCACAGCTGAAAGGCAGTCTGAACGGTATGGATACGACCGTGATCACCGAACTGGCGGATTATTACGAAAAAGAAATCGGCTATCAGATTCCTCCCAGGACTCCTTTTGTCGGGAAAAATTTTAATGTGACGAGAGCAGGAATTCATGCGGACGGGCTGTTGAAAAATGAAGAGATTTATAATATATTTGATACAGAGAAATTCCTGAACCGCCCGGTGCTGTGTGCGGTAAGCAATACTTCGGGACTGGCCGGCATTGCCCACTGGATGAATACTTATTACAAGCTGAAGGGAGACGGGCAGCTGAATAAAAATTCACAGCTGGTGCAGGAGGTGAAGAAGTGGGTGGATGAAGAATATGCTTCCGGAAGGGTAACGGTGCTGACAGATGAAGAGCTGGTTGCACAGATCGGCAGAATATGCGAAAAGCTGGGAGTGGATAACGAAACATTCCAATGACGGTCTGTATTAGAATTCTGGAATAGGGGTTAGGAAAAGAAATGGGAAGTTATGATGTAAAGCAGGAAGTAAACGACAAATACTCTTTGAGGGGACGTGTCTTCAACAAGATACGGGAGGATATTTTGAGCGGCAAGTACAAAGAGCACGAAGAACTGAGGGAGGTGGCCATAGGAGAAGAACTGGGAGTCAGCCGTACCCCGGTAAGGGAAGCGTTCCGGCAGCTGGAGCTGGAAGGACTGATTCAGATTGTGCCGAACAAAGGGGCATATGTGACAGGCATAACAGCGAAAGACGTAGGAGATATCTACATGATCCGCTCCAAACTGGAAGGCTTGTGTGCCAGATGGGCTACCGACCATATCACGGAGGAACAGCTGGAGGAACTGGAGGAAAATGTATACCTTGCAGAGTTCCACGCAAAGAAGGGCCATTTGGACCAGATGGCGGAACTGGATAACCGCTTCCACCAGATTCTCTACGAGTCCTGCAACAGCAAACAGCTGGCCCGCCTGCTGGTGGACTTCCATGAATATGTACTGCGGGTAAGAAGAAAAACACTGTCCAACGGCAGCAGGGGAAAGGTATCCAACAACGAACACCGCCAGATCATGGAAGCAATTAAAGCCAAAGATAAGGACAGGGCAGAAGCCCTCGCAAACGAACATATCGTCAATGCTTATGACAATATGGTAAAAAACGGATTGTATGAAATTTACGAAAAAGAGGAAGAAATTTAACCATGGAACCGTAAAACGGCATCCAACCGGACAGTCCCCAGAGCAGCTTATGGCTGCGGAGCGGACAGAAGCTGTTCTGCCGACAAGGGGCTGTCCGGTTGGATGCGGAACTGGAATAGGAGAATGAATATGGAAAAAATTAAGATGACAACCCCCCTTGTAGAGATGGACGGAGATGAGATGACAAGAATCCTTTGGCAGATGATAAAGGATGAGCTGCTGCTGCCCTTCATAGATCTGAAGACAGAGTATTACGACCTCGGTCTGGAGCACCGCAATGAGACAAACGATCAGGTGACGGCAGATTCCGCAGAAGCAACAAAAAAATACGGTGTTGCCGTAAAATGCGCCACCATTACCCCCAATGCAGCGCGCATGACCGAATATAACCTGAAAGAAATGTGGAAAAGCCCCAACGGAACCATCCGCGCGATTCTGGACGGAACAGTATTCCGTGCTCCGATTAAAGTAAAAGGGATAGACCCCTGTGTAAAAAACTGGGAAAAACCCATCACCATTGCCCGTCATGCATACGGTGACATATACAAAAACGTAGAGATCAAAGTCCCCGGCGCAGGAAAGGCGGAACTGGTCTATACCGCGGAAGACGGAACCGTTACGCGAGAAACCATTCATGAATTCAAGACCCCCGGCATTATTCAGGGCGTACATAATACAGATGCTTCCATCGGCAGCTTTGCCAGGGCATGTTTTAACTATGCGCTGGATACAAAACAGGATTTATGGTTCGGTGCAAAGGATACCATCTCCAAGAAATACGACCATAACTTCAAAGACATTTTCCAGGAAATCTATGATGCAGAATATAAAGAACACTTTGAGGCAGCCGGAATTGAATATTTCTACAGCCTGATCGACGACATCGTGGCCCGCGTAATGAAAGCGAAAGGCGGATTTATCTGGGCGTGCAAAAATTATGACGGCGATGTAATGAGCGACATGGTATCCTCCGCATTCGGCTCCCTTGCCATGATGACTTCCGTTCTGGTATCACCCACCGGAGTATACGAATACGAAGCGGCTCACGGAACCGTGCAAAGACATTACTACAAACACCTGAAAGGAGAAGAAACCTCCACCAATTCAGTTGCCACTATCTTTGCATGGACCGGCGCACTGCGCAAACGCGGCGAACTGGACCACATCAAAGAACTGACAGAATTTGCAGATAACCTGGAAAAAGCAACACTGGCCACCATCGAGTCCGGCAGAATGACCAAGGATCTGGCGCAGATTACCACACTGGAAAACGTAACGGCGCTAAGCAGCGAAAACTTCATCAAAGAAATCCGAAAAACCCTGGAGACAATGTAAAAATACCCATATCTAAATACTTTATCCGGAAATAGTTTCCGCATAAACATATGAGGAAATCCATCTTCCGTTTTCGGTGTGCAGACGGGGCTGTCAGCGGTTCGGGGACGGGCGGACTGTGCGGGGAATGGAAATCTGACTGCAGAAAAGGGATATTTCTAACTGTTTTCACCGGCAGGAGGCTTGTCAACGGCGGCTGAACTCCTTCACTTCGTTCAGTCAGACAACGCCGCCTGAAATGACAATCCTCCTGCCGGTGAAAGCAGTAAGAAATATCTCCTTTTTTTGAACAGATTTTCCATCTCCCCGCACAGCCCGCCCGTCCCCAAACCGCTGACAGCCCCGTCTGCACACCGAAAACGGAAGATGGATTTACGGCCAACACCGCTATTCCCCAGCCTCCAGCACCTCCCACCGTTCCATAAGCTGTTCCAGTTCCGCGGCAATCCCCTCCTTCTCCCTGGAAAGTTCCTGCAATTTCGCAACATCCGTACAGACCTCCGGCCGGCTCATTTCCCCATCAATCTCAGCATCCCGCTGTTCCAGGTTTTCAATCCGTTCTTCCAGCCGCTTCAATTCATTTTCCCTCTTACGCTGTTTCGCCTGCAATTCCTTCTGTTCTTTCCAGTTCAGTTTGGCAGCGGATTCTTTTTCCCCCGTACCGGAAGGTACAGGGGCGGAAGACGGACTGCCGTCAGCCATTTGCGAGGAGAGGGCAAGCTGCTGCTTTTTTTCCAGGTAATAATCATAGTTCCCCAAGTAATTGGTCAGCGTATGGCCGGATAATTCCAGAATACGGCTGGCCGTACGGTTAATGAAATAACGGTCATGGGATACATACAGAACCGTTCCGGTATAGCCGTTCAGGGCATCCTCCAGAATTTCCTTGGAGGTAATATCCAAATGGTTGGTAGGCTCGTCAAGAATCAGAAAATTGGATTCCGAGAGCATAAGCTTGGCAAGGGAAACACGCCCCCGCTCCCCGCCGCTCAGAGCTTTGATCTGCTTGAACACATCCTCGCCGGTGAATAGAAAAGCGGCAAGGGTATTACGAATTTCCGTATTGTTCAGTGACGGATATTCATCCGAAATCTCTTCGAACAGCGTCTTCTCCATATGCAGGACATGATGTTCCTGATCATAGTAACCGATGTGCACATTGGTTCCAAGACGCAGAGAACCGCTGTCGGCAGGAAGCAGGCCGTTGATGATTTTTAAGATCGTGGTCTTTCCCGTGCCGTTGTCTCCGATAATTGCCACATGTTCCCCTTTTTTGATATCGAAACCGATATCCTGGAATAACGAAAGGGAAGCAAAGGATTTGGACAGGTTTTCCACATGCAGCACATCGTTGCCGCTGGTATATTTCGGTTCCAGGGAGATATGCATATCCGTGTTGGCTTCCGTGGGCTTTTCAATGCGTTCTATCTTATCCAGCATTTTTTCACGGCTTTCGGCGCGTTTGACGGATTTTTCACGGTTAAAAGATTTTAATTTGGTAATGACTGCCTCCTGGTGTTTGATTTCCCGCTGCTGGTTTAAGTATGCCTTCCATTCGGCAGCGCGCAGCTGTTCCTTTTTTTGGGCATAGCTGCTGTAATTGCCGGTAAAGATGGAAGCCCTGGTTTGGTCGATTTCGATGATTTTGTTTGCAATGCGGTCTAAAAAATAGCGGTCATGGGAAACGATGATGACCGCGCCCTTATAATTCATCAGATAGGTTTCCAGCCATGTAATGGAGGACATATCCAAATGGTTGGTCGGTTCGTCCAGCATGATCAGGTCCGGCCTGAGCAGAAGCAGTTTGCCCAGAGCCACACGGGTTTTCTGACCGCCTGACAGGGTGGAGACGGGTTTGTCAAATTCTTCTTCGGTAAAGCCCAGTCCTTTCAGCACTCCGGTCAGTTCGCTCCGGTAAGAATAGCCGCCGTCGGATTCAAAGCGGTGGGTAAGCTGGGAATACAGTTCCATGAGCCGCTCCAGTTCTTTTCCATCCACCGCTTTCATCTGAAGTTCGGTTTCCCGAATGCGCGTTTCTAACGTAATCAGTTCCTGCTTTACGGTCAGCAGTTCTTCGTAGATGGTATTTTCCGTATCCACGGACTGGTGCTGGGCCAGATAACCGAAGGTTTTGTCTTTGGACAGCGTTACGATGCCCTCGTCCGGCTGCATGTCTCCCACGATAATTTTCAACAGCGTAGTTTTCCCTGCCCCGTTGATGCCGACGATGGCGGCTTTGTCGTAATCTTCAATATGGAACGATACGTTTTTTAATATATTTTTTTCATTAAATGCCTTTGAAATATTCTGGCATGATAAAATCATGGCAATGTCCTCCCTAAGAAATCATATTTATCCGCTGATCACATTTATTTTAGCGGTGATAAAACCTGCTGTCAATTCATTGACATTATTTTTGCCACCCATTATAATAAATACATTAGGGTCCAGCCGGTATATTATAAAAAAGCCGGGCCTGCTTTTAAGGAACAGGGGGAGGCGCTGTGGAAGAAAAAGAAATCTCACAGGCGGTCATCAGCCGTTTGCCGCGCTATTTCCGGTATTTGGGAGAACTCAGGGATCAGGGGATCGAGAGAGTATCTTCACAGGAACTCAGCGATATTATGAAAGTGACCGCTTCACAGATCAGACAGGATTTTAACAATTTCGGAGGTTTCGGACAACAGGGATATGGCTATAACGTAGAGTACCTGTTTCAGGAAATCGGAAAGATATTGGGATTAGATCAGAATCATAATCTGATTATCATAGGAGCCGGAAATTTGGGGCAGGCACTGGCCAATTACGGGAATTTTGAGCGCAGGGGCTTTTTATTCCGCGGAGTTTTTGACAGGAATCCCCAGTTATACGGGAAAAAAATACGGGATGTGGAAGTGCAGCCCATGGAACAGATCGAGCAGTTTGTGAAATCGAACAACATTGATATTGCGGTGCTGGCCATTCCGAAAACAGAGGCGGAGAGAGTGGCAGAACAATTGGTTGGCTATGGCATTAAGGGAATTTGGAATTTTGCCCATGTGGATCTGAATGTGCCGGAGGAAGTTCAGGTGGAAAATGTCCATTTATCTGACAGTTTGATGAAGTTGTCCTATAATATCAACCGATTTCACGCCGGCGGTGACGGTAGGTCAGATATTCCGCAGTAATGTGCGTTTTATGCGCAGCGCGGGACATACTGCCGGTTCGGGGAGACAGCAGCAGACAGTTTGCGGCAGAAGGGGAGAGGAATATGGCAAAGTCAGAAGATACATTCCGGCAGGCGCTGGCAGGTAAAAAAATACCGGTGCTGACGTTGGACAATAAATGGCATCAGCTTTTTACGCAGGCACAGGCGGAGATACCGGCAGAAGTACGGCGCGGGGAAGAAAAACTGAATGAACTTTTGAAAAGGCAGGGAAAACTGAATACCGAGTCGAAAGAGATACGGAAGCTGAAAAAGAAGCTGATGGCGGAAATTATGGAATTGGCGGATGAGGCGGGAGGAAATCCTGACGCGAAAACCAAAAAAAAGATGGAGGAAAAGCAGCGGTTAATTAACGACTGCAACCAGAAGCTGGAAGACTATGCAGACGAACTGAAGGTGCTTCCAGGAGAGATTGACAGCGTGAATTATAAATTGATGCTTGCGACCATGGATATCTGCTACCATACGATAGCAGAGAATACGAGGGACATTGATTTAATTAACGACTGGGTGAAGAACGTCCGGGTAGAGATTAAGAAAAATCTGGTGCGCAAGGAAGACAGGGAAAAATCCAATTTTGACCTGTATTCTTATATGCATGATATTTTCGGCGCCGAAGTGATTGAGATATTTGATATGAAATATAATCCGGAAGAGCGGAAGAAGGCGCAGGAATTAAAAAAGAAGACAGCCGCGGGTGCAGGAAAAGCAGGAGCGGCCGGAAAACCGGGCGTGATGAAAACATGATAAAAGACAAAAGGCAAATGCGTCAGAACAGTGGTTTGGACGCATTTTTCTGATTCCGATGTCAGGGTGCCGGTTCGGAACTGCACTTTGCGCGAAGCGGGTAAAAGGAAGGGATACAGGATGGAGCGAGGGAAATCGGCAGAGGGAATAAAAAGCGGCAAGTGGAAAGCGGAGCCGGGAGACGGCGGGGACAGGAAACGGTATCTGGTGTCCGCCGGGGAGATGAAGCGGTATGACAGAAATACGACGGAATACTTTGGCGTACCGTCCATCGTTTTGATGGAAAGAGCGGCTCTGGCTGTGGCGGAGGAGATAAAGCGCCGGTGCGGAAATGGAAAGCGTGTGCTGGTAGCGGCCGGTTGCGGGAATAACGGAGGGGACGGGATTGCCGTGGGAAGGCTGCTGGCACAGGACGGCTATGCCGTGGAAGTCTGGCTCGTGGGAGAAAGGGGAAAGTGCGGAAAAGAGACGAACGGACAATTGGAAATAATTGAAAAATATGGGTGTCCGGTACAAAGCAAAATCGGAAGCGGGGAATATGATATTATTGTGGATGCCTTATTCGGAATCGGGCTGTCCAGAAATCTGGAAGGAATTTATGCGCAGGCGGTGGAGGAAATAAACCGCAGGGAGGCTTTTGTGTGTGCGGTGGATATCCCGTCGGGAATCCATACGGATACGGGAGCGGTTATGGGAGCGGCAGTCAGGGCGGATCTGACCGTAACCTTTGCGTTTCAAAAGCCGGGGCATGTATTATATCCGGGCTGCGGGTATGCAGGAGAAGTGGTGTGCAGGCAGATCGGAATTACAGAAGAAAGTTTTCTTGGAGAAGAACCAAAGCTGTACACAGGGCGGGGAGCGGCCTGCCGGTGGCTGCCGGACAGAGCGGCATGGGGCAATAAAGGAACGTTCGGGAAAGTACTGGTCATAGCAGGCAGTGTGAATATGAGCGGCGCCTGTGAACTTTGTGCCAGAAGCGCTTACCGGATCGGTGCGGGCATGGTAAAAGTGGTCACACCGGAGGAAAACCGTCTGATCATCCAGCAGAAAGTACCGGAAGCGCTGCTTATGACTTACCGGACACGGAAAGAAGGAGCAGGAACGGAGAATCCGGAAGCGTTTGAACAGGTGAAGGCAGAGCTGACAGGGCAGGCGTTTGACTGGGCGGATGCGATTGTCATCGGGCCGGGGACGGGAACCGGCAGGGAGGCGGAAATGCTGCTTACCTGGTCGCTGATGGAAACACGGAAACCGCTTGTGATCGATGCGGACGGAATCAATCTGCTGGCCGGACGGGAACCGCTGCGGAAGTATCTGGAGAAACACGCCGGAGACGGAAGGGAGATCGTCATGACCCCTCATGCAGGAGAATTTGCACGGCTCTGCGGCAGAACTGTAGAAGATACAAAAGAGGGAATCCTGTATATGGCAAAGGAACTGGCTGCCCGGTACGGCTGTGTCATGGCTGCAAAAGATGCGCGGACCGTGGTCGCATCCTGCCGCAGGGAGGAGCAGTATCTGAATACCACCGGAAATGACGGAATGGCGACGGCAGGAATGGGAGATGTGCTGGCAGGAATCATCGGCGGACTTTTGGCACAGGGAATGACGGCGGAGGAAGCGGCCGAAGCGGGTGTTTACCTGCACGGAATGGCAGGCGATCTGGCTGCGGAGGAAATGGGACGCCATGGATTGATGGCAGGGGATGTGGTACAAAAACTGACAGAACTGTGTAAGTCGGATACCCTTTTGGAAGCAGGGAAAAAAATACGGCGGGAAACGTAAATGCAGCCGCAGACAGAGACAGAAATGGAGACAGAAACAAAAATGCAGACAGAAACGCAGGCGGAAATAAAAGAAATACAGGAAAAATACAGCAGAATCTATGCATCGGTAGACCTGGATGCCATACGTCTGAACGCAGACAATATGAAAAGGAATATCACGCCGGAGACAAAAATCATGGGCGTGATCAAGACGGACGGGTACGGACATGGAGCGGCGCCCATTGCAAAAGAACTGGAACCGCTTGATTACCTGGCAGGTTTTGCCACTGCGACTGCGGAAGAGGCCGTGATTTTAAGAAAATGCGGCATCCGTAAGCCGATTCTGGTGCTGGGGTATACCTTTCCCTGTTCTTATGGGGAAATGATCAATCACCAAATAAGACCGGCGGTATTTCGTCCGGATATGATAGAGCAGCTGTCGGCTTGTGCGCGGAAGCAGAACAAGAAGGCAAAAGTGCATATAAAGGTGGATACGGGAATGTCCCGCATTGGTATCCGGCCGGATGGGGAAGGCATGGAACTGGTGAAAATGGCGCTGGATGCACCGGAACTGGAGCTGGAAGGGATATTCACCCATTTTGCAAGAGCGGACGAAAGGGATAAGTCGGCGGCGGAAAGCCAGCTTGCCCGGTTCCGGCAGTTTACAGACCGGATAGAAGCGGAAACCGGATACCGTATCCCTGTCCGGCATTGCTCCAACAGCGCCGGGATCGTGGAGATGCGGGAGGCGGATATGGACATGGTGCGCGCCGGCATCATCCTTTACGGTTTGTGGCCGTCGGAAGAGGTGGCAAGGGATATACTTCCGCTCAGACCGGTCATGGAAGTGAAGAGTCGGATTATATATATAAAGGAAATAGAGGCGGGAACGCCGGTAAGTTACGGCGGAACCTATACGGCACAGAAAAAGACGCGGGTGGCAACGATTCCCGTCGGCTACGGGGACGGATATCCCAGAGGCCTTTCGGGGAAGGGCTCCGTACTGGTGCGGGGAAAAAGGGCTCCGATTCTCGGTAGGGTGTGTATGGATCAGTTTATGGTGGATGTGACGGACATTCCGCAGGCGGAAGAGGGAGATCCGGTAACGCTGATCGGCAGGGACGGAGACGGACAGATTACCATGGAAGAACTGGGAGGACTGTCGGGGCGGTTCAATTATGAACTTGCCTGCTGCATAGGAAAAAGGGTACCGCGGATTTATCTGAAAGCGGGAAAGATAGTCGGGACGAAAGATTATTTTCATGATTTTGAATAGAAATTGAATACCTTCGGATAAACTGGCAATAATTTAGCCATAAAAGTTTATAGTGAAGGGTGAGAAAAATGAAACGAGGAGATATTTATTATGCGGATCTGCGCCCGGTCATCGGCTCGGAACAGGGCGGGGTCAGACCGGTACTTATCATACAGAACGATGTGGGGAACAGGCACAGTCCGACCGTGATCTGCGCTGCAATTACGTCGAAGCTGAATAAGGCCAAACTGCCGACCCATATCGAACTGGATGCGGATAAATACGATATGGTGAAAGACTCCGTTATCTTATTGGAACAGCTCAGGACGATTGACAAGAAGCGATTGAAAGACAAAGTGTGTCATCTGGACAGTGAGATTATGGGAAAGGTGAATGAAGGACTGCTGATCAGCCTTGAACTGAACGTGTTCTGCCATAATACATAAGAAGCAAAAGGTGTCTGCTTGACGGAACTAAAGTAAAATGGTATAGTTTACAGTGATATTTTATGTGGAATACAAAAGGAGATGGGATTATGGACGACGGCGGGCCTACTGCCAGTATCATTCTATTCATATTACTGATTTTGATCGATATGTTTTTTTACGGATTTGGTGCGGCAATACATGGGCTGAACGCAAAGGATATTGAGAAGCGGGCAAAAGAGGAAAAGGACAGGAAGTCACGGAGGCTGGCGGAAATCATCGAAGATCCGGCGGGATATGTGAATACGGTGCAGCTGGTGGTTACACTGATCCATATCATTATGGGCGGATTTTATCTCGGCATATGGCTGAGGGGCATACGACGGCTGATGGAAGGGTATATGTCCCAAAATACGGCGGGCGCGGTACCAGAAGGCATGACCGGGGGCATTGCCGGAGGCGTGGAAATAGCAGGAGTGGTTTCGCTGGTGCTTACAGTAGTGATACTTCTCTACATATTATTGACGTTCGGAGTGCTGCTGCCAAAGAAAGTGGCAGCCAGATATCCGGATAAGTGGGCATATATGTGCATCGGGCCGGTTTACTGTATTGTAAAGGCTCTGTCGCCTTTTACGGGACTGGTAACGGTGAGTACGAACGGTATCCTGCGTCTGTTCGGAATCAGGGCGGATGAGGAGCTGGCGGACGTAACGGAGGAAGAAATCATATCAATGGTCAATGAGGGTCATGAACAGGGGGTCCTGCAGGCGGCGGAAGCGGAGATGATCACGAATATTTTCGAATTCGGCGATAAGGAAGCGAACGATATTATGACCCATCGGGGAGACATGGTCTGTGTGGAAGCCGATCTGTCTTTACGGGATGCCATTGAGTTCATGCTGGAAGCCAACAACAGCAGATTTCCGGTATACGAGGAGAATCTGGACCACATCACGGGAATCCTGCATCTGCGGGATGCCATGCGTCTGCATGTCAGCGAAACGGAACTGGACCGGCCCGTGAGGGATATCGAAGGGCTGCTGCGGGAACCTGTTTTTATTCCGGAAACAAAGAATATTGACGGGCTGTTTCAGATGATGCAGTCTTCCAAAACACAGATGGTCATTGTCGTGGATGAGTACGGGCAGACGTCAGGGCTGCTTGCCATGGAGGATATTCTGGAGGAAATTGTCGGCAATCTGATGGATGAGTATGACGAAGACGAGGAATATATTGAGGAAACAGACAATGCAGACGAATATATCATCGAAGGAAAGATGCCGTTAAAGGAATTGGAAGAGCGTTTTCAGATTTGTTTTAAAGAAGAGGAATTTGAGACGCTGAACGGTTTCCTGATCGCACGGATGGACAAGATTCCGGAAGAAAACGAGGAGTTTGAGGTGGAGGTGGACGGTTACAATTTCCGTATCCTGTCAGTGGAGAATAAGATGATACAGAGCGTACTGGTCACGAAGATAAAGCAGGAAGGGGAAGATATCCGGGAAGACGGGGAGACGGAGTCTGACGGAGAAATGTAAAAAAGGAAAAGGAGAACAAAAGCAATGTCAGGACATTCAAAATTTGCAAATATTAAACATAAGAAGGAAAAGAACGACGCGGCAAAGGGAAAAATTTTTACGATTATCGGAAGAGAAATTGCAGTGGCGGTAAAAGAGGGCGGACCGGATCCGGCAAACAACTTTAAACTGGCACAGGTCATCACAAAAGCAAAGGCCAACAATATGCCAAACGATACCATTGAACGCGGTATTAAAAAAGCGGCGGGTGATGTAGGGAATGTGAATTATAAATATGTGACGTATGAAGGATACGGACCGAGCGGCATTGCCATTATCGTGGATGCGCTGACGGACAACCAGAACCGTACCGCAGCCAATATACGGAATGCCTTTACAAAAGGACAGGGCAGTATCGGCACGCCGGGCTGTGTATCGTTCATGTTTGATAAAAAGGGGCAGATCATCATTGATAAGGAAGAATGTTCCATGGAATCCGATGATTTAATGATGATGGCGCTGGACGCGGGAGCGGAAGATTTTTCAGAGGAAGAGGACAGCTATGAAATCCTGACGGATCCCGACGGGTTCGAGGAAGTCAGGAAAGCGCTGGAGAAAGCGGGGATTGAGATGATTTCGGCGGAAGTGACGATGATCCCGCAGAATTATGTGGAAGTGACGGATGAAACGGCGCTTAAGAACCTTCAGAGAACACTGGATCTTTTGGATGAGGATGACGACGTACAGGCAGTATATCATAATTGGGATGAATAAAAGGAAACGTGCGCAGACTGAAACAGGATGAAGCAGGGAAAGAGAAAATGAATGAGATTTTAAGGAATATAGCTCCCCTTTTCAAAGGGATGGATAAGCGGGTTCATGCTTTCCGCAGAGATACTTACGGGGAATTATTCAAAGGATATCTGGATGAGAACAAAGCATTCTTTTCGGAATTGAACCGGGCGCTTGCAGCCGGTGAGGAAGGGGACCTTTCTTATGAGCTGCCGTCCGTGATCGCGGGATATGTGAAAGAAGAGCTGGAACAGATATCCGGAAAGCGGAAGCGTGAGGCGGCACAGCTTGACTACAATATGTTTATGGCGGTCTATTTCCTGCCTGCCATACTGGAATGCAAACAGGAAAGTGCGCGGATGCTGGCAGGATGCATCTGTGCAATATGGGGGGAAACTTTTAAGGGGAACCGTATCCAGTGGGCGGATCATGCATCTATTGTATCGGGGTTCCGCACGAAATTGTGCTATATTACGACGGCAGTATGCCAAAGTCTTCAAAAGCCGGAAGACTGCCATGAATTGGAACTACTGCGCGGATACCGCGACGGTTACCTGCTTCAGAACGGTAAAGCCGCGCTGGTGGAGGAATATTATAATATAGCGCCGACCATTGTCAGGCGGATTGAGAAGCTGCCGGATGCAAAGGAGAAGTATCTTTATATATGGGAGCGTTATCTGAAACCCTGTGTTGAGGCAATCGAAAACGGAGAATTGGAAGTCTGCGGGGCAGTCTATACAGAGATGGTGGAGGAACTGAGGCAGCAGTTTCTGGTCACGGCTGCAATGAAGACAAAGAAATGAAACGGGAAATGGAAATGTAAACGGAGCAGGCAATGTAAAGAAGGTAAACAGGACGGAAGGAAGAAAAAGGGATGAAACAGGAAGGATATGGAAAAGGGACGATATGCATTCAGTCGGGGTGGAAGCCCAAAAACGGGGAACCCAGGGTTCTTCCCATTTACCAGAGTACGACATTTAAATATGAAACTTCGGAACAGATGGGGAGACTGTTTGATTTGGAAGAAAGCGGATTTTTCTATACCCGTCTGCAGAACCCGACCAATGAGTATGTGGCACGGAAGATATGCGAACTGGAAGGCGGCGCCGCGGCGATGCTCACTTCTTCCGGACAGGCTGCGAATTATTATGCGGTTTTCAATATCTGTGAGGCAGGTTCCCATGTGGTCATGTCTTCAACCGTATATGGCGGCACGTTCAATCTGCTGACGGTAACCATGAAGAAAATGGGGATAGAGTGTACCGTAGTGGATCCGGATGCCCCGGAGGAAGAGCTGTGCAGGGCTTTTCGGGAGAATACCAGATGCGTGCTGGCGGAGACGATCGCAAATCCCGCGCTGGTAGTGCTGGATATTGAGAAGTTTGCAAGGGTTGCTCATGCCCATCAGGTTCCGCTGATCGTGGATAATACGTTTGCAACACCGATCAACTGCAATCCGTTTAAATGGGGAGCGGATATTGTCACCCATTCCACCAGCAAGTATATGGACGGACACGGAATGTGTGTGGGAGGCGCCATTGTAGATTCCGGCAATTTTGACTGGATGGCATATCCCGGCAAATATCCCGGACTCTGCGAGCCGGACGAATCCTATCACGGTATAACCTATGCGGAGAAATTCGGGAAGCTGGCTTACATTACAAAGGCGACTTCCCAGCTGATGCGGGACCTGGGTTCCATTCAGTCTCCGCAGAATGCGTTTCTGCTGAATGTGGGATTGGAGACGCTGCATTTAAGGGTGCCGCGGCATTGTGAAAATGCTTTAAAAGTGGCGGAATATCTGGAAGGGCATGAAAAGGTAGCCTGGGTGAATTATCCGGGATTAAAGAGCAGCCGGTATTATGAACTGGCGAAAAAATATATGCCGGACGGAAGCTGCGGCGTGATTTCCTTTGGATTAAAAGGAGGAAGGAGTGCGGCTTCCGGGATGATGGATCGTTTAAGGCTGGCGGCAATCGTGACGCATGTGGCGGATGCCCGTACCTGTGTGCTGCATCCGGCCAGCCATACCCACAGGCAGATGAACGAGGAACAGCTGAGAGAGGCAGGGGTTGCCCCTGATTTGATCCGTTTATCCGTGGGAATTGAAAATGTGGATGATATCATAGGGGATTTGGAGCAGGCGCTTCGGGCGGAGTAACACAGGGAAAAAGAGCATGAGCATGGAAATGAAGAAAACATGGTTAAGTTATCCGTTATGGCTTCTGTATGCCGTACTTGCGGGTGTGTCTATAATCACAAATCTTTTGTGGTTTGGTATTCATGTATGGGGAATTGGCTGGTATCCGACGCTGGCGGCAGTGGCCGCAGCGTTTTGCCTGGTTGCCGGCATATGGTTTGCCGGGCACCGGCTGGCATGCCGGATGGGGGAAAAACCGTCAGTCCGGCGTATCGGAAGGATGGCGGAATATATTCTGCTGCCGGGCCTGTGTCTGTCGGCTGCAGCCTGCCGTCTTTATTTGCTTGCTTTTTCTGCTGCGGGAAATATAGAGGGCGGCTTTTTCTATGATATGGCGTCTGTGAAGGCAGAAAGCGGAGTGCCGTGGATGGCCCACGGGGCTTCCTATATTTATACGAAGGCGCTTTCTTTCGTGCTTGCTTTTACCGGTAATAAAGAGGTGGCGGGAGCGGCGCTGCAGCTGGTCCTGCAGGTAATAGCCATCCTTGTTTTTTATGCGGCAGTAAGGCTTCTGGCCGGACGGACGGAAGCCTTGTGTGTACTGGCGGTTCTGGCCTTTGCCCGGAATTTATGTAACGGAGTCCGTTACCTGACACCGGAGACACTGTATTTCCTGCTATATGCGGCGGGGCTTCTGCTGTGCGGCCTGTACGGAAAACGAACGGCTGGTGCGGATGCGGGGGAAGGACGGTCCGGACAGATTGGGAAGTATGTCTTTCCGGCGGTGTGCGGATTATACATCGGCTATATGGGATTTTTGGATGTGTCGGGCTGGACGCTTCTTTTTCCGACGGCAGGTATCTGTGTGCGGAATCTGAAAAATGGAAGAGGGAAAAGGGCGCTGGTTTCGTTTGCGGTATGTGCGGGAGCCGCGGCTGCGGCTGCTTTGCTGGTTCTTGGTATAGACGCATGGTCAGCAGGGTATTCTTATGGGGAAAGACTGTCCATGTGGCTGGCTTTTCCGGTGCGGAACTTTGCATTCCGGGATTTTTCCGTCTATTTGGAAAACGGGGCGCTTTTTTCCCGGATGCATCTGCTGAGCAGCCTGTTCGGGGCGCTTGTCCTCATCGGCTTTTGGTTTTCCAAAACGCAGAAGCAGGATGCCTGGGTGGTTCTGCTTTTGTTTTTGACCGTATGCCGTGTGTCCGGGTTTGGCGGTATGGATTATGGTTTTCTCTATACGGCGGTATGGGGGCTTCTGGCAGGAATCGGAATCCGTTCCATGGGAAAAGGGCAGGAAGACGCAGTGCAGGCGGATACTGCCGTGCAAACGCCAGCCGCGCAGACTGATACTGCCATGCAGGCGGCTGATACCGCGCTGGAGGATACTTCCCGGCAAACGGCTGATACCGTGCAGACGGAACCGAAAGTGAAGTTTATTGAAAATCCGCTTCCTTTGCCGAAGAAGCATGTAAAACGGGAGATGACTTATGCAAAAGAGATTGCAGAAAGTGAAATGGATTTTGACATCCCTGTGAAAGAGGATGATGATTTTGATATATAAGGTATAAAAACAGGATTTCCAAGCAAACTATAGGAAACGGCAGATAAATCTGCCGTTTGCCGTAAAGGCAGAAAACGTTGACGGACGGAAAGGAAGACTGCTATGGGAAATCAGAAAGGAAAGAATACCAAAAACGAGGAGACGAAAGAAAAGGACAGCGGGAAGAAGACAGATGAGGAAAGGCAGCGTGACGAAAGGATTGAGAAAACCGGGCAGGTAACGCTGGATAAGAATGACAGAAAGCACAAGATCCATCTGATCACGATCATAGGGGAAGTGGAAGGGCATGATAATTTAAACGGTACTTCCAAAACCACGAAGTATGAGCATGTACTGCCGGAACTGGCGGCAATCGAGGACAGCAGTGAGGTGGACGGCGTACTGATCCTTTTAAATACAATGGGCGGTGATGTGGAGGCGGGACTTGCCATTGCGGAAATGATCGCTTCTCTGAGCAAACCTACGGTGTCGCTGGTACTGGGGGGAAGCCATTCCATCGGAGTGCCGATCGCTACGAGTACGGATTATTCGTATATCGTTCCGACCGGTACGATGGTGATCCATCCGGTGCGGATGAACGGGATGGTTATCGGGGTTCCCCAGACGTTTGATTATTTTAAGCAGATTCAGAACCGGATCACGGGGTTTGTCTGCGGGCACTGCAGGATCAGCAAATCCAGGCTGGAAGAGCTGATGATGGAAACGGGCGTGCTGACAAAGGACGTGGGAACCATATTGGTCGGGCAGGAAGCGGTAAATGAAGGAATCATCAATGAGGTAGGGGGAATCAGGGAGGCGCTGGCACATCTTCATGAAATGATTGGTGACAATTAATCTTTTAAATGCTATACTGTATAAGTTGAGAAAGCTGTGCAGAAGCATGTAAGTATGGGAGGCATAAGTATGGCATCCGGACAGGGTAGCAGGAAAGGTACTGGAAGAAAAAGTCCATCGGGAAAGAACCGGAAGAACACGTCCGCAGGCAGGAGTGTGAGACAGAGCGAACCGATGGATGTTGCAATTAAAAATGAAGTGATACTGATCGGAATATTCGCACTGGCAGTTTTTTTGTTTTTATGTAATTTCGGCATCGTAGGCGTAATGGGCGATATGGTCAGCGATGTGATGTTCGGTATTTTGGGAGTGACTTCTTATGTGGCGCCGGTGTTGTTTTTTCTGGCAGTGGCGTTCAGCATTTCGAATAAAGGAAACAGTATTGCGGTCAGAAAACTGGTGGCGGCGGTGATACTGTTCCTGCTTGTCGGGATGACCTGTGATTTATTGACGGGAGCATGGAATGACAGCTCCTTTTATCGTGCAAAAGATTTGTATGAGCGGTGCAGCGGGAATCACAGCGGCGGCGGCCTGCTGGGCGGAACGCTGGCGTTCCTGTCCTATCATTTTCTTTCCATGGTGGGGACTGTGCTGCTGATCGTCGTGCTGGCGGTTATCTGCATTGTGATCATAACGGAGAAATCCGTGATGGGCGGTGTGAAAAACGGCGGACAGCGTGTATACGAGAAAACAAAAGAGGATGCATACAACCGCAGGGAACGGGTACAGAGAAGGCGGGAAGAGCAGGAAGAGCTTCGCAAAAACAGGGAAGAGGAGCGAAGACTGAAGGAAGAGGCAAAGGAAAACGAGAAGATTCTCCGGATGGATAAGAAAGTATCCGGGGTTATGCTGGATACGACACTGACTGCCAAAGAAGAAAAAGATTCTGTCATGCAGGTACGGGATGATATCCATGAAATTGTTTTAAATGATCTGGACGAACTGACGGTGAAGGAAGAGGAAGTAGTGGCAGAAAAGGCAGGCGAAACGGAACTTCCGATGGAATTTGACAAGATACATATTACCTCGGCATATCAGACGGAAGCGGAACCGGAAGCAGACGGGCATACAGGGCTGTCGGAAGCAGGGGAGGACGGATATCAGGAAATACCGGCGGGAAGTCTTGGAAGTCCGGAAGCGGGGCAGGCAGAAGATTTCATGCAGGATTCCGCGGAAGCTTCCGCCGGATTCGGAAAACAGGCCGGGGAAGGCATGGAAATTGCGGAAGTGCAAAGGGGAGTGAAGCGGTCCCGTCCCGCTGCCAGACCGGCGGAGAAAACCGGTGAGGCTGGAACGGAAGATGCGGCTTTAGGGAACATCGGGCAGGAAAGGAGACGTGCGCAGGAAGCGGTACCGAAGAAATATATCTTCCCGCCTTTAAAATTGCTGAAAAAAGGGGCGAATACCGCAAACGGAGATTCCGCCATGCAGCTGAAACAGACGGCCATGCATCTGCAGCAGACGCTGGCTACATTCGGGGTACGGGTGACGATTACGGATATCAGCCAGGGACCTACGGTAACGCGGTATGAACTGCAGCCGGAACAGGGAGTGAAGGTGAGCAAGATTGTAGGGCTGGCGGACGATATCAAGCTGAATCTGGCGGCTACCGATATTCGTATCGAGGCGCCTATTCCGGGAAAGGCGGCGATAGGGATAGAAGTGCCGAACAAGGAGAATTCTGCCGTTGCGCTGCGGGATTTGCTGGAAGCCAGGGAATTTAAGGAGTTTTCTTCTAATCTTGCCTTTGCGGTAGGTAAGGACATCGGAGGAAAAACGGTGGTGACGGATATTGAGAAAATGCCCCATATGCTCATTGCCGGTTCCACCGGTTCCGGAAAATCGGTATGTATCAATACGCTGATCATGAGTATTTTGTATAAGGCGCATCCGGATGACGTCAAGCTTATCATGGTAGATCCGAAGGTAGTGGAATTAAGCGTATATAACGGGATTCCCCATCTGATGATCCCGGTAGTGACGGATCCGAAGAAAGCAGCGGCAGCGCTGCACTGGGGTGTGGCGGAAATGACGGAGCGTTATAAGAAATTTGCGGATTTTAACGTGCGGAACCTGAAGGGATACAATAAGACGGTGGAATCCATGAAGGAGCGGGGGGAAGATGCCCCGGCAAAGATGCCCCAGATCGTCATTATTGTGGATGAGCTTGCAGACCTGATGATGGTGGCTCCGGGAGAAGTGGAGGAATCCATCTGCCGTCTGGCCCAGCTGGCGAGGGCTGCCGGCATTCATTTGATCATTGCCACGCAGCGGCCTTCCGTGGATGTCATTACGGGTCTGATCAAGGCGAATATGCCCAGCCGTGTGGCATTTGCGGTTTCCAGCGGTGTGGATTCCAGGACGATTCTGGATATGAACGGTGCGGAAAAGCTGTTGGGAAAGGGCGACATGCTCTTTTATCCGCAGGGTTATCCGAAGCCGGCCAGGATTCAGGGGGCGTTTGTTTCCGATTCGGAAGTGTCCGATGTGGTGGACTTTTTGAAAAATCAGGCAATCGGCAATGTATACAGCGAAGACGTGGAAGCGCAGATCAAGACAATGGGAAGCGCACCGGCGGGCGGCAGTGCGGGAGGCGGCGGTGAAGGGAGCGGGTTCGATCAGTATTTTGCTGATGCCGGCAAGTTTATTATCGAAAAGGACAAGGCCTCCATCGGTATGCTGCAAAGGGTGTTTAAAATAGGTTTTAACCGTGCCGCGCGTATTATGGACCAGTTGTGTGAAGCGGGAGTGGTAGGGGAAGAAGAAGGGACGAAGCCGCGGAAAGTGCTGATGAGTATGGAAGAGTTTGAGCAGTTTATAGAGGAAATGGTGTAAGATGCACAACGGAAACACTGGAATATTGGAATAATGCTAACCGGAAAGGAATTGGTAGGATGAAAACGGATATTCAGATTGCACAGGAAGCTGTGATGGAACCGATCGTTGAAGTGGCAAAGAGGCTTCATATAGAAGCGGATGACTTGGAATTATACGGGAAATACAAGGCTAAGATTTCGGATGGATATCTGAAAAAGGCGGAAGGGAATCCGGACGGAAAGCTGATCCTGGTAACGGCCATCAATCCGACGCCTGCAGGAGAGGGGAAGACGACGGTCAGCGTAGGACTGGGTCAGGCGTTTGGCAGACTGGGAAAAAAGGCGGTCATCGCTTTGCGGGAGCCGTCGCTTGGTCCCTGTTTCGGTATTAAAGGAGGGGCTGCCGGGGGCGGTTATGCCCAGGTGGTGCCGATGGAAGACCTGAACCTGCATTTTACCGGGGATTTCCATGCCATTACGTCGGCGAATAACCTGCTGGCGGCGATGCTGGATAACCATATTCAGCAGGGGAACGCGCTGGAAATCGATACCAGGCAGGTGGTTTGGAAGCGGTGTCTGGATATGAACGACCGGGTGCTGCGCAATATTGTGGTAGGAATGGGCGGAAAAGCGGACGGCGTGGTCAGGGAGGATCATTTCGTGATCACCGTGGCTTCCGAAATCATGGCAGTGCTCTGCCTTTCCGAAGACATGGAAGATATGAAGGAACGGCTGGGCAGGATGGTAGTGGCGTATAACAGGCAGGGAGAGCCGGTGACGGCAGCGGACCTTCAGGCAGTAGGCGCTATGGCGGCGCTGCTGAAGGATGCGCTGAAGCCGAATCTGATCCAGACTTTGGAGCATACGCCGGCACTGATACACGGAGGGCCTTTTGCCAATATCGCTCACGGATGTAATTCCGTACGGGCTACGAAAGCAGCTTTGAAAATGGCGGATTATTGTATTACGGAAGCCGGATTCGGCGCGGATCTGGGCGCGGAAAAATTTTTCGACATAAAATGCCGGATAGCGGGGCTGAAGCCGGATGCGGTGGTTTTGGTCGCAACCGTAAGGGCGTTAAAGTATAACGGCGGAGTGGCAAAGGCGGATCTAACGGAAGAAAATCTGGAAGCTTTGGCAAAGGGAATTGTAAATCTGGAAAAGCATATTGAAAACCTGCAGAAATATAAAGTGCCGGTGGTGGTGGCATTGAATTCGTTTGTCACGGATACCGAGGCGGAAGTAAGTTACGTGAAGGAGTTCTGCGAAGAAAGAAACTGTGAATTTGCTTTGGCGGAAGTATGGGAAAAGGGAGGAGAAGGCGGCACGGCGCTGGCGGAGAAAGTGCTCAGGACACTGGAAACGAAAGAAAGCCATTTTGAACCGCTTTATGGGGACGCACTTACTTTAAAGGAAAAAATAGAAACGGTGGCGAAGGAAATTTACGGGGCAGGTGCGGTCAGTTATGCGTCTGCTGCGCAGCTCCAGTTAAAAAGGCTGGAGGAATTGGGATTCGGGGGACTTCCGGTCTGTATGGCCAAAACCCAGTATTCCCTGTCGGATGATCCGGCTTTACTGGGCCGTCCGGAAGGTTATACGATGCAGGTGAGAGAGGTTTATGTATCCGCCGGGGCAGGATTCGTAGTGGCGCTGACCGGAGCGGTAATGACCATGCCGGGTCTGCCGGGAAAGCCGGCCGCACTGCATATTGATGTGGATAAAGACGGCGTTATTACCGGACTGTTTTAGGCGTTTTGCATTAGGAGGGTCCGTAGCAGGTTTTGCGGGAACAGGACGGAAGAGGCATGGAAGAAGTGTGGAATTAAGAAGCATAGTATAAAGGAAAGGACGGGATGGAAGATGGCACGGATGATCGACGGAAAGGCAATTTCCGCACAGATAAAGGATGAACTGAAGGAAAAAGTGGCGGCTATGAAGGCAGAGGGCGTGGAAGTGACGCTTGCCGTAATTCAGGTGGGCAGCGATCCGGCTTCCAGCGTGTATGTAGGCAATAAGAAGAAAGCATGCGGATACATAGGAATCGGTTCCCTTGCTTACGAACTGCCGGAGGAAACTTCTGAGCAGGAACTGCTGGATTTGATAGAAGAATTAAACGGCAGGAAGGATGTGAACGGAATTCTTGTGCAGCTGCCTCTTCCGAAACATATTGATGAGGATAAGGTGATAGCGGCGATCCATCCGGATAAGGATGTGGACGGATTCCATCCCCAGAGTGTGGGGAAGCTGTGTATCGGTCAGCCGGGTTTCGTATCCTGTACGCCGGCAGGCATTATCCAGCTGTTGAAGCGTTCCGGTATTGAGATAGCAGGGAAAGAGTGTGTGGTGATCGGAAGAAGCAATATTGTCGGCAAACCTATGGCGCTGCTTCTTCTGAGGGAGAATGGAACCGTTACGGTGTCGCATTCGAAAACGGAGAATCTGAAGGAAGTGGCCAGACGGGCGGATATTCTCGTGGCGGCAGTCGGCAGACCGAAGATGATTACCAGAGATTACGTGAAAGAAGGAGCGGTTGTCATAGATGTGGGGATTCACCGGAATGAAAACAATAAACTGTGCGGAGACGTGGATTTTGAAGACGTGGCATCTGTGTGCAGTGCAATAACACCGGTTCCGGGCGGTGTAGGACCTATGACGATAGCGATGCTGATGAACAATTGTGTGGAGTCAGTGAAGCTTCAGGCGAAGTAAGAAAGGTAGTCGGTTATGAAATGCTCAAAATGCGGATGTGAGCTGACAGAAGGCCATTTATATTGCGATAAATGCGGGGAGGAAATACGGATCGTGCCGGATTACGAACCGGAGATAGAGAGGGAAATGACGGAGACTCTGGCAACTTTGTTTGTGGAATTGGCAGAAGAAACGATGCCGGAGCTTTCAGGGGATAAAAGAGAAGATGCAGTACCGGAACTTCCGGAGGAAAAAACGGGCGGAACGGGTACGGATTTTTTGGATGTAAGGACAGAAGAAGAGGGGAACGGGGAGAAGAAAAAAAGGAAAAAGGGAAAAAAAGGAGGCAGACAGGGGTGGATCATAGCAGCAATTTTCCTGTTTCTGGCAGCGGTCGGTGCGGCAGGTGCATGGGGGAATTACAGTTACCGCCGGATGTATTCGGTAGAGTATCAGATTGAACAGGCAGATGAAGCAGCGGCTTTAAAGCGGTATGCACAGGCGATCAGCTGGCTGGAAAAAGCATATGAGCTGGATCCGGAAAATGTGGAAATTCTTTTGCGGATTGCGGATTATTACGATATTCAGGGGCAATACGATAAGGTATTGTCAATACTGGAGGGAGTGATACAGGACCCGGACGCTTACGGAGGAACGGAAGTGGAGCGGGCTTATGGAAAAATCATAGCGATATACAGGGAACGGGAGGATTATCAGGCGATTAATGATCTGTTAAGGGCCTGTGACAGGGAGGATATCGTGACGGAATACCAGCAGTATCTTGCAAAGCCGCCGGAATTCAGTTACGAAGGGGGACGCTATCAGGAATTGCTTCCTCTAAAACTAAGTGCAAATACGTCGGGGAAAATCTATTACACGCTGGACGGAACCAGGCCGAATAGGAACAGCGAAGTGTATACGGCTCCTATTTTTTTGGAAATCGGTTCCTACATCGTTACGGCGTATTTTGTGAATGACTATGGAATGGAAAGTGATGTGGTTTCCAACACATATCATATAGAACTCCAGGCGCCGCCTGCACCGGAGGTTTCGATAGACAGCGGGGATTATGGGGGGCCGCGCATGATTGAAGTGACAGTGCCGGAGGAATGTACGGTTTATTATACATCCGATGAATCCGACCCGACCATAGACAGTTCCCGCTATACGGCGGCGATTTCCATGCCTTTGGGGCGGTCTGTCTATAAATTCATGGCAGTCAGTCCGGAGGGGGCGGTCAGTGAGATAACCGAACGGACTTACAATCTTGAATTACATACGGATATTACTGTGGATATGGCAGTGGCAAACGTGATACAGGCGCTGATGAAGGCGGATGTTCTGCTGGACGAGAACGGTAAGCTGCGGGGGATGAGCGGACGGAATGTTTATAAATACAATGCGGTGGTGAGGATAGAAGGAAGCGGCGATTATTATGTGATCTATGAATATTATGAGGATGCTGCGGGAGGCCAGTCCAAGACGGAGCGGCTGTATGGAGTGAATATACAGGACGGGACGGCATGCAGGATTACTTATGATGCGGACGGGAAGATTGTGCTGGTGGATATATAAAGGCTGTTCCGCAAGGGTATGATTTGCATTCAGTTGTTTGGAGGCGGCTGCAATTTCTAAAAAAAGTTGCGTTTTTTCTGTTTTTCTATTATCATAGTGAGTAATGGCTTTTATAAAGAAACTATCTTTTATGAATAGTCTCTTAGTAAAGTACTAAGCGTTTCTGGCGCTTATACAGGAGGGATAAGATGTATAGGATTTTAGAGGCAAGGGAGCTGACAACCAATATTTACCTTATGGTGGTAGAGGCAAAGAGGATTGCGAAAAGATGTCAGCCGGGACAGTTCATTATTGTCAGGATGGATGAGGACGGGGAGCGGATTCCGCTTACCATCTGTGATTATAACCGGGAGCAGGGAACCGTTACCATTGTACTCCAGACCGTAGGGGCAGGAACGATGAAAATGGCGGAACTGAAGGCAGGCGACAGTTTCCATGATTTTGTAGGGCCGTTAGGCTGCCCTTCGGAATTCGTAAACGAGCCGGTGGAGGAATTGAAAAAGAAGAGCATTCTTTTCGTGGCAGGCGGTGTGGGTACCGCACCGGTATATCCGCAGGTTAAATGGCTGAAGGAAAGAGGCATTGATGCGGATGTCATCGTGGGCGCCAAGACAAAGGAACTGCTGATTCTGGAAAAAGAAATGGAAGCGGTGGCAGGGAACCTGTATGTGACGACGGATGACGGTTCTTACGGAAGAAGCGGTATGGTAACGCAGACGATCAAAGACCTGGTGGAAGAAGGGAAGCATTATGATGTCTGTGTGGCAATCGGACCGATGATCATGATGAAATTCGTATGTAAGATGACAGAGGAACTTCAGATACCTACGGTGGTGAGCCTGAATCCGATCATGGTGGACGGTACCGGGATGTGCGGTGCGTGCCGTGTGACAGTGGGCGGTGAAGTGAAGTTTGCCTGTGTGGACGGACCGGAATTTGACGGGCATAAAGTGGATTTCGACCAGGCGATGAAGCGCCAGCAGATGTATAAGACGGCGGAAGGAAGGGCTGTCCTGAAAATGCAGGAAGGCGATACCCATCATGGCGGATGCGGTCAGTGCGGCTGATGCACGGCGGGAAGATATGATGCATGGTGATAATGCATGGTTGTGCGGCATGACGGGCCGGGAATGGTCTGAAAACATAGATAGCAGCCCATAGGGCGCTGGAACGGAGGATATTATGGATGTGCTGAAAAAAGTGCCTGTACGTGAACAGGAAGCAAAGGTACGTGCCGCCAATTTCGGGGAAGTGTGCCTTGGTTATAATAAAGAAGAAGCAATGGAAGAGGCGTCCAGATGCATTAACTGTAAGAATGCGCAGTGTGTGAAGGGCTGTCCGGTGGCAATCAATATTCCGGGCTTTATCGAGAAGGTAAAGGACGGGGAGGTGGAAGCGGCTTATCAGGTTATCAGCGAGGCCAGTGCACTGCCGGCAGTATGCGGCCGTGTATGTCCGCAGGAGAGCCAGTGTGAGGGAAAATGCATCCGCGGTATCAAGGGCGAGCCGGTTTCCATCGGAAAACTGGAACGTTTTGTGGCGGACTGGGCGAGGGAGAACGGTATCAAACCCGCAGGCGCGAAGGAGAAGAACGGAAAGAAAGTGGCGGTGATCGGTTCCGGTCCGGCAGGGCTTACCTGTGCCGGGGATTTGGCCAAAATGGGCTATGAGGTAACGATTTTTGAAGCCCTTCATGAGCCGGGCGGCGTTTTGGTATACGGTATTCCCGAATTCCGTCTGCCGAAAGAAGAGGTGGTTGCCAAAGAAATCGAGAATGTGAAATCACTGGGTGTTCAGATAGAAACCAACGTGGTGGTAGGAAAGTCCGTGACCATTGATGAATTGCTGGAAGAAGAAGGATTTGATGCGGTATTCATCGGTTCCGGAGCGGGCCTGCCGAAGTTTATGGGAATTCCGGGAGAACAGGCAAACGGCGTATTCTCCGCCAATGAATACCTGACCAGAAGCAATCTGATGAAAGCGTTTGACGAGGAATCCAATACGCCGATCATGAGAGGAAAGAAAGTAGCGGTGGTAGGGGGCGGAAATGTGGCGATGGATGCCGCAAGAACCGCACTGCGTCTGGGTGCAGAGGTACATATCGTGTACAGGCGCAGCGAAGAGGAACTTCCGGCGAGGGTGGAAGAAGTACACCACGCGAAGGAAGAGGGCATTATTTTCGACCTGCTGACCAACCCGGTGGAAATCCTGACTGATGAAAACGGCTGGGTGAACGGCATGAAATGTGTGCGGATGGAATTGGGCGAGCCGGATGATTCGGGAAGAAGAAGGCCGGTCGTAAAACCGGATTCCGAGTTTGTGATAGAGGCGGATACGGTCATTATGTCGTTGGGAACCTCTCCGAATCCGTTGATTTCTTCCACGACGGAAGGTTTGGAAACGAATAAGTGGAAGTGTATCGTAGCGGACGAAGAGTTCGGAAAAACGACGAAAGAGGGCGTTTATGCCGGCGGTGACGCGGTAACGGGCGCGGCAACGGTCATTCTGGCCATGGGTGCGGGAAAAGCCGGAGCGAAAGGAATTGACGAGTATTTAAAGAATAAATAAGCGGCAGAAAGAACAGCCGCCGGCTTCAGGGAATTTTCCGATGATCGGTTTCGGGAAATACTTAAGGCCGGCGGCTGTTTTTTATTACCGTTGCAGTCGCCAAATATTCAATATTTCGGCAATGTTAATGACTAAATCTTCATAGATGCCGACAGGAATATCCTGTTCGAAAGAAGCAATGGTGGGGGTGGCATCTTCGTCAAAACGGTAAATCGTTGTGCGCTCTTTTTCAGGACCTACAATCCAGTACTCATGGATCCCGGCGTCCATGTACAGACCGTTTTTGCAGTTATAATACATCCGACGGCTGGAAAGGGATGCGATTTCTATGATATAGCTGGGGGTGCCGCTGCAGCTCCGGTCATTTAGGTTATGTCTGTCACAGATGACTGAAATATCCGGTTCGACATAATTTTTTCATAATTTTTGATGGATACGGTTAGGAAGAGCCATATTATATAAATCTGCCTGTCAATTAATTCAGCTCTTTGACCGTTTGGCAGCGAGTAAATATCCTTGATCGTATAAAGTTTTTTCTGTGATAATGCCATACATTTTCTCATCTATATTAACTTCCCTGAATGGCAGGCCAAATGTATACGCCAATCATAATGAAAAGGGCTTAGCAGTATTTGTACTTATTATTTCATATGCAAGCACGGAATGCATTGTCTTTTTATTTCAGGTGTTGATTTCGAGAAACAGTTCAATTCTGCGTTTTGCACTTGCCTATATAGGTGAATTTAAGAAAAATGAAACTTAAGGAAGAATTATAAATTCATCTGATTCCGGAATGACCAAAAAGTGCGGGAATCCCCTGTATTTATCAGTGTTTCAGGCCTTTTTACAGTCGG